>CALZIZ010000036.1 GCA_945787465.1 uncultured Desulfuromonadales bacterium
ACCAGAGTGAACGCATCGCCCTGGAGCCCTTTTCACCCCGGGCTCTTTACCTCTCATTTTTCGGCATTGCCGAGCCGGTGCTTCGTGACCCGGTCCTGGAGCTACTGGAAGACACCCGCCTCAACGCCCTGGTGATTGATGTCAAAGGGGATAGGGGCATGATCTCCTTTCCCAGTTCCATCAAGCTCGCCAAAGAGGTCGGCGCCCAGAAGATCATTACCGTGAGAAATCCGCAAAAACTGTTGGCCTCTCTGAAAGAGCGGGGGATATATACCATCGCCAGGATTGTCGTCTTCAAGGACAACCTGCTGGCCCAGGCTCGACCGGAGCTTGCGGTGCGAAACAGCGCCGGAAGGCTATGGAAGGACGGGGAACGTCTGTCCTGGGTCGACCCCTTTGCGCCCGAGGTGTGGGAATACAACATCGCCATCGCCGAAGAGGCCGCCGCCCTTGGGTTCGATGAAGTTCAGTTCGATTACGTGCGCTTTCCCGCGCGAAAGGGCTTGAAATTTTCCCACTTGAACATCCAGGACACCCGGGTTACAGCGGTGACCGATTTTCTTGCCGAAGCCCGAAAGCGCCTGGCCCGGCACAATGTCTTTTTGTCTGCCGACATCTTCGGCTACGTCTGTTGGAACGAGAACGACACCTCCATCGGTCAGCAGCTCGAGGAGGTGACAGAGCATCTCGATTATATTTCGCCCATGCTCTATCCCTCTGGCTTTACCTTCGGCGTCGGTCCATACCGCAACCCGATGAAAAATCCCTATCAGGTCATTTCTCTGTCGTTAAAGAGGGCCCGCGATCGCACCGGGCTGCCGGCGGTGCGCTTTCGCCCATGGCTGCAGGCCTTTCGCGACTATGCCTTCGACCGCCGCAAGTTCGGCGAGGACGAGATTGCCGCCCAGGTCAGCGCTTCGGAGGAGTTCGGGGCCAACGGCTGGATGCTCTGGAATGCCCGCAATGTCTACAGCGGCAAAGGCATCGGCCTGGGCCTCGAGGCCCGGGCCGAAACGGAAAAGCAAAGCGTGATCCAGTAGTCCAAATGTCCGATGCAATGCAATGTTCGGGGACGCAGGCCGAAGGCCGCTGCGTCCCCTTTTTTTTGTTGAAGCTGAAACCCTGAGCTCAGCCTGGGGCGGCTAACCGCAAGGCTCCTTGTCCAGCAGTTTTTCCAACTCTTCTGCCGAGGTTACCGGGGCCTGGCAGCTGCGGTTCCGGCACAGGTAGGCTGCCGGATTTCCCTTGAGAGCGGTTTTGCCTGCGGTCAGGGGGGTCAGCGTGGCCAGCTTCTTATCACCGGGGCGATTCCAGAGCAGCTGGGTGTTGGGCAGAAACCTCCGGCGCACCACCTGCAGCAGTTCCGCCGGCGGGGTGCCCTTGTCCTCGGCGGCCAGCACGACCTCCTGGGCCGGCCCCAGGGCGAGGTCGAGGGCTGTCAACCACTGGGCGAAGGCCTGGGGGTAGGATTCGAGATGATCGAGTCTTGCGGCGATGAGATTGCTGGCGCGCTCTTCCATGGCGCTGTCAGCGGTGATCCGGCCGAGACGAAGCAGGTTGCAGGCCGTCACCGAGTGGGCCGAGGGCAGGGCACCGTCCTGCATAGAGCGTCCTCGGCTGAGAATGGTTTCGGCATCGCTGCCAGTGTCGAAATAGCCGCCCTGGTTGTCGCTGAACAATTCTTCGATCTGGCGGCTCAGGGTCAGGGCTTCCTCAAGAGCCCAGGAGTCGAACCCGGCCTGGTAGAGTTCGATCAATCCCCAGGTCAGATAGGCGTAATCCTCGAGAAATGCAGGAATCGAGGCATCTCCCAGACGCCAGCGACGCAGCAGACGTCCATTGGGAGCCCGCAGTTTGTTAAAGATAAACCGGGCCGCCGTTTCTGCCTGGTCCAATAATTTGCGATCGTCCAGAATGGCTCCGGCCCGCGCCAGGGCCGCTATGGCCAGGCCGTTCCAGCCGGTCAGCACCTTGTCATCCCGATGGGGGCGCACCCGCTGCTCGCGAACTTCGAAGAGTTTTTGGCGGGCCTGTTCGAGCAGCTCTGCCAATTCCCCTTCATCGGCTTTGACCCGTTTGGCCAGCGCTGCGACATCCTCCTTGAGATGAGGGATGCTTTTGCCCTCGAAATTTCCCCCTTCGGTCACATCGAAACTGCGGCAGAAGACCTTGGCCAGGTCTGCTCCCAGAGCCTGTTCGACCTCTCGCGGCGTCCAGAGGTAAAAGGTGCCTTCGGCGCCTTCGGAGTCGGCATCTTCGCCGCAGTAAAAGGCCCCCTGCGGGTCGGCCAGATCGCGGGTGACGTAACTGAGTATCTCCCTGGCCGTCTGGGCAAAGAAATCATCGGCGCTGGCCTGGTAGGCATCGAGGCAGGCCAGAACCGTAAGCGCTTGGTCGTAGAGCATTTTCTCGAAATGGGGGACCAGCCAGCGATCGTCGACCGAATAACGATGGATGCCGAATCCGACCTGGTCGTAAATACCTCCCAGGCGCATGGCTTGCAAGGTTTGCAGAACCATGGCCTGGGCCTGTTTTTCGTCAAAGCGCCGGCCCAGGCGCAACAGCAGAGACAGATTGTGCGGGGTGGGAAATTTGGGTGCGTGCCCGAAGCCTGCATTGCGATAGTCGAAACTGCTGTGGAATTCGGCAAAGGCCTTGCGCAGGACGCTGTCCTTGAGTGGATGCTTAGTCGCTGGCTCGTTATGCATCGTGTTCAGCGCGACGGTCAGTTCGTCCCCGGTGTGTAAGAGTTTGTCCCGCTCGGTTTTCCACAGGTCGTTGATCTTCTCCATGATCTGAATCAGGCCGATCATGCCGCCGCGGGGCTCCCTGGGGATAAAGGTCCCGGCGAAAAAGGGTTTTTTCTCCGGGGTCAGCACCAGGTTCAATGGCCAGCCGCCGCTGCCGGTCATGATCTGGCAGACGTTCATGTAGGTGCTGTCGATATCGGGCCGCTCTTCCCTGTCGACCTTGATAGAGATGAAGTGACGGTTGATGAACTTCGCAACCTGCTTGCTCTCAAAGGATTCTTTCTCCATGACATGGCACCAATGGCATGTCGAGTAGCCGATGGAGAGAAAAACCGGTTTGTCTTCCACCCGTGCCCGGGTAAATGCCTCCTCGCCCCAGGGATACCAGTCCATAGGGTTTTCGGCATGTTGCAGCAGGTAGGGGCTCTTTTCGAAAATCAGGCGGTTGTACTGCTTGCCCCCATCGGCGGGGAGCTTTCCGGTATCGACCCGGCTCAGCCGTTGTACGGTATCATCACGATCATGATTGCTGCTCATTGGGGCCTCCTGGCTCAGACCCGGCTCCTCGTTCGAAGGAGGGGGGGAGGGTGCTTCCCTCCGGAAACGCATTGGCAAAAACAACATTTATATTGTAACAATTTTAAACTCTTATGGCGAGTTTTGGCAGGAGAAAGGCAAAAAAAGCCCCGTGAAGGAGGGGTATCACGGGGCAAAATTCCCCTGGCTTGGGGAGCCAGGGTCACATGAGAAATATTTTACATGAAATGAGGATTAGTGCAACCGTCTTAATTATTGAGTTGGTTTTCATCGGGAAAACGAGAGAACCTGGATCCGATGAGTTCGGTGCGGGGCAAAAGTCTAAGTGCCGAGCCTGCATAGGTGCTCAAAAAATCTGAGGCCCATCCAGGGGTTGGTCGGTGATCGTGGGGACCCTTGGTCAGGTCAACGTCCTGGGCTATTGATCGGTCAGAAGGCGCGGAATCAGGCTGGCATTTCAAGGGGGCGTAGGGGGTGGTGGGGAGTGGGCATAAAAAGACCCCGTGCACGGAGGGGGGGGGTACACGGGGTCAGCCCTCCAGCCTGACAAGCAGACCAAAGTTGGCGGCCATACTATATACGGTGCCGGAAGATATCAAGGGAAAAATTGCCCCAAAGGCTTTTTGGGGCCGCTTTTCGACCGTGGCTCCAAGGAACGAGGTGCGGCCTTTCATCCGAGGAAAGAGGGAACCTCCCGGATACTTTCAAGAATTCCGCTGGCGGAGGAAAAATCGCTATCCCGGGTTAGGGGCCCCGGGGTTACCAGGCAGCGCAGCCCGGCAGCGATGGCAGCCTGGAGCCCCCGGGGTGAGTCTTCGACCACCAGACATTGAGCGGGGGCGAGGCCGCTTCTGGCCAGGGCGGCCAGGTAGGGCTCAGGGTGGGGCTTTGAATGGGTGTAATCTTCTCGGGTGAGCACGAAATCAAAGTACTGGAGCAGCCCCGAGGAGCGGTGAATGATTTCGAAATGGTCCCGGCGCGAACTTGTAACCACAGCCATGCGGATCTGGCCGTGCAGTTGGCATAGGGTTTCCTTCACCCCTTCGAGCACGCATGATTCTGCGGCCAGCAACTCGGCGTAGCGACCGTTGCGCTGCAGACGCAGCGCTTCCATGCCGTCACGGGACAGACCCTGGTCCAGGGCAAGATCGAGGACGCTTTGTCCCTGGCGAAGGGAGATGTCGATGAAGGTTTGCTCTGACACCTCGATACCAAGGGGGGCCAGCGTTTCGCGGGTCGCCTGAAAATAGAGATGTTCGGTTTCAACCAGAACCCCGTCGTTGTCCCAGAATATGGCTTCGATCATTAGGTCTTTTCCCCTCGAAGGTTGTTTCGTTGAGTCATTTTATACTATTGGACGTCGGTTTTGCACCGAAAAGGAATATTGTTAATGATAATGTTTCGGGGGGAATTGACTTTGGACAAGTTTCCGCTTGAATTGAATTAAAATGAAATCAATTTAGATAAATCATCAGGGGCGGGCTCCATGAATTTTCACGACTATCAACACCAGGGCTTTTACGACGAGATGTTCGATGACCAGGGACGGCCGCGCCCCGGCGCGAATCTGGTGGTCGATAAGATTAACACGCTGCCCGAAGAGGAGTTGTTGCGGCGCCAGCGGGCGGCCGAAAAGGCCCTGCTGCACCTGGGGATTACCTTCAGCGTCTACGGGGACGATTCGGGAACCGAGCGGATTTTTCCCTTCGACATTGTCCCGCGGATTGTCCAGGCCAATGAATGGGAGACACTCGAGCGGGGGCTCAAGCAGCGGGTGCAGGCTCTTAACCTCTTCATCGACGATGTCTACAACGAACGCAGAATCGTTAAGGACAAGGTGATCCCTGAAGAGCTGATCCTCTCGGCCCAGGGTTTTAGAAAGCCATGCCTGGGGCTCAAACCCCCCAAAGGGATCTGGTGCCACATTACCGGCACTGATCTGGTGCGTGACCGCGATGGCCGTTATTATGTGCTGGAAGATAACCTGCGCTGCCCTTCGGGGGTGTCCTATGTGCTTGAAAACCGCCTGGTGATGAAGCGGACATTTCCCCTGGTGTTCGATGCCTGCAGTGTCAGGCCGGTGACCGATTATCCCGACCGGCTGCTCGAAATGCTCCAGTATCTTGCCCCCAAAGGGGTGCGGGAGCCGACGGTCGTCGTATGGTCGCCGGGGACCTTCAACTCGGCTTATTTCGAACACAGCTTCCTGGCCCAGCAGATGGGGGTTCAGCTGGTCGAAGGGCGTGACCTGGTGGTTCACAAGGGCCGGGTGATGATGCGCACAACCAGGGGGATGGAACAGGTCGATGTCATCTACCGGCGCATCGACGACGACTTCATAGACCCCAAGGTGTTTCGAGACGACTCGATGCTTGGAGTTCCGGGATTGATGGAGGTGTATCAGGCCGGGCGGGTGGCTCTCGCCAATGCGCCGGGAACCGGGGTGGCGGACGATAAGGCGATATACGCCTACGTGCCGCAGATCATCAAGTATTACCTGGGCGAAGAGGCGATCATCGACAATGTCCCCACCTACGGATGCTGGAAGGAGCAGGATCTTAAGTACGTTATGGAGAACCTGGACAAGCTCGTCGTCAAGGCGGTTAACGAGTCGGGAGGCTACGGCATGCTGGTCGGTCCCCACGCCAGTGAGGCCGAGCGCCAGGAGTTCGCCCGCCGCCTCAAGGAGAAACCGCGCAACTACATCGCCCAGCCGACCCTGTCCCTCTCAAGGGTTCCGGTGCTGGTGGATGACCATTTCGAGGGGCGCCATGTGGATCTGCGTCCCTACATACTGTTCGGTGAGGATGTTTACGTGCTTCCCGGGGGGCTGACCCGGGTGGCATTGAAAAAAGGCTCGCTGGTTGTCAACTCATCTCAAGGCGGGGGGAGTAAGGACACCTGGGTCATTGACTCATCCTGCCCCATTGAACAGGATCAATAGAAGGGATCGACAATTACCATGCTGAGCCGGGTTGCCAATTCGATCTACTGGATGAACCGCTACATCGAGCGGGCCGAGAACGTGGCCCGTTTTATCGATGCCAATTTTCACATGATTCTTGATCTGCCCCTGGCAGGAGAAGAGCAGTGGCGGCCACTGATCAACACCACCGGTGACAACAAGCTTTTTTCAGAGTTATACGGCGAAGCGAACCGTGAAAACGTCATTCAGTTTCTGACCTTCGATCGCAACAATCCCAGCTCGATCCTCTCCTGCCTGCGCTTTGCCCGGGAAAATGCCCGCTCGGTCAGGGAATACATCAGCTCCGAGATGTGGCAGCAGGTCAACACCTTTTACCTGATGGTTAACGGTGCCACGACCGGTGGTCAGGCCATGGATCTGCCCCACCAGTTCTTTGTCGATGTCATGATGGCCAGTCACCTCTTTGTCGGGGTGACAGAAAGCACCATGTCCCACAGCGAGGGGTGGCATTTCGGCCGCCTGGGTCGCATGCTCGAGAGGGCCGATAAAACCTCGCGGATCCTGGACGTCAAATACTTCATCCTGCTGCCGTCGGTTGACTATGTCGGAACCCCCTTCGACAATATCCTCTGGGCGGCGCTGCTGCGTTCGGCCAGTGCCTTCGAGATGTACCGCAAACGCTATGGGAGAATCTTTCCTGAAAAAATCGTCGCCTTTCTTGTTCTCGACCAGAAGTTTCCCAGGGCAATACACCATTGCCTGGTGACGGCCGAGATTTCCATGCGCAACATCACCGGCAGTCCGCGGGGCCATTTCTCCAATCCGGCCGACAAGACTCTGGGCAGACTGCTTGCCGAAATGGACTACACAACGGTGGAAGAAATCCTCGGCTCGGGGTTGCACGAGTATCTCGATGCCACCCAGACCCGCCTCAACCAGGTCGGCAGCGCCATTCATGAGACATTTTTTGCGTTGCGCCCCCTGGATGAGCAACTTCAGACTTCGATCAAGGAGTAAGACCATGACTTTTTGTTTGGGCATGCGGGTCCGCGAGGGACTGGTGGGGATTGCCGATACCCGGATCACTTCGGGATATGAAGCGATCACCGCGAAAAAGGTTTCCATCTTTCATGGCGAACGATCGGCCATGTTTCTGATGACCTCCGGGCTGCGCTCGGCCCGCGACAAGGCGCTGACCTACTTCGAAGATCTGATTGAGACCCAGCCGGAGCCCTTTGACCGGTTGTACAAGGCGGTCAACTCCTTTGCCGAGATGATCCGCAAGGTCGCCGAAGAAGATCAGGAGGCTCTTGAAAAGGGCGGCCTGCGTTTCGATATCCATTGCCTTATCGGCGGCCAGATGGCTAATGACCGCGAACCCAAGCTCTATCTTCTGTATCCGCAGGGCAACTGGGTTGAGGTGGCCAGGGGAACCCCCTATTCGATCGTCGGGGCAAGCGGCTACGGCAAGCCGATCCTTGATCGCACCTTCAGCTTCGAAGACCCTTTGAACTTCGCCATCAAGGTCGGTATCCTGTCCTTCGATTCAACCCGCATCAGCGCCACCGATGTCGACTGGCCCGTCGATGTGGTGCTCTACGAGAAAGATTCCTTCCGCATCGTCGAGCACCGTTACGGCAAGGAGGACCTGCAGGAGATTTCCGACTGGTGGATGGACCGGTTGCGGGATTCGATTATCGAACTTCCCTCCGAGTGGATCGAGCGCATTCTCTCCCAGCTCTGTCCGCCGAACCAGAACCCCAAGTGCCCTCTGAAGCCGTGAGGGGTAAGGTGTAAGGTGAGCAAAAGGAAAAGCTTTGTTCTTTTTAGGGCGGTTAATGACGCCTTACCCCTCTCGCCTCACTCCTCACCTGCTGGCATCTGCAATGCCGCATAAAACCGACAGAGGGATATCGATTTCACTGATCCTCAGAGAAAAAGCAGGTTTCCCGGCTATGCGCTTTAAGGTCGTTCACACCACCCGTTACAGTTACAGCCACCCGGTCTTTCTCGAGCCCCAGACCATACGGCTGCGCCCGCGGAGCGATGCATCCCAGAACCTGCTCGATTTCAGCCTTTCGGTAGAGCCCGAACCGGCCGGCCTGGTTCAGGTGATGGACCCCGAAGGCAACAGCGTTGCTCATGCCTGGTTCAATGATCTGACTGAACGGCTGGTTATCACCAGCGCCTTTACCGCAGAGACCTTGCGCACCGATCCCTTTGATTACATCCTGACCGATGCCGGGGCCCAAACCCTGCCGCTGGTTTATGCCGAGCCCTGGCGCAGACCTCTCGAGCCCTGTCTTGGCGATCCGCGGGACATCCCTGAGGCGGTCACCGAACTGGCCCGTAATTTGAGTGCCGAATGCGGCGGGGATACCCTGGCATTTCTTGGGAGACTCAGCAGCTGGGTTCACGAGCAGTTCCGGGTGATCATCCGTCTTGAGGGCGATCCCCATCCTGCGGAATACACCCTGGCCGAGCGCACCGGTTCCTGTCGTGACCTGGCGGTGCTGTTCATAGCGGCTTGCCGGGCCCAGGGGATTGCCGCCCGTTTTGTCAGCGGATATCAGGAAGGCGACCCCGACAGTTCCGAGCGCCATCTGCATGCCTGGGCAGAAGTCTACCTGCCCGGTGGCGGCTGGCGGGGCTACGATCCGACCCACGGCCTGGCGGTGACCGACCGGCACGTTGCCCTGGCGGCAAGCTATTGCCCCAGTAATGCTGCGCCGGTCAGCGGCAGCCTGCGGGCCGACCAGGCGGCAGCCGGACTCGAGTTCGAGTTGAACATCCGCGTCGAGGGCTGATGAAGCGGGCGCTCGCAGCGGGCAGGAGGTGCCCATCAAGTCGTCAAAGCCTGCTCCAAATAACGAAGGTTCTCCCTACCCGAAGTCGCAGTGGTTTTCCATAAAAGCCCTCGGCCGACAGGTCGACGAACTGTTGCAGGGACGGGATGTGCGGCTGACCATGGGGGGCGAGCCGACTTTTGTCGCTCTGGATGCCCTGGATTCGCCGCAATGGCAGACCGAGGCGCTTGGTGAGGATAAGCGCCGTCGAGCAGAATTGCTCCTTGAGGGCCTTTGCAACCACGCTCCCGCCGGGGCCCTGGTGCATGACGGGGTCGGAAAATGTTACCCCGGAGAGTCTTTGCCCCGTTGGGCCCTTGGATGTTACTGGCGAAACGACGGAGAAGCTCTATGGCGCGACCCTTCGTTACTGGCCGGTTTCGATGCCCGGGGAAAGGCTGGCGTTGCCCGGGCCGGGCGGTTTATCGAGGGGCTGGGGCGTAGAGCGGGGGTCGGCAGGGGCTGTATCATTGAGGCTTTTGAAGAGTCGTCGCCCGAAGTCGTCGGCTACGTGCTGCCGTTGCTGCGGATTCAGGGCGCAGAAGGACCCTACTGGGGTAGTTGCAAATGGCATGTGCCCGGCGATCGCCTGGTTTTAACCCCCGGGGTCGGGGTTCTGGGGTTGCGCCTGCCCCTCAACCGGATCGATTGGCCTGAGGTCGAGGGCCTGGCGCAGGAGGCCGGGAGCGCCTCCTCGGTTGCTTGCGTCGATGCAGGGCGCCGAACCCTGCAGGACAACAGCATCAAGGTGGCGCTGTGCATCGAGGTGAAGGATGGCATTCTGCAGATATTTCTGCCGCCCATCGCCTGCGCCGATAGCTTTATCGACCTGGTTTCGCTGATTGAGGATACGGCGGCCGGAATGGGCTGCGAGGTTCGCATCGGTGGCTACGCTTTGGAGCCGGCGGGGCAACTGCAGGGCTTCACCCTGACGCCCGATCCCGGAGTCCTGGAGGTCAACAGCCAGCCCGCATCCCGCTGGTCGCAACTCGTTGAGCAGACGTTTGTCCTGCACCGCGAGGCCAAACGCTGCGGGCTGGGTACGAAAAAATTTCTCCCCGACGGCCGCACCGTGGGAACCGGAGGCGGCCACCATCTGGTCCTCGGTGCAGCAACTGCTGACCAGAGCCCCTTTCTGCGCAGACCCGATTTATTGGCAAGCCTCATCGGTTACTGGCAGAACCATCCGGGGCTCAGCTACGCATTTTGCGGGCTGTTCGTCGGACCGACCAGTCAGGCTCCACGAATCGACGAGGCCCGGCACGACAGTCTGTACCACCTCGAACTTGCTTTTGCCCAGCTTGAGCAAAGCCAAAACCTGAGCGGGGAGGAATTGCACCGCCTTTTCGACCATCTGCTGGTCGATGTCAGCGGTAGCGCCCACCGAAGCGAATTCTGTATCGACAAGTTGTTTCCCCCGCATCATCCCCACAACCGCAGGGGCCTGCTCGAGATGCGCGGTTTCGAGATGCTCCCCGAACCGGCCCTGGGGCTGGTCGTGGCTCTGCTGGTGCGCTGCCTGGTCGCCTGGTTCTGGCAGCAACCCTGGCGCCGGGAGCTGGTTCGCTGGGGCAGCGCTCTGCAGGACCGTTTTGCCTTGCCTTACTTTATCGGCAGGGATTTAGACCTGGTCGTTGAAGATTTGCAGCAGTTCGGGATGGCGTTTCACCGGCAGTGGCTGGAGCCTCAATTGCTCTGGCGTTTCCCGCAGGTCGGAGAATTGCTCGTTCCCGGCGGGGTTCTGAGCCTGAGGCAGGCCATAGAGCCCTGGCCGGTGCTGGGGGCAGAGGTTGCCAGCGGGGCAGCCAGCCGACCGGTAGACTCGTCATGCGAGCGCCTCGAGGTGCTGTTTCAAAGTGAAGAGGCAGAACGGTATGTGGTGCTTTGCAACGGGCGCCGGGTTCCCCTGGGTGCGACCGGCCAGGCCGATCTGAAGGTGGCCGGAGTGCGTTTTAAGGCCTGGCCCCTTGAGTTGGCCCTGCTTCCGGATCTTCGCCCGCAGGTTCCGCTTGAATTTGAGGTGGTCGATTCTGCATCGGGGGAAGGATTGGGCGGTTGCAGATATTTTACGGAAAGTCCCGACGCTGGAGCTTACGATGGGATTCCTGCCTCAGCAGAGGAGGCCGACGAGCGCCGCCGGGAGCGTTTTCAGGTGTTTGGGCCGAGACAGGGGTTGAGGGCGATGATAAATGGCCAGGTTCATCCCGAATTTCCGATGACCCTCGACCTGCGCTGGCCCCAAGGGTCGCAGGGTGAGGCCCCGGGAGAGAATAAAAAAGGGGAGCGATAATTCGCTCCCCTTTTTGTATCTGGAACTGCCGAAATTACTTCACGTGGCAGCCGCTGCACTTGGTGGGGCCAGCCTGGGCCTTGTGGCAGCTTTTGCACATTTTGTGAGCAGCGCTTTTGAAGGTCGGAACATCACCCTTCTCCTTGGTGTGGCAGGTGCGGCAGGCGCCGGCTTCAACACCCTCGTGATGGCAGGTCTTGCAGTCCTCGACAATGCCCTGGTGAGCTTCGTGGGGGAAGGTGATGTTGCCATTCTTGGCTTCGAAGGTGTACTCGGCTTCACCCTTTTCAGAAGCAACAGCTACCAGAGCGCCAGTGGCGAGGAAGGCAACGGCGAGCAGCACGGTGATAAGACGTTTCATGGGTAATACCTCCAATAAAAAAGTGTTTGTCTGGGCCTCATGCCCGAATTTGGATAAATTTATACACGAGTTTTTTTTCATTTGCACTAGATTTCTGTCGGTATGCGGCCCTATGTCGGGTATATTTCGAATAATTTCAGTATTTTAATCATCAGTATGTCGGGTTCTTTCAGGGGGGCTTTTGGGGGTTTTTTTGCTGTTTACTCCTGCTGCGGGGGTCTGGTAGACTTTGGCTAACGCCAATTTGGTCAAGAGGTAACGGATGAATATGAGCCTTTCGCCCACAGTCTGTCTCGACGGCGATGCCGTGCGTCAGATTCGGGAGGAAAAAAAACTCACCCAGCTCTATGTGGCTAAGGTGGTTGGGGTGACCACCGACACCATCTCTCGCTGGGAGAACAATCGCTACCCGTCGATCAAACGGGAGAATGCCCTGCGCCTGGCCGAGGCCCTTGAGTGTCCCCTTGAGGATTTTCTGCAGAATGGAGACCGCACCGCTGATAGCGAGGCTGAAGCTGAGGCTGAACCCGGCCGGTCCCGCAAACCGATCCTCTATGGCCTGCTCGGGCTGTTGCTCGTCGCCCTGGCTCTGTTCTGGTACAACTGGAAATCGCTGCAACCGCCGCCGCCGGTGACGCAAATCTTAGCCAATCGGGTTCTTCCTCCCTTTGCAGCTCCGGGATCGGTGATTCCGGTCCAGGTGTACCTGGATGCCTCGGAGCAAAAGCACGGGTTTATTCTCAGGGAGCACTTTCCCCTCGGCTGGAAGCTGGTCGAGGCCAGCCCACCAGCCTCCAGCCTGGATAACGAGAATGGGACCGCCCGCTGGATCGTCAAACCGGGCATGGGGCTCAGGCAGATCGCCTACCTGGTCAAGGTCAGCCCCGGCGCCGAGCTCGAGGGCCTGGCGAAATTCAGTGGAGAGATAGTCTCCAAGACCTCAGGGCCGAGCTCGCCGGCGCCTATCCTTGGCGTCGACCAGGTTCTGGTCGCCCAATACCTGTGGGCCGACAAAAATGCTGATTTACGCATCGATGACGGCGAGATGCTCGAAGTCTCGGAACTTCTGGATGAAATCGACGAATTGCACATAGATTGGAACCTGCTTGAAAAAATCTGGGACGCCGAGAGCTATCGCTGGAACAAAAAAGCCAAGGTGTTTCGCCCCTACAAGGCCCCCCCGGCAAAAGCCTCGCCCTGATTTGAAAACCTCTTCATCTTTTTTTCCCAAGGCCTTGGGCTGTTTCGGGCCCCTATCCCTTCGGCGAGGCTTTTTTTCGTGCAGATAACCCTGGGAAACAAGCTCTTCTTCTATACCAGCGGCACGCTGATTGCCGTGTTGCTGATGACCTTTCTGGTCCTCGAAAGAAATCAATCGCAGACTTGGGAGGAGCACCTTTACTCCCAGAGCCAGGCCTTTGCCCGGTTCGCCACACCCGAACTGCTCAAGCTGTTTCGCGGCTCCTTTGCCGATCAGGGGGCCCAGAACCTGACCGAAGTCAGGGATTTCCTGAATTTCAATCCCGATCTCATGCAGTTTTTCATGATGACGCCTGGCGGACGCGTATTGTTTGAATCGCCGAAGTCTGCAGGCTTTGGCGGCATAGAGCAGGGGCTTCTGGCCACGGCCGATCTTGAAGAGCGGCTCAAAACCGCTAAACTGACCATTCGCACCCTGTTGCTGCAGGACGGTCACCGGGCCCTTGACCTGCTGACACCGGCCTTCGGCCCGACCGGAGAGCAGATCCTTTCGGTGCGGTATCTTATCTCCTACGATTCCGTTGATGCCCGCCTTGCCGAAGTGCGCCAGTATTTTCTGCGCATTGCCCTGCTCACCGTCGCCTGCTCCCTTATCCTGGTGGCCATGGTGGCCAACCGGGTGACCCGGCCGATCAAGGAGTTGATCGCCGGGGCGCGGGCCATAGCCAAGGGCAATCTCAAGACCCGCATCCGCAGTCTGCGTGGAGATGAAATCGGCACCCTTGCCATGGCCTTCAACGAAATGGCCGAAAGTCTCTCCCTCAATCGCATGGAGTTGACCAGCAAAAACACGGCCCTGACGGCGGCCAACGAGGAACTGCAGCAGATGCAGCAGAATCTTGTGCGTGCCGAACGCCTGGCTGCCATCGGCCAGCTTGCCGCCGGGGTGTCCCATGAGATTGACAATCCGGTGGGCATCATCCTCGGTTATGCCCAGTTGCTCCTTGAAGATCTCGAAGACGGCGATCCCCGCAGGGAGGACGTGAGGGCGATTGTCGCCGAGTGCAAGCGATGCAGACGCATCACCGGCGGGCTCCTTGGCTTCGCCCGCGCCAGCGCCACCCGCCGGGAGGCCGTAGCCCTGGCTGAGCTGGTGGATGATACTATCGCCTCGCTGGGCCCGCAGAAACTTTTCAAGGAGCTTGAATTTGCCTGTAATCCCTCGACACGGCAGGCGCTACGGGTTATTGGAGACGGCGACCAGTTGCGGCAGGTGCTGGTAAACCTGCTGCTCAACGCCGGTCAGGCCATGGGCGGGGCAGGAACATTGCGAATCGAGGCCTTTTGCGATGGCCGGCATGCGGTCATCCTGGTCGACGATTCTGGCCCCGGGGTTCCCGAAGAGCTGCGCGAGCAGATTTTTGAGCCGTTTTTTTCGACCAAAGGCCGCAACGAAGGGACGGGCCTTGGGCTGTCTGTGTGTCGCAAACTGGTAGAAGACCATGGTGGCAGCCTCTCGGTAAGCACCTCTTCGCTGGGCGGCGCCCGGTTTCGGGTCGAGCTTCCGCTAGCGCACTGACAGCAAAAGGTCTGGTTCAGAGTTAGGGCACAGCACCACCAGGCAGCCTCCTGCTGGAGGTGGCGTTTTTGGGTTTCGGCCCCGGCCAGGTGATAGGGTCAGGACGGTTGCCCGTCTAATATAGTCACGGAAGAGGAAAAATGTTTTGACAAGGGTCCGGGTGATTCTTTAGGATAAGTCAAATTTTTTGACTGTTTACTTATGTTATTTACACAGGACGGCAGAAACTTCATGGAACGTGCCCTGGCATTACTGCAAGATGACCTGAAGCTGGTCGAAGAACAGTTTAAAAAGGACCTCGCCTCCGACGTGGTGTTGATCCGCAAGGTCGGCGAATACGTACTGGCCAGCGGGGGTAAACGAATCCGGCCCATGCTGCTGCTGCTCTGCGCGCGACTGGCCGGGTACCAGGGCGATTATCGCATCGGCTTGGCAAGCGTGGTCGAATTCATCCACACTGCGACCCTGCTGCATGACGATGTGGTGGACAGCGCCGTGCTGCGCCGGGGCAGTGCCTCGGCCAATTCGGTCTGGGGCAACGAGGCTTCGGTGCTGGTCGGCGATTTTCTGTTCGCAAAGACCTTCTCCATCATGGTCCGCGGAGGCAGCATGGAGGTCCTCAGGGCCCTCTCCGACGCCACCACCATGATGGCCGAGGGTGAGGTGCTGCAGCTGATCAGCACCTGCGACCTGGATATGGACGAAGATCGCTACATGAAGGTGGTGCGCACCAAAACCGCCGTGCTGATTGCCGCAGCCTGCGAGTGCGGCGGCATTCTGGGCGAGGTTACCGAGGCTCAGTGTCAGGCGCTGCACGAGTTCGGCATGGATCTGGGGATCGCCTTCCAGTTCATGGATGACGCTCTCGATTACGTGGCCGACGAGTCCGAGTTCGGCAAAGCCAAGGGGCATGACCTCGAAGAAGGCAAGATGACCCTGCCGCTGATCCATACGCTACGCCAGTGCACAGCCGAGGAGCGGCAGAAGGTTGCGGAGATCGTCGAAGAAGAAGAACTCTCCGATGACAACCTTAACTACGTGATCGACCTGATCGACCGTTACCAGGGCATCGATTACACCCGTCGCCGCGCGCAGGACCTCGTCGAGCAGGCCCAGGGGCATCTCAAGGATTTCCCCGACGGCCCCGTGAAAGCGGCGCTCTTCGAACTCGCCGAGTACGTGGTCAGCCGCCGCAAATAATACCGCCGGACTGCGTTCGGGCCGGTCAAAAAGAAAAGTGCTTCCACAGCAAATCAAATCGCCCCTGGAGATTTAGAGTCTTCAGGGGCGATTTTCGTTTCTGCAAAACTTTGCCCCACCGAGAAATTTGGTAGGTTGGGTTGAGGAACGAAACCCAACAGGTGTTTCAACGCTGGCAGTTGTCGGGTCCGTCGCTGCGCTCCTTGATCCAACCTACGCCCCCTCGATCACAGGAGTGTCCGGAATGGTGTTTGCCACCCGCTCGCTTCGCTCACTCGAGACTCAGAGGCACAGAGAACCCCCTGTTTTTGACTGATTCGCTTGAAAAAACTCTGTGCCTCTGCGGCAAAAGGTTTTAGCCCTTGAGGGGCGAACCCGAGCGAATGCAAAATCCTAACCGGACAACTCTGATTAAAAGGTGAGAAAAAAGAGTTTAACTGTTATAATTCACGCCATGTTTCGTTTTAATCTGCACAAAAAGGTCCTCTTCGCCTTCCTGGCACTGTCCCTGGTGCCGCTGATTATGCTGGCCATCAATTCGAGCCACAGCCTGCGTGCCGTTGAAACGCTGTTGCGCAATAACGCGACCGAGGCCCTTGATGCCCAGGCCGCCAGGGCTCTTGAGCTGCGGGCTGAAATGGTCGCTGCCCAGGTTGCCGATCTGCTGCATGCTGTCGAGCAGGACCTGAAGACCCTCAGCCTGCTGCCCCCCGAAGAAGAAACCTACCTGGAGTTCAGTCGCAGGCACCTTCGAAGCCTGTGGTACCGCTCTGGAACCAATTTGCAGCCGACAGAGAAACGCGAAGAAGCTCCGCTGTATCGGGAACTTGCTTTTATCGGGCCCGACGGATGGGAACAGTTACGAATCCGCGACAACCTTGGTCTTTCTGACTTGCGTGATGTTTCCGACCCGGCCAACACCACCTACCTGAGCGAAACCTATTTTCTCGAGGCGCGCGATCTGCCGCCAGGGGAGATCTATGTTAGTCACCTGACCGGCTGGCATGTGAATAAAGAGCAACACTGAAGCCGCGGTCGAGGGGGCTTCCTTCGACGGGGTGTTGAGGTTTGCCGTGTCGGTTCGAGATGCCTCAGGTGCCCTCAAGGGGGTTGTGGTGCTTTCGCTGGACCATCGCCACCTGATGGAATTCACCCAGCACATTACCCCGGCCGAAGACCGCTATCTGGTCTTCCCCTCCTATGACAGCGGCAACTATGCCTTCATGTTCGATGACGAGGGCTGGATTATCACCCATCCCAAGTACTGGGATATCCGCGGCCTCGATCCGCAGGGTAAGCTGGTTGCGCCCTATAGCGTCGACTCTTCGCCCGAGCTTGTCGCCAAGGGGATTATCCCCTACAACCTGCGTGCCGCAGGGTTCATTCATGATAACTATCCCCGTGTGGCCGAGGCCGTTTCGAATGGTCGCGCAGGGGTTGTCGATGTGACCAACGTGGGCGGTTCGAGCAAGATCATGGCTTATGCCCCGATCTATTTCGACAGCGGCGGCTATAAGCAACGCGGGGTCTTCGGCGGCATTACCATCGGCGCCGAGTTGCAAATATTTCACAAGCCGGCCGAGGAGGCCGCAAGCCTGATTCGCAAGGAGTTCACCCAGTTTGTCAGCGAGAGCTGGATGCTCATCTCTGTGACCGGACTGCTCGTGCTGGTGGTCGCCTGGCAGCTTGCCGGAAGCATCGCCGACCCCTTGCTGCAACTGATCGCCAGCACCAAGGAGATGGCCCGGGGCAATCTATCCACCCAGGTTGTGGTGACGACCCATGACGAGGTGGGCGCGCTGGCCAGCTCGTTCAATTCGATGGCTAACGAACTCAACCTGCGGCGGGATAAACTGCTGAGGACCCTGGGTGCGCTTCGGCACTCGCGGCGGGAGATCATGCGCGAGCGAAATTTCAAAAAGACCATCGTCGAAAACATCGAAACCGGGATTCTGACCCTCGATTCAAACCATCAGGTGACCTCGGTGAACGGACCCGCAGCGAGGATTCTGCAACTCGCCCCGATTGCCGGGGCCATGCCCCTGCCTGAGCTGCTCGAGTCCTGGCCCGAGGTTCTCAAGGGACTGGAGGGCGCCTGGCCGTTCCAAGACCCGGGGCCCTGGAGTCAGTATGTCAACCTCGATCGTAAAGGCAAAAAGCTGACCTTTCGCCTGGCCCTGCTGCCGCTGAGTTCGGGCAAGTCCGCCGGAGATATCCTGACCGTCGAAGACCTCACGGAGCGGGTCAATCTTCGCCAGAGAATGGAGCGTATCGAAAGGCTTGCGTCCCTTGGACGTCTGTCCGCG
>CALZIZ010000037.1 GCA_945787465.1 uncultured Desulfuromonadales bacterium
GGGATTTCGACGGCATGGCCGAACGCATCGAGGCGCTTATCGGTTCGCAGAAGCGGTTGCTGGGGGATATCTCCCATGAGTTGCGCTCTCCTTTGGCACGGCTCAATGTCGCCCTGGAGCTTGCCCGCCAGCAGTCAGGAGATGGAGCGACAGCCTCTCTGAACCGCATCGAACGCGAGGCCGAGCGCCTTAACGAGCTGATCGGCCAGCTGCTGACCCTGACCCTGCTCGAAACCGGAGCCGATCGTTTGCTCAGCGATCCGGTCGATCTGCAGGACCTGGTCAGCGAGGTCGTTGCCGATGCCGATTTCGAAGCCCGCAACAGCAACCGCCAGGTGCGTTTGCAAGGGGCCGAGGTGATCTGCGTTGAGGGGTCGGCGGAAATGTTGCGCCGGGCGGTTGAAAACGTGGTGCGCAATGCTCTGCGCTATACAGCAGAGGGCTCGGCGGTGGAGGTCACGCTCGACTCTTCTTCTAAACCGGGTGCTGCCGCAGCGGTGATCAGGGTCAGGGATTTTGGCCCGGGGGTTGCCGAAGAGGCCCTCGACAAGCTGTTTCAGCCCTTTTACCGGGCCGAGGACGCCCGCGACCGCCAGAGCGGCGGCACCGGCATCGGCCTGGCGATCACCGAGCGGGCGGTGCGTCTGCACGGGGGCAGGGTGCGGGCCTTTAATGCGCCAGGGGGCGGCCTGGTGGTGGAACTCTCCATTCCCACGGGCCCGGCTGCCGATAGCTAGCGAAAAATAGCTGGTTTTTGGCAATGGCGTCCATCGACAAGGTCTTTCCCTCAACGGAAAGGCCTTGTTTGCTTTTGGCGCGAAATTGCCCCCAAGGCTTCTTGACTGATTCCCTTGAATGCGTTTAGAGTTGTATCCCTTAGTGGTCTGTACGGTTAATCCTGTCTTCTAATTCTGGCCATTTTCGCCCCTGTCGGCGTTGCACCTCCTTGACTTAAGCCAAGCTAGGCCTGCGTCGGTGCGCCTTGACAGGAACAAAAATGCCTCAGAATTAATCGACGCGATTAACCAAACAGGCCACTGGTGCCCTGTCTGGTTTGACCAATGGCCCATTTCCCGGGAGTCTCGTCATGAGAATATTCGCCACCGCCATGCTCTGCCTGGCACTGCTCGGGGGGACCGTTCTCCCCACCCTGGCCAAAACTTATACGGTCTCATTCAATCAGATCGTCGAACATCCGGCCCTCGATGCCCTGCGCAAGGGGGTTCAGGACGAACTGGCGGCCCGGGGACTTGAGGTGGAGTACCATGTGCACATCGCCCAGGGCAACATCTCGACCGCCAACCTCATCGCCCGGCAGATCCTCGGCGAAAACCCCGACCTGGTGGTGCCCATCGCCACCCCCACCGCCCAGGCCTGCGCGCAGATGATCCGCAAAACCCCCATTGTCTTTGCCGCGGTCAGCGACCCGGTGGGAGCAGGGCTGGTGCCGAGCCTCGAGAAACCGGGCGGCAACGTCACGGGGACCACCGACATGAGCCCCGTCGACCGCCAGGTCGAGTTGATCCGTGAATTCGTCCCCGGCCTCAAACGCCTCGGCGTTGTCTACAATGCCGGCGAAACCAACTCGGTGAGCATTGTCAAGGTCCTCAAAAGCGTCACCGACGAGATGGGGATCGTCCTCGAGGAGGCGACCATCGCCAATTCAGCCGGGGTTTCCCAGGCGGCCAGAAGCCTGGTGGGACGCGCCGACGCGGTCTACATCCCCACCGATAACACGGTGGTATCGGCCTTCGAGGCGATTGCCAAGGTCGGCTACGAAAACCGGCTGCCGGTCTTTGCCGCCGACGTCGACTCGGTCACCCGCGGCGCCATCGCCGCGCTGGCGGTCGACTACTACCAGATGGGCCGCCAGACCGGCGAGATGGCCGCCCGGGTTCTCGAGGGGGCAGATCCCGCAGGCATGCCGGTGGAGACCCTCAAGGAGTTTTTGATCCACCTCAACCCCGCTTCGGCGAAGAAGATGGGCGTCGAGGTGTCCGAGGAGATGCTCAAGAGGGCCGATAAGATCGTCGAGTAGCCTGAAAATCTCTTTGTCACCACGAAGAGCACGAAGGACACGAAGAAAGGATCCAGAAACAGGTTTTTCCTTTGTGAGCCTCGTGTCCTTCGTGGTGATCAATGTTTTTCTTACCCCATTCAAGTTGAAACTATAACCAATCATGACCTGGTACGCATTTCTCGGCGCCCTCGAGCAGGGCTGCGCCTACGGGCTGATGGTGCTGGGGGTCTACCTGACCTTCCGCATCCTCGATTTTCCCGACCTGACCGTCGACGGCAGCCTGCCGCTGGGCGCGGCGGTTTCGGCGGTGGCCATCACCGCCGGGATCGATCCCTTTACCTCTCTGGCCCTCGCCATGGGGGCCGGATTTCTGGCCGGGGTGGTGACCGGGGTGCTCAACACCAAATTCCGCATCCTGCACCTGCTCGCCTCGATCCTCACCATGATCGCCCTGTACTCCATCAACATCCGCATCATGGGGCGTCCCAACATGACCCTGCTCGGCAAGGGGACGATCCTCGATCCCTTCTACGCGGCCGGGCTTTCGCCTTCGGTGGCCTCGCCGCTGCTCTTCGGCGGCATCTGCCTGCTGGCGGTGGGACTGCTGATGTGGTTTCTGCACACCGAGTTCGGCCTGGCCATGCTCGCCACCGGCGACAACAGCCAGATGATCACCAGCCAGGGAGTCAATACCCATACGGTCATTATCCTCGGCGTCGGCCTTTCCAATGCTCTGGTGGCGTTGAGCGGGGCGATGCTCTGCCAGTCGCAGGGGGCGGCGGATGTCAACATGGGGGTGGGCACCATTGTCGCCGGGCTGGCTTCGGTGATTATCGGCGAGACCCTGATCGGCGATCGCAGCATCAACCGGGCGATCATCGCCGCGCTGCTCGGTTCGATCATTTACCGGCTCGCCATCGCCCTGGCCCTGGGGCTGAAGCTCGGGCGCTTCAGCGTCACCCCCAGTGACCTCAACCTGATCACCGCCTTGCTGGTGGTCGTCGCCCTGACCCTGCCCAAGGTCCGCCGGAGGCTGAAGTTTCGATGATTGCCCTGGAGAACGTCATCAAGTATTTCCACCGCGGCAGCATCAACGAGGTGCTGGCCTTAAACGGCGTGAACCTGCGGGTGGCCCGCGGGGATTTCATTACCGTGATCGGTTCCAACGGCGCCGGCAAATCGACCCTGCTCAACGGCCTGGCCGGCTCTTTTCCCATCGACCGCGGCCGCATCGGCATCGACGAGCAGGATGTGAGCGGGTGGGCCGAGCATCGCCGGGCGCGTTTTATCAGCCGGGTTTTTCAGGATCCCCTGCTGGGGACCTGCGGCTCGCTCTCCATCGAGCAGAACCTCGCCCTGGCCTTGCGCCGGGGCAGGCCCCATGGCCTGGGGCTTGGCGTCAAGGGGCGCGACCGGGCACTGTTTCGCGAGCAGCTTTCCCAACTCGGCCTTGGCCTCGAGGATCGCCTGCGAGACAAGGCCGGACTGCTCTCCGGCGGCCAGCGTCAGGCGCTGACCATGCTCATGGCGACCCTGGTGCGGCCCGAGATCCTGCTGCTCGACGAACACACCGCGGCCCTCGACCCCAAGACCGCCCAGCAGATCCTCGAACTGACCGAACGGCTGGTGCGCGAACAGCAGCTCACCACCCTGATGGTCACCCACAATATGAAACAGGCCCTGCGTCTCGGCAACCGCCTGGTGATGATGCACCAGGGGCAGGTGATCCTCGATGTGGGCGGTGAGCAGAAACAAAAATTGAGTGTGGAGGATCTGCTCGAACGCTTCTATACGGTGCGGGGCGATGAGTTTTCACCCGACCGGATGCTGCTGGTCTGATACCTGCACTCGTGAGGAGTGAGGCGATAGGTGTGAGACGAAATTTATCGCTCCACATTAAAGCCCTTCCCATTTTCTTGTCACACATCACACGTCACCCCTCACGGGCTCAGGTTTCAGCAAAGGCCATCAGTGTTGAGGGGGCCGGTTTTTATAAAACCGCACCTAACCCCGGGGAATCTGTTATATTATAACAACGCTTTCTAAGCTCACCCCATCCCCGGGATCCCTTGATGAACCCTGTCCGAAATGCCTGCTGGTTTCTCGCAGCCTGGTGCATGCTTCTGATTGCTCTGGCACCAGCCCCTGCCCGGGCGGCCGAGCCAACATCAAAAAATGTGCTGATCCTGCACTCATATCACCCTGGACTGCTCTGGACCGACCGGATCATGGAGGGTATGACGGAGGTTCTCGCCACTGCCGATTATCCCATCCAACTGCATGTCGACTACCTCGATACCAAACGCTACCAGGATCCTGAGTTTTTCGATGATTTTCTCGAACTGATTCTGCCCTACAAGCTCGAAAACCTGCGTTTTGACCTGGTCCTGCTTTCGGACAACGATGCCTTTAATTTCGCCGTCAAGCACCGCAACGACCTGTTCGCCGGCACCCCCCTGGTCTTTTGCGGGGTCAACGGCTTTGAGCCCTCGCAGATCGCCGGCCTCTCAGGGATCACAGGTGTGGCCGAGGTTCCGGCCATCGCCGAAACCCTCGAGCTCGCCCTGCGGTTGCACTCGCAGACCGAAGAAGTGGTGGTTATCGGGGCGACCAGGGATGTCACCGGACGCCTGATGCTCGAACAGTTCGGCGAGGTTGCCAGGTTCTTTTCCAGGCTGGTTGTTTTCGATTTCTGGAATGACATCCCGTTGGAAGATTTAAACGCCCGGCTTTCACAACTCGGCCCCAATACCCTGGTCTTTCTAACCGCCCCGATTACCAAGCGCTCGGGGCATGTGCTGAGCTATGCCGAAAGCGCCAGGCGGATTCGCCAGCTAAGTCCGGTGCCCCTTTACGGGATCTGGGAGTTCTTTCTCGGCCAGGGGATCGTCGGCGGCAAGCTCACCAGCGCCCTCGAACAAGGGCGCCTTGCCGCCCGGATGGGGCTGCAGATCCTCTCGGGGGCTTCTGCGGAGAGCATCCCGGTGACCACCGCCGAGGCCAATCGCTTCATGTTCGATTACCTCGAGCTGGAGCGCTTCGGTCTTTCGCCCAGCGACCTTCCAGCGGAAAGCGAGCTGATCAACCGGCCCCTGTCTTTTTACCAGATCAACAAGTGGCAACTCTGGGGCGCTCTTGGAGTGATCCTGGCCCTGATCTCTTTTGCCTTGATGCTGTTGAGTAATCTTCATTACCGGCGGCGCTCAGAAGAAGCCCTGCGTGAGAGCGAGGAGCGGTTTCGCTCCATCTTCCAGACCGCTGCGGTAGGGATGTCTCTGCTTTCGCCCGACGGCTACTTTCTGCAGGTCAACCCGGCGCTTTGCCGCTACTGGGGCTACTCGGAAGGCGAGCTGCTCAAATTGCACGTGCTCGATGTCACCCACCCCGACGACCGGGATAGCACCCGCAGCAACTACGATCAGATCACCGCCGGCCAGCGCCAGAGCCTTCACTATGAAAAGCGCTACCTGCGCAAGGACGGCCATGTGGTCTGGGGGCATGCATCGGTGGCCTGTGTGCTTTCGTCGAGCATGAAGCCGCTGCACTGCGTGGCCCTGGTGCAGGATATCACCGAGCGCATGCAGAGCGACCAGGCCCTTGAAGAGCGCATGCAGCTCTCGGTGCTTGGAGCTGAGGTTGGGGTGGCCCTGACCCGGGGGGGCAAGCTCGAACGTACTCTTCAGCACTGTGCCGAATCGCTGGTGCAGCACGCCGCAGCGGCCTTCTGTCGGATCTGGACCGTTTCGAGAAGCGATGATACGGTTCTCGAACTCAAGGCCAGCGCCGGGCTCTACACCAACCTCAATGGCCGGCACAGGTATAAAAAGGTCGGTGAGCTCAAGGTCGGGGTCATCGCCGGGGAGCGCAAACCCTACCTGACCAACAATGTTCAGGGCGACCCGGGCATTACCGATCAGGACTGGGTGAGGCGCGAGGGGATCGTTTCTTTCGCCGGCTATCCGCTGGTGGTGATGGATCGACTGGTTGGGGTGGTTGCCCTCTTTTCCAAGCGGGAAATGACCGAGGCCGTTTTGACCAGCCTCTCTTCGGTGGCTGACGAAATGGCCATCGGCATCGAAAGGCAGTGGGCCGAGGAGGCTCTTCATGAGAGTGAAAGGCGACTGGCCACGCTGCTGGCAAACCTGCCCGGCATGGCCTACCGGTGCCGCAACGATCGAAACTGGACCATGGAGTTCGTCAGCCAGGGCTGCAGCGGCTTGACCGGCTACCTGCCGGAAGAGCTGATCGAAAACCGCAATTTCGCCTACGGGGCGCTCATCCTTGGCGAAGACCGGGACAGGGTCTGGAACCATATCCAGAGCTACCTCGAGCATCAAAGGCCTTTTCAAATCGAGTACCGCATTAGGACCAGGGCCGGCCAAATCCGCTGGGTCTGGGAATACGGCCGGGGGGTCTTTTCTCGGGACGGTCGCCTCCTCGCCCTGGAGGGGCTGGTGACCGATGTCAGCGAACGCAAGCAGGCCGAGGAGGAACTTCTGCACCGCCAGGGCTTTGAGCAGCTGATCTCCGGCATGTCGACCCGTTTCATCGAGCTGGCTCCCCAGGAGACGGACCGCGGGATCTACCTGGCCCTGCAGGAACTCGGCGCGTTCGCCGGGGCTGACCGCTGTTATGTCTTTCTCTTTGACGACCAGGGGGCGACCATGGACAATACCCATGAGTGGTGTGCTCCGGGGGTCAGCCCACAGAAGCCGATGCTGCAGCATGTTGACCTGGCCGGCATGCCCTGGGCCGCGGAAAAGTTTCGCAAGCTCGAAACCCTGTTTATCCCGGATGTCTCGGATCTTCCTGCAGAAGCTGGGACAGAAAAGAGCCACTGGGAAAGCCAGGACATCCGTTCCCTGGTCGTCGTGCCGATCACCCTGGGCGGGGCCCTGGTCGGGTTGCTCGGATTTGATTCGGTTCAGCTCGGCAAGTTCTGGGAAAAACGGGACCTGACCCTGCTCAAGACCGTCGGCGAGATTTTCGGCAGCGCCCTGGAGCGGCAGCGTGCCGAGCAGGCACTGAACGCATCGCTGCTCGAGGCCGAAGAGGCCAGAGACAAGACCGACGCCATCCTCAGGTCGGCGGCCGACGGGGTGATTGTCGCCGACATGGCCAGTCGGGTCGTGATGCTCAACCAGGCCGCCGAGAAGCTCCTGGGCGTCGGGCAGAAGGAGGCCCAGGGCCAGCTTCTCGATGACATAACCAAAGAACCGGCCCTGAAAAGCCAGCTTACCGACATTCTGGGGGGGGGTGCCTCCGATGCCCGGGTCGATCTGGAGATGGTCGATCAGGGCAAAAAGGAGGTCCGGTTCATCCAGGCCCGCACTTCGGTGACCCAGATCAAGTCCGGAGTGGTCACCGGGACGGTGACCCTGCTCAGGGATATGACCCAGGAGCGCGAGGTCGACAGGATGAAGAGCGAATTCATCTCCATCGCCGCCCACGAACTGCGCACCCCCCTGACCACGGTCATGGGCTATGCCGAGCTGTTGTTGCGCGAGGAGGAAGCGGGCGGCTTTACCCCGGAGCAGCGTCGGGAGTTTCTCACCTTTATCTGCGACAAGGCCGATGTGCTCGAGACAATCATCGATGACTTATTGAACCTGGGGCGGATCGAGACCGGGCGGGCGATTGTCCTCGAAAAAGCCCCCTGTGATATGGCCAACCTGCTTGAGGACCTGGTGAAACCTTACCAGCTTGAATCAGCGAGGCACCGGTTCGAAATGGCCTGTCTGGATAAACCCGTCGATCTCAAGGTCGATCGGGTCAAAATGCAGCAGGTGCTCGACAACCTGCTTTCCAATGCGGTCAAGTATTCCCCCGAGGGGGGCACAATTTGCATCAGCGGCCGGTTGACCGATGGTGATCTGGTCGTTTCGGTTCAGGACCAGGGCCTCGGCATGAGCCCGGAGCAGATCGAGAAGGTTTTCGACAAGTTCTACCGGGCCGACACCTCCAATACCGCTATCGGCGGTCTTGGCCTGGGGATGTCTATCGCCAAGGGAATCATCGAGGCCCACGGCGGAAGAATCTGGGTCGAGAGCCAACTGGGGCAGGGGACCAGGGTCTCTTTCAGTCTGCCGCTTGAGGCTTAGGGCTAAGATAAGCAGAAGGCCAATTGCCAATCAACTGCTGCGGGAGGCGGTTTTTTCGGCTGGAAGCTCCGGGCAGGCAGGGGCCGTGTTGGGGAGTCGCGATGGGGGTGAAAAGAAGAACCTGGGAAATCCTCGAGGTCGCCCAGCCGGGTGATACCGCCAGCCGCCTCTTCGACATCTTTATCCTCGGCCTGATCTTTCTCAACGTGGCGGCCGTTGTCCTGGTGTCGGTGCAAAGGCTGGAGGAGCGGTTTTTTACCTTTTTCGAGACCTTTGAACTGCTCTCTGTTGCCGTCTTCACCACCGAGTACCTGGCGCGTCTCTGGTCGTGCGTGAACGACCCCCGCTACGGGCGCCCGGTTAACGGCCGGCTGCGCTTTGCGGTGACGCCCATGGCGGTCGTCGACGTGCTGGCGGTTTTGCCCTTCTATATCGGACTGGTCGGCATCGACCTGCGCTTCATCCGCTCCCTGCGCCTTTTGCGCATCGTCCGGGTGGCCAAGGTCGGTCGTTATATGAAGGCCCTGCAGCTCTTCTCGCGGGTCCTGAGGGCCAAGCGCGAAGAACTGGTCCTGACCCTGGGGATGATGCTCCTGCTGCTGATCATCGCCTCGTGTTTCATGTACTATGTAGAAAACCCGGTGCAGCCGGAAAACTTTCCCGACATCCCCCATACCATGTGGTGGGCTGTGGCGACCTTCACCACCGTCGGTTACGGAGACGTCTATCCGCTCACCGGGCTGGGCAAGCTCCTCGCCGGAATCGTGGCCGTCCTCGGCATCGGCCTGTTCGCCCTGCCCACCGGGATCCTGGGCGCCGGCTTCGTGGAGGAGATGCAGAAAAAAAGAGGGCGACGCCGCTGCAGCCACTGCGGCAAAGAGATCGAAGAGCCCTGAAAATGCTGTTCATTGCCGTGACCGCTGGCGGCAAGGCAGCGCATGAATGGACGACACAATGGTCATCGATACCGCCATCTGGCTCGCCATCGGTTTCTGCATCACCCAGTCGGCGATGTTCTCCGGCCTCAACCTGGCCGTTTTCGGGGTCAGCAGGCTGTGGCTTGAAGTGGGGCATTCTTACCGACCCGACAGGCGAGCCTCTGCTGGTGCTGAACGCCGACGGTTTTCTGAGGGAGGCCCTGCTCGAAGAGTCGCCGCTTAATCCTTATGCCTTTTGCCACCGGCCGATCGTGGTCAAAGATGTCGGTTTGCCCCTGGGGGAGGTGCTCGGCCGGTGGAAAGTGCATTCGCACCGCGCCGGGGACGACGTCATCGACCAGGATATCATCCTGCTTTGGGGCGAGGAGAAACGCATCATCACAGGTGCCGACATCCTTGGACGGCTGCTGCGCGGGATCGCCGCTCGTTAGGCAAGGATGTACCGTCGAAACCAGGCAGGCAGGAAAAGCAAGAGCCTCCAGGTCGCAATGGCCTGGAGGCTCCGGTTCTTTCAGCGGGGGAATTTCGACCCGGGGGGTAAAGCCCTTGCCCTGGTGGTGGGCCTCAGCGGTTAGTCCAGTCTCTATTCATGATAACCCAGCACCACCAGCACGCAGCTGCCGTCGGCGATGACGTTGAGGCCGGCCTTTTCCGCGGCCGCAATCGCTGCGGCGCTTTCGGCGCCGGTCTGCATCCAGATGTTTTCGATCCCCTTGGCGATGGCGGCCTCAACGATCTTTTCGGTGACCTGGGGCGGGGTGATCACCGAGATGCTTTTGACCTCGGTGGCAGGTGGAAGATGAAAAACGCCCGGGGGTTCCCCCGGGCCTTTTTATACCTGTTCAAGTGTTCCTTTTGTCGGTTCCGCCCCCTGATTCAGTGAGGTTTACAGCGGTCTTCGTTGCGCCCGGCTGGTAAACGGTCTGCATGGGTCCAAAGGGATCCGACCCGGTGCATGGGGCTCAACCGAACAACCCGACGAACAGCAGGCCGATGGCCATATAGATGGCGGCTTCGAGGGTGCCGATGGCCACGTTTTTTTGATCGACCACCTCTTGGGCGACATCGATACCGGGGAGCAGGACGTGGCGGGCAAATATGGCCACCAGGGTCTGGATGGCGAACATCAGCAGCGCCATCAGCGTCCAGACCAGCAGAGAAACAAGCACCGAGTCGACGTAGTAGACGACAATCCCCGATGCGGCCGTGACCGCCAGGCCGACGCCGATGCGATGGCCGGCAAAACGAACGGCCAGTGCCACGTTTCCTTCTTCGATATGCTGCTGGAGCGTCTCATCAGGGTGACTTTTGGCCAGGACCCTCGAGCGATACATCGTTGCGAGGTAAAGGATCCCCTGGGAGATAAGATAGCCCATCAGCACCACAATGATACTGAAGAAGGACGAACCGTCGACCCAGCTCATAACCGCACGGACAACGATGGCGGTGGCGATCAGATTGCCGGCATCGACAATTCCGGCGGCGACATTGGCCCCCAGAATCTGATCATGAACCGAAATCCCCGGCAACGACAGGTGATCGAAAACCTTGCGAGTCAGCCACATCAGCAGGATGCCGACGATGCCGTAGCAAAGCATCAGCAGAACTTCCTGCCCGGGGGACGCTCCGGCATCGCCGGCGACCGCTCCCATGAGCATGATGGACACGCCCACGACCGCCCCGGCCAGGGAAATCCCCATAGCGAAGTTGTCGTGGACGGACAGAACCTCGGTCAGCGACACGTTGGCCACAACGCCGGAAAAATAGCGCAACCCGCCCAGCACACCAAGTGCGACCACAAAGTCGATGAAGTAATAAACAAACGAAGCATCGTGAAGCACGACATAGCTCATTTCAAATCTCCCTTAGATTTAACCAGCCTATTCTTTCGGAGGTTCCTTTTGGGCGGCTGGTCATTTGCCCCCAAAACCGCTGCGTGAGCCCGAACTTGTCCCCCTGGTGCTGCTGCCGAAAAACGAAGAGCTGCGTTTGGCTGTCTTCCCCGAGGTCGACGGGATGCTGCCGGAGCGAAGGGTTGAAGCACTTTTCTGGCGCATCGAGGCATAGGTGCTGACGCGCTTTTGTCCTGAGACGCTTCCGTAATTTTTCGGTTTTGGGGTTTTTATTCCTTTTTTTTCCAGACGTTTTTGCCCCCGGTCCCAGCTGTGGCGATCGGTACCGGTGCCGTAGGTTTTGCGGCCGTAATCGTGGTAGTACCCGTACCGGTCCCTCTTGTACCAGGAATCGTGGTAAATCGGCCCAGAATGATAGTTGCTGCCGAAGCCGCCGAAGCCGCGAATCACACTGCTGAACAGGGCGTATTTGCCGTACCACGACCAGAACGAATTCCCCGAGGAGTCCTGGTTCCAGTGACCGTAATTGGGGTTACCGACCAGGTAGCTGCCAGGGACTGTCCCCCCTCCCTCGATGTCGGCTGTCTGGGCGTCTTTGGGGATATTGATCCGCGCCAATGTCCCGCCGGACAGATCGGCCAAGGTGTTGACCACATCGAGCAGGGCGTCGTTGTAAACCAGGGGGTCGGTTGCGGCATGGAGGGCTTCGAGCTCTTGAAAAACCGGAACGAACTGGCCTTTGTTGTCCGGCTGTTGATCGATCTTTTTCAGGCGCTCAAGAAGCCCCTGGTATTGGGGCCCTTCGGTGGTGGCGTCCCGCCCGAGAACCTGTGCGACCTCATCGAGGGCCGGTTGCGCCTGACTGAGCTGCCGGGCATAGGTTTTGATCAGCAGGGCGTTGGATACCTGGCCGACCTCGATCTTTTTGCCCAATTCCAGAAGTCGTTGCTGGGTCGTCCCGTAGGCCTCCCGGGTCGCTTCTTCATACTGGTTTGAGCACCCCTGCAGGGTCAGCAGAACCGTGACCAGGCAGGTCAGAAGCAGGGCGTGGTCAAGCCATCGCCTGAAGTTCATAGATCTTCTCCTTTTATGAAATAACACGTCGGATTTTCCCGAAGGTGTCAAAAAGACCTCACCCCTTAAGGGCCTTTTCCACCGCGGCGAGAGACGGTCGATGTTCCTCCCGCACCATGAGGATGATGGCCGAGGCCTCTATCGGTTGACCCGCGGGGGGATTGTCGTAGAGCAGTCCGTCTTCACTGGAAACAAAGGCTATCGCGGTGCCGAAATCCTGTCTGATCAGTCGGCAGACGATTTCTTTCCACTCCAGGCCGCTGATCGGGACATCGTAGCGAAGGTATTCGTCGCTGCTTGAGGTAAACATGTTTTCAATGATTTGTTCGGAACCCGGTGCGACGAAGCCTCGAACGATCATCTCCGGGTAGGACCGCACCGGCCTCAGAACAATGTCGGCTCCCGCCTCGATCAGGCGCTGACGGTTACGGTCGTCAACACACTCGGTCAGAACCTTTCCTGTGACCTGAAGGTCTTTGAGGCGGTGAAGGATGTCGAAGCTGCGGCTGTCGGAGATGCGATCCTGCTCGTCGGAGGCCAGCACGACGATGATATCGGCCTCTCTGGCATTGACAGCAGTCAGGTCCTCGGGCTCGTTTCCTTCTCCGTGATAGTGAACGACGGTTCCCAGGCGGTTCAGGGTTTCAGGAAGTCCGCCTGAAAAGTTTCCGGTCAGGATCTGGATCGGGTGATTCCGGTAGCGCTCACTGCTGCTAAACTGACGAATTAATCGGGAAAAGTACTCTTCCCCGTTTTGGGCCGGTGAATTGATGATCAAGATATGTCCGCGCATATTCCAAATCCATTCTCCTCTGATTTTGCGCAGTCGCTTTTCGGTCCGGAAATCGAAATAATCGCCGGCCATCTTGGCGAGAACGAAAATCCCGCCGAGATAGAGCAGGACGACCGTCGCCGTTCGTCCGAGGGGGGTGGCCGCCGAAAGGTCTCCGTAACCGACCGTGGTTACGGTGGTCAGGGTGACCCACAGGGCGTCAGAGAAACCCATCCCCTCCAGGGTGAGCATGGCCAGGATATGGGCCGTAAAGATCAGCGCGAGGTACACCAGGGTCTTGAGTAGACCGGCCCGCAGTTCGTACTCGGCCGCCGCGTGTTTTTTGCCCTGGCGCCTGCGAAGATAAAAAATCAGCCAGTTAAGCATGGGACTGAGCCGCCGGCCACAGCTCTTCGATATTTGACGCCGAGAGGTAGGCCAGCAGGTAGACTTCGGTGTGTCCACCGTCGTAAACCTGGACCTCGATGGCATGGCGGCGGTCGTCGCTGACCAGGTAATAATAGCTCAGCCCATGGCCGGCATCGGCGTCCTGTGGCATCAGGCGCTTACGGTAGTCACCCTTATAGCGATAGGCATTCTTCCCCGCCTCCTGGCGATAGACCGGGGCGGTCCATCCGCCGAAGGGCTCGGGCTCGGCGATGCGCTCCAGGACGTGATGAACGCCGGTATCGGGATCGAGCAGGTCGACAAAGGCCTCGAGGGGGAAAAGCTGCCCGACATCATCGGGAAGCAGAGACAGGCCGACCTCAAGGCGATCACCCCTGGCATCGTTGGTGACCGCCAGACGCAGACTGTCTTGCCCGCCGGAGAGACTGAAAAGGGTCTTTTTACTCTCCTCGCCGCCCAGATCGAGGGTCGTTACCTCCAAAACGGTGAAAGAGCCGTTGGAGACCGCCTTCTGGGCGGTAAAGCCGAACTTGAGGATATCCCCGGTCTGCAGGTCTTTCGGGTGGTCCAGGCAGCGGGGGGGGGCTTCCTCCCCCCGCTTTTCGCCAAAGATTCTTTTTAAAAAGCTCATGCCGTAGCCCCCACTACTGGGACTTCCTGGCTTTGATCTTCTCCAGAATATCGTTGGCCGAGGCGTTGCCGCTGACGATGCCGGCGGCTTTGAGTTTGGCCTGCAGATCGTCCCCCGAGGAATCTTTCTGCAGATCCATGGCGGCCTGCATCTGGTCGGTGCGTTTTTGCTGGCGGTTCTTGATGCGCTCCAGCGAATCGGTCGCCGAACTGACCGCCGAATTAGTGCCGGAGAATTTGGCCGCTGCGGCTGCATTGGCTTTCTGGACGGCCTCGGTGGTCTTGACGACGGAAACTTCGCGCTCCATCGCTTTGATGTTGCGTTCGGTTTCGGCAATGGTCTTCTTGAGCTGCTGCACGTTGGCGGTGTAGCTCTGCAAGAGTTTATCCTGGGCTTCGAGCTCGTCACTGAGTTCGGCGATTTTTCCGGCAACTTCGAGAGCAAGGGCCTCATCGCCTTTATCGAGAGCCTGGGCGGCGAATCCTTCGTGTTCGGCAACCCGGTCTCGCATCTCCTTGACCTTGCGCTCCACCCCCATCTGCTCGGCCATGACCAGGGTCAGGTTTTCTTTCGCCTTGTTCAGATTGGTGCGGGCATCGCGCATTTCCTGATCGAGGATGCGCAAGGCCTGGTTGTCCGCGATGGCCTCTCCGGTTTCATTGGCGGCACCTCGCACGGCGGTAAACAATTTTTTGAAAATACTCATGATATCTCCCTCTACAGCTGAGGTTTATAGGCAAAAAAGTTATGCAACTGCTCCCAGGTCGGGGCCTACTTGAGGTAGTCCTCAACGGCTTCGATGGCTTCCAGGGTATTTTCACTCAAAACGGCGATCTCCTGCTGAAGCTCCTGCAGGCTTGAGGACAGCGCCATGGCCCCGAACAGGAGGAACTGGTCGCCGACTTTGCCAAAAGAGGAGAGGGGCATAGGTACATTCATGGTCAGCATCGCCTCCATGAGTTCAGTTCTCGTTTCAGGCAGAACCTCATTCTCCCTCCACAAGTAGGTGGTGCACAGAATCTGGTCGTCATCGATGGTGATGAAAATGGGAAACTCCTCACGGTCCTGGACCTCCACCTGAACCATATTCAGGTCCCCGTTTTTCAAGGTGGCCGACAGCGAAAGCCCTTCGTCAGTCGTTACACCGTCAAGTTCCTGGGCCAGACTCTCAAGTTTCTCGTTAGTCATGCTCTTTTCCTCCTTAATGAGATTGATATATCCCTTGTTCCTTCTCCCAGTCGTGCTGATGATACTGATAAGCAATCATCGACCCGAGTCGATTGACCCGGATTTTTTCAAGGCCATCAAAGTAGTGTCGGCCGAACTCAAAGGCCCCGAGCATCAAGCCTTTAGTGGTCCAGCCGTCATCGACCGGCAACTTTTTCAGCTGAGCAACGCGGGAGCGGGCTGAGCGACCGTTACGGGTCGCGATGGTCCAGCCCCATTCCCCAAAGGATGGGACATTGTGATGGTACTGCTCAACATGAAGATAGCCGGCGTGCTTGACTGTTTTGCCGATGCTCAAAAAAGCGCTACGGGCGTGGTAGGGGGAGGTCGACTGGATCGTTACGGCCCCGTCCCCCGCCAGTAACATGCGCAGCTTGCCATAAAATCGTGATGTGTAAAGTTTGTTCAGATCGGGATGGCCGGGATCGGGGAGGTCGACGATAATGGAATCAAAAACCTCGCCTGCATTTAACAGCCCCTCCACGGTCAGGAAGGCATCGCCGTAGCGGACTTCGACCCGGGGATCGGAGAAGGCGTACTCGTTCAGTTCCAGAAGTTCCTCATTTATTATGCGACCGTCGATCCGGGTGGGGTGGGTGAAAAAATCCACCACTTCCCTGTCAAGTTCGAGCACGACGACACGCTTGGGATCCCAATGCAGGATGTCGCGCAGGGCCAGACCGTCGCCACCCCCAATAAGCAGTATTTTTTCTTGGCGGGCCGAGGCGGCCAGGGCCGGGTAAACAAGCATCGAGTGATAGATGCGCTCGTCGTTGCTGGCGAACTGGGTCCGGCCGTTGATGTAAAAGGTCATAACCGGGGGCTTGGCAGGATCCATGACCCGTTCGGTGATAGTGAGGTGTTGGTACTTGGTGTTCATGCGGTGAATAACTTTGTCCCGATAGAGCATGTCTTCCATTGCTGCATCCCATTCGGCGCCGAAGAGGCCGATAAGAATTGCCGTTGCGATGATAAGGCAATGTCCAAAGCCGAGGAGCACGGGCCAGCGGATGCGCCGGCGAAAGAGCAAGAGAAAGACGAGGCCCACCGCGATATTGGCGGCGGCGGTCAGGGCGGCAGCGCGGGTGACATCCATGTTCAGCATGAACAGCACCCAGATGGCCGCCCCAAGGCCGGCGCCGATATAATCGATGCCGTAAATCGAACCGGTGTTGTGCTCAAGGTGTTCATTATGCAGTGTCTCGCGCACCCGGGCGATCAGCGGAATTTCCATCCCGATCAGCACCCCGAGCAGCGCACCTATGGCATATGGACTGAACTTGGCAAGCAGGTTCACTCCCTGAATCATCCCCCCCTGGGGGATCAGGTCGGGGGGCAGGCCGAAGATCTCCGCCAGTACCTGGGGGAAAACCCGAGAGAGGGCAAAGACCGCGGCAATAGCTAGAACCGCCGTGGTTCCGATCAGGGCGATCATGGCCTCGAGCCAGGCGAATCCGGTGAAGGGGCACTTGATGCGGCGCGCCAGGAAGGAGCCAGCCCCCATTGCGACGATCATGGTGCCGATGATGCCGTAAATAGCCGTTTCAATGGCCCCCAGGACCCGACCGGCATAATGGGAGATGAGGTATTCATAGACCAGCCCGCACCCGGCCAGCACCGCCATGATGGAAAAAATGGCGAGGTCATGCCGGAATGGGCTTTTTTTTGTCGAAT
>CALZIZ010000038.1 GCA_945787465.1 uncultured Desulfuromonadales bacterium
CTGGCTGTGTTCGGCCAGGGCCTGCATTAACGGCCTGGCCAGGCGGCGCGTACCCATGTGAGAAAGCAACGAATAGCCGATACTGATTAATGCCGGCCCAAAATGATATTTGCCCAGGCTTTCGGAGTACCTTAAATAACCGAGTTCGGTCAGAGTATAGGTGAGTCGAGAAACTGTGGCCTTAGGCAAACCAGTACTCTCCGCAATTTGCCGATTGCCTAGATAGCGATCTTCGAGTTTGAAACAGTCCAGGATCTCCAATCCCCTGGCCAGGGCGGTGACAAATCTCCGATCTTTTTCGGCATCCTTCTCGACTTTTTTCGACATTGAGTATTCCATCATAGTTACCACATGCCCTTTGGCACGTCCCTTTTGTTAATCAACCTCAATTACTGATAGTCCCTGAACCAAGACCTGAAAACCGATCCATTTCGGAACCACGTTCCACTATACAGAACAAAATCAGGCAAAATCAACCCCAAAAGGACCTCTCGTCATCTAAATAGCCAATGAGGCCTGCAGAATTCTGCCGGTCGCCACCCTTCCCTCGGCAAAATCAGAAAACAAGCGTCGGTCTTGCTGCAACCCTTCAGCGAAGGACTGCAGCAAGACCCGCCTTGCTGCTATTGCGGTGTAACAATCACGTAGAGCTTGCGGACCTTCTCAAGAACCTCCCAGGTACCGACAAACCCCATGGGAATCACAAAAGAGTCCCCCGCGGCAAAAGTAGAGGCGGTGCCGGCTTCATCGGTCAGGACAACCTTACCGGAGAGAATGTGGCAAAATTCACTCTTGGCAGAGTAGTCGGCCTGCCATTTCCCCTCTGTGCACTCCCAGGTGCCGGAAAGCATCTGCTTGCTGCTGTCCTGAAACTGATTCCAGAGTGACTGCTCGGGAGCCCCCTTGAGACAACGATCGGCGGGCATGGTAGAATGGGAGGCTTCTATTTCCGTTTTAAAGTCTATGATCTTGGACATGATTTAAATTCCTATACTTTGTGGTTTTGATCAGATATCGCGGTCTACGCCTATTAAGCGACGGGAACCTCGGTCATCTGATAGGTGACATGGGTGATGGTTCCATCGAACATTTTTTCCAGTTTCTCGGCATCCACGATGGCCGCAGCGCGCTCTTCGGAAACTTTGGCGACCTCGAATGCAGCCCAGTCCTTGAAAAACAGCTCAAAGGAGAGATAGTACTTTGCACCCTCTTCGCCTTTGAGGAAACGCAGTTGTAGCAGGTTCGGATATTTAGCAACAAGAGGCAAATGCACCTCGTTGACGTAACGATCAAATTCTTCTTCACTTCCGATGACTTTACCTTCGTAGTAAGCACAAAATGCCAGCATTTCTTTTTTCTCCTTCACTTTCCTAGAGAGTTGTTAATTGGTGCGATCAGCTTACACAACAATATCCTGCTCTTTGGGAAGCATGCTGATCGCGTCCATGGGACAGGTATTTTCACAGAGTTCGCAACCAATACAGTTTTCCGCTTTGATATCCACCTTGCCGTCACCCGGTCGCATGACATCGTAGAAGCACATGCGGGTACAACAGGTACACTTGGGGAACACGCATTTATCGCGATCGATGTTGGCCTGCAGACGAGGAGCCTCAAACAGTTCAGCCAGAGAACCAGCCGACTGCCGTGCGGAAATCCCGTACAAGGAATCAATGTCGGGATAACCATGGGAATCCATAAACTCTTCGACTTCATTAATCATTCGTGGCAGCCACTCAATCCCCTTCAGCATCAGGATGGAACAAACCTGCATGACCCGGGCACCCGTCATAAGGAATTCAATAGCATCGCGGCCATCATAAATACCGTTGGAACCAGCAATCGGCATCCCTAACTGTGAATAGATTTCATGAACCCAGCGCAGGGTGATCGGCTTAACCCAGGGGCCACCGACACCAGCAGGACCACCGATGTAGGGCTTTCCGGTTTCAATGTCAGTCGCAAAACCTTTAAAGCGGCTATTCACAGTAACAGCTGCGGCGCCAGCGTCTTGGGCCGCTTTAGCGATCGCAGTGAGATTCATCGCCTCTGGGGTCAGTTTGACGATAACCGGAATGTTGACCGCCTCGACCACTCGTTGAGTGATCTCTGCAGTTACCTTCGGATCCTGGGCAATATAGATGCCATTGGCAGAATCGGCGAGTTCCGGAGGAGCAGGGTGCTGCAGGTTGATCTCCAGCATCGACACACCACAATCTTCGGTCATCCTGGACAGGCTGGCCCAGGAGTCCAGAGACCCGGCAGAAACATTGCCAATGACGTGAGCATTGTTTTTTTCTGCATAGGCCTGGGTCTCCTTGAGAATCGGAATCCATTCCTCATAATGCTGGCTGATGTAGCCTGAACGGCTATAGAAGGTAAAGTTGCGGGGCACTTTGCCTTTGATCGGCCGGGTTTTTTCGTTAAGGATGGCGTACTTGGAATTTTTGGTCAGCTGCTGATAGGCAGGTACATCGCCAATGGTCTTGACGATGACACCAGAGGCGCCATGATCAATACACTTCTTTATATTCAAAACACTATTTGAGGGCTCAGCCGATGCCACCACGATGGGGTTTTTAAATTTCACCCCGCAGAAATCGACACTCATGTCAGCCATAAGAAAATCCTCTCGTTCTGTTCTCTAGGAGTTCCTCTGCCCGCTTGCAGGCAGAGGAGCTTAATAAATGTTACTTGTCCGCAATGATGCCCTGATCTTTTGCCAGCTGCTTGGCAATCTGAGGCCCTGTCCACAAGGAGGGCAGCAGCACCAGGGAAACAGGCACGGCGGTGACCACGATGAAGGATTGCAGGGCCGAAACACCCCCGGAGCCCAGAGAGATCAGGATAGCGGCAAGAGAGCCCATCATGATTCCCCAGAAAACCCGCAAACTTCTGGGCGGATGTTCAGTACCGGTCATGACCATAGAGATGGTATAGGTCATGGAGTCACCGGTCGTGGCCACGAAGGTGATGGTCAGTATCAGAAAGAGGACCGAGATCAAGAACCCGAGGGGCAACTGCTGGGTGATGGCAAACATGGCCGCCGGCAGGTTGAAGCCGGTGAAGGGCTCAGAGATGACACCGGGGTTCGCCAGCTCAAAGGCAATGCCACTGCCACCAATGATGGTGAACCAGAAGGCGGTCACGATCGGTGCGAGCACAGAAACCACCCCGACCATTTCGCGGATTTTGCGTCCGTTGGAGATCTTGGCGACAAACATCGCCATCAAAGGCCCATAACCGAGGAACCAGCCCCAGAAGAAAACCGTCCACCAGTCCAGCCAACCGGTATCGGCACGGAACGTCGCCATGGGAATGAACTGGTCCATGTAGAGACCGAAGGAGTGGACAAAGCCATCAAAGATGAAAGCTGTCGGCCCCATGATCAACATAAAACCCATCAATCCGACCGCCAGAACAATATTCAGAGTGCTGAGCATTTGAATGCCCCGGTGCACACCGCTTACGGCAGAGACGGTATAAATGCAGATCAGACCGATAATAATCATCAGGTGGGTGCTGTAGTTGTTGGCAAAACCGAATAGTTCCTTGAAGCCATAACCGACCTGCAGCCCCAGGAACCCGATAGGACCGACGGTACCCGCCACAACGGCAATCACACAAACGGCATCCGTCAAAGAACCGTACCAGCTCGTATAGATCTTTTTGCCAAAGATGGGATAGAGCAAGGTCCGGGGCTTCAGCGGCAGTCCCTTGTTATAATGCAGATGCATCATCACAATAGAGGTCAGGCTGCACTGAATCGCCCAGGCAAGAAAGCCCCAATGCAGATAACTCTGAGCCAGCGCGGCATAGGCCGCCGGAGCGGTTTTGGCCTCAACACCAAACAATGGCGGAGGGGAGGTAAAATGCGCCATCGGCTCCGCTGCCGCCCAGAATACGCCACCGCCGGCAAGCAGGGTGCACATGATAATGGAGATCCACTTAAACGTGGTAAACTCTGGAGTCTTCAAGTTCCCCAACCTGACGGCCCCCAGGCGGGAGAAAGCCAAGCCCAGACCGATAAAAAAGGTTAAGAACAGCAGGATCTGCCAGTAGGCACCGAATAACTTGGTTGACCAGGCAAAACCACTATTGACGATCTTTGAAAGAGCATCAATATCAATTAGTGCCATCGCCACAAAGGCAATGACAAATCCACCACTTATGGCAAAAACGGACCAATCCACACCAGCTGGAAGAAAACCTGCTTTTTGCTTAACGTCATCACGACCTACTGTAGCCTCACCGACATCACTCATCTTCATCTCCTTTGTGATTGCGTATGCTTAGAGTTACTCGATCTCAAATATGGCATCAATCTCTACAGCAAATCCGAACGGGATAGTCCCTCCGGAATTGATACGCACACAGCGCCCAGCATCTCCGAAAACTTCCGCCATAAGATCCGAAGCACCATTAACCACCTTCGAATGGTCCTTGAAATCCTCGACGGCATTAACAACAGCGCACAATCGGACAACCTGCCTGATCCGGTCCAGGTCGCCGCCACAGGCCTTTCGTGCCTGAGCAATCAGGTTGATAGCGACCATTCGAGCGGCCTCATAACCCTGCTCAATTGTTAGATCAGCACCGACCTTGCCGATATACTTCATTTCGCCGTTCCAGATGGTCACCTGACCAGACATAAACACCAGGTTACCAGAGACAACATAAGGCATATAATTTGCCTTGGGTGCTGGCGCGTCAGGCAGCTCAATGCCCAACTCAGCAAGACGTGCTTCAATAATTCCAGCCATTTCGGTTCTCCTTTTCCTCTCAAGTTCAGATTCCAGGAAGCAGAATAATCGGCATTAAATTCTTGCTACCCAAACAAATAATTACCCCTGCAAGCCTTCCATTTCCGGCTCAAAGACTTCCCACACCCTGGCCGTCAGACGTTCGAAAAAATCTGGCGTTATGAACTCGGGAAGGGTCACATTGGGGTTGGGGCTCTCAAAGACCTGACCAGGCAGGGTGTAATCCTCATCGCCATAGCCCTGGCGACGTTCCAGAGCCAATCCTCGCAGGTAGGCGCGGCGCACGGCCGCAACCACTTCTTCTGAAGAGAGCTCAATGCCGGCAGTCAACTTGATCGCTTTGGGGATCATCTCGTGATTGACCCCCATACCGATGAACTTGCACAGCCCGAGCATGTCGTGACCCACCTGATAAAGGCCCACCTGGGTAATGGCGTTCACCCAGTAGTCCAGGTCGGTGTTTCCCTCCCTGAGCAGATTCATGTGGGTGAACATGGACATGTGTCCGCCAGCGATGGCAAAAGCGTAGCCTGGATTGGTGTCAGGCAGATAAGCCGGCAGTTCAAGGCCTTTGACCTGCATCGCGTAGGAGGGCTCGGCGAGTTGCTGGGAAAGACGCATCACCCCACGACCGGTCTCGGGAAGTTCCCCATGCCCCGTCTTCTCAACGAGTTCGCGGATTTTCTCATACTGCCCGAAGGTTGCGCCGTTCAAGAGGGGGGTTTCGGGATGTCGCTCGTTGTAATCAAGCACGTAAGAGATGGTGGTGCCCAGGGAGATGGCATCCATGCCAAGGTTGTCACACGCCTGAATAAGTTTTCCGACCTGGAAGCCATCATGAATACCCAGGTTGGTGCCGAACAGGTTCAAAGGCTCGAAGTCAAACTTGGCCAGAAACTCCCCCCTGCTGCCATCGGCATTTCGTTCGTAGATATTATTGTGACAGCGGATCCCGCAGCGGAAGCACCCCTCGCTCTTGACATCGAGGTTCTTTTCCACATTTTCTCGAAAAAGTCCTTCGACCCCCTGGTTACCCTTGGGGCGGAAGTTATTCTCGGGAACGGCGTGGAATGCCTGCATCGTCTCGTAGAGAGCCCAGGTGCCGCCCCCCCCGCCTTGTTTCACCGGCTGAAACTTCGCAGAGCCTCCACCTTTCAGGATCTCCCGGTTGATATCACGAACCTCGGGGCTGATTTTCGGAAGCTTGTCCTTGCTCTGGGCGACAATGGCAAGAAGGTTCTTGTAGCCCATCAGGCTGCCCATTCCTCCCCGTCCGGCAAACCGACACTTATCCTCTTTGGACTTGAGCTGGTTTTCGGTACTCAGGGCAACAGCCCCCATAAAGACAGCTTTATAATTCTCACCACCCGGTCCAATCACGGCAAAGTGCCCATCGGCATACTGCTCATGCAGGGCCATGATTTTTTGATGGGTCGTCAGCCCCAGAAGATGATCCGCGGGCTTGAGCTCAACCTCAGGACCGTTCTCCCCCTCAGAGAAGACGGCATAAACGGGAGCCTCGGAGCGCCCCTCAAAAACCACCTCGTCAATCCCGGTCCATTTCAGTTTACTGCCGAATTTTCCGCTTGCCGCTGACCACATGGCCGACGGCAACCCCTTCTTCGATTGCTTAAGGGGGCTAAAGGCGGAGAAATAGGTACGCAGACCAGTCATGATGTTGGTACCGGTCAGTAGCCCGGTATTCATAATCAGCGGATTTTCAGGAGAATAGGCGTTCTTAACATCCCGTTCGGCCAACATTTGAAAGGAGCGGCCAAAACCACCGAGGACATCCTCAAGATTACGGCAAGGCACGTCCTGAATAACAATTGACTTGGTATCCAAGTTGATTGTGCAGCGGCTGTACAACACTGAAGCCGGCCCGGATGCGGGGTTGTTTGTTAACGTGCGCATAAACTCTCCTTGCTAAGCGTAAAATCAGAAATGAAAAAATGAACCATCTTTGGTCAACCGCCCCCCACCAGGGGAAGCAGGGAAAGCGTATCCCCATCGTTCAGGGGATCTGACAGGGAAGCATGTTGCCCATTAAAGAGAACAATCCCGATATCTTTTTCGGGGATACCTAGCTCTCTAACAACCTCTCTGATCCCCGTTGCGGGCGGATACTCACGAACCTCGCTCTTGAATCGTTCCACCCGGAGGGAGGAAAGAAGTTTCAATTCGATTTCCATAGCAACGACTCCGCCTTTTTGTTCCGCTGTGCAGTACGTCTGTTTCAGTTATAGGTAACGCTAACCCAACCAACATTGTTTTGTAAAGGATTTTTTGGGAAAAGTTTTCGCCAAGACGGCACTACGTAAATAGACACTGTTTTTCCGGCCACTTAAAGCACTAGAACCACCACAGAACAAGGGTTTATTTTACCAGAAATGGTCCACAGGGGAAGCCGCCCACTCCTACCGCACAGCGGAACAGCGACAACACTAATCAATATATTTTCTAACATTTCGTGTTTTTTTGCTCTCATCTGATCCCGAGAACAAGTCTTAACAAACACCATTAACTCCCCTCCCCCTCTCCAAAAAGAGCCTCCCCCTCCCCCTCCGCCTTATAAAGGGAAGCAGAAAGGATTTCTTGAGCTTCAAAATTGTGGATTGCTGGTTACTGGTAAATGACGGCGAAGGAAACCAGTTGCCAGGCAGGACAACAAAGTCGCGTTGAGGACAGGGGCCGAAAAGGCCGGAACTGATTCGTGGTAAGGATTTGGAGAGGCAATTACAGGCAGGGAACGAAACTTTAATGGATAGAATGTTCAGACAGAGGATCTATGCCTGAAGGGCGGACTTGCACCAGAGGGAAATATGTCTCAGGAGGAGGACGAGGCGTAGCGAAGTTTGCGAATTTAGCTATACTTTTCATGAAACAAAGCCTGAAATAACGGCCAAGAAATTCCATAAAGAGTTTTATTATTTGGATGACGGCTTAACTGTGAGGACATTGAATTTTTAAGGTGTCAACTATCATCCCAAGGCATAGAAATCTAGGAACATGTTTCCTCACTAAGAGATTTTCACCTAAAAGTTGAGAGTGAATTTGAAAGAAGATGACCTAACCAACCTGAGGATTGCCTGGTTTTTGTTTTTCATACTAGGCATAACCATGCTTAATTACCCGTTCATTCAAATTTTCAATAAAGAGATAAACATTTTTGGATTACCTCTTATAATCATATATTTCCTTTTCGGCTGGCCATTTTTTATCATCGTAATATATTTATTTTCCAAAAAATTTCAAAAATTAAGACAACGAAATAATCACAGAGAGACAGACAAGGGATGATCCCAGCATCAATAGTCATCATCGTTTCGTTACTCTATATCGGGCTATTGTTCGCCCTGGCCTTTTATGCTGACAGGAGAAGGGCGTCTGGAAAAAGCCTTATCTCCAATCCCTATATCTATTCCCTTTCCATCGCTGTCTTCTTTACCTCCTGGGCTTTTTACGGCTACGTCGGTCGGGCTGCCACGGTCGGCCTCGATTTTCTCATTGGTGACCTCGCCCCCACCCTGATGGCCTTTGCCTGGTGTTTTCTTTTGCGCAAGATGGTGCGAATCAGCAAAGAGCAGAAACTCACCACGATCGCCGATTTCATTTCCAGTCGGTATGGCAAATCCGTGGCCCTAGGCGGCCTTATCACGATCTTTGCCATTTTTGGGATCATGCCTTACATTGCCGTTCAACTTAAGGCGATTGCCCATACCTTCAACATCTTGACCGCCCCCTCCGAGAATTTAATGCACGGGGTTCTGGGGAGCCAGATAGGTTTTTCCCAGCACTTCGATACGGGACTTATTGTCTCGCTGCTCCTGGGCTTTTTTGCTGTTCTATTCGGGGCCAGACATCTGGATACTTCCGAACGCCATGAAGGGCTTGTCGCTGTCATCGCGATTGAGGCCTTGGTTAAACTGATCGCCATCCTCTGCGTCGGACTGTTTGTGACCTACGGCCTTTTCGACGGCGTTAGGGATATTTTCGCCCGTTTTGACGCCGAACTCCCAGAGTTAGGGCACCTGCTGTTGCTGGGGACCGAACAGGTTCCCTACTCCAGCTGGTTCACTGTGGGATTTATCTGCATGATGGCGTTCATGTTCCTTCCCCGACAATTTCATATCATGGTCGTCGAAAATTCCAATGAAGAGCATATCTACAAAGCCATGTGGCTTTATCCCATCTACGCGTTTCTGTTCCATCTGTTTATCATTCCAATCGCCCTGGGAGGGCTTATCCTGACTGGCGGCAATGGGGCCAATGCGGATTTCTTTCCCATCCTTCTCCCCCTCCAGGCGGGTCACTCCTGGCTGGCAGTATTTGTCTTCATAGGCGGGTTTTCCGCGGGAGCGGGAATGGTCATCGTTTCTTCAGTTGCGACCGCCACCATGATCCTCAATCACCTGGTCATGCCCTTTGTCCTGAAGTTCAACCTGGCGGCCTCCGACATGCCAGGAGTCCTCATTAACACAAAGCGTCTTGGCATTATGGGTGTCATTCTGCTCAGTTACCTTTACTACCGATTTATCGGGGAATCCTATGCCCTGGTCAATATCGGGCTGGCCTCCTTTGTTGCCGTGACCCAGTTCGCTCCGTCCCTGATCGGCGGTCTATATTGGAAGGGTGCAAACCTGCGGGGTGCGGCCACGGGTCTGGTTTTGGGCTTCATTGTCTGGTTTTACACTCTGATGATCCCCCTTTTTGCAAGATCCGGCTGGCTGGAGAGTGACATCATCGAAAAGGGGCTGTTCGGCCTCAGCTTTCTTCGCCCTCTCGAGTTTCTCGGTTTGAATGGCCTGGACATCTGGACTCATTCTCTGTTCTGGACCCTGTTATTTAACATTACGGCTTTTGTAGGTATTTCCCTTTTGTCTCGACAAAATTCAATCGAAAGCGAACAGGCGGCCAAATTCGTCGATGTTTTCACCCCTGCTCCCCAAACAATGGAGCGTAAGAGAATCAACAAAGCTCCGACAATTAGCGAATTTGTCGACTTGATGACCAAGTTTATCGGCGCAAAACAGGCCAGTGCTGCCATTGCAGAATATCTGGAAAACAGAGAAATTGATGAACGGGGAAACCTGTTGGAATACGAGCTTGTCCACCTCAAGCGTTTCACCGAAAGAACCCTGGCAGGGTCCGTCGGAGCAGCGCCTGCTCGAATAATCCTCGAAAACTATCTGGCAGCCAAGGGCAGCGAAATGGAGGATGTTTTCGATATCTTTGGTTCAGTCTCCCTCAGCCGCAAGGCCGGAAGGGAACAACTCAGCATCCTGCATGAGACCTCCCGGATCGTAGCCGGTGGCGCCGACCTGAAATCCATCCTCGAAAACATTCTAAAACTTCTGTCCGAACAGTTTCACCTGGACCTGTGTGTCATCCGAATACTGGACGAGGAAAAGATGACCCTGACGGTCCGAAGTCAGATGGGGATGAGTTCGGAGCATCTGGGAAGATCTGATCGAGAATTGAACAGCGGTACCTACGTTGGCGAAACCTTTTTGAACAACTCGGCCGTGGCAGCCAATGACACTGACTTTCTTGTCAAGCCTCTCTCTGCCCAGACCATTCATCAAGAGGGGATCAAGTCTTTTGCGCACGCCCCTGTTACTATAGAGGGAAAACCGATCGGTGTCCTTTCGGTCTTTTCGAAAACGATGAAGGGGATTTTTTCCGACGAGTTTGTCGAACTCCTTAAAAATGTCGCAGCCAAAATTGGAGTGGCGTGGCGTAACGCCAGCCAGGCCGACAAACTCATCGAAGCCAGAGAAAGAGAAAAAGAGCTGCAGATCGCAAGGACCATTCAACTTGGGCTCCTTCCAGGCAGCACACCTGACATCGAGGGAATCGCCCTGGCCGGGGCCTGCGTGCCCGCCAAAGAGGTAGGAGGCGATTATTACGACTTTCTCCCTCGCGAGAATGGCCTCCTGGACCTGGTTATCGCTGACGTTTCAGGGCACAGCGTCGGTGCCGCATTTATCATGACTGAAACCCGCACCTTCATCCAGGCCAGAGCCCATGATCTCGCCACGGCCACAGACCTCGTCAGCAGTCTTAACGAATTTCTTTATGAGGACCTCACCAGGGCAGAACTGTTCATCACGTTGTTCTACGCCAAATACAATCCTGTTACTCGTAATCTTTCCTATGCCAACGCCGGGCATAACCCGCCCCTTGTCTTGAGAGCCAGGACCCGGAACTTTGAGCGACTTGACGCGGAGGGACTGATTCTAGGTGTCATGACCGAGATTTCTTTTGAGGAGAAACACGAACAGCTGTGGCCGGGAGACATGCTCCTGCTTTACACCGATGGCATTATCGAGGCCGAAAACCCTGACGGGGTTTTCTTCGGGGAAGAGCGGTTGTGCGCCCTATTAAAAGAACTCTCATCTCTCCCCCCCAAAGAGATCATCGACAAATTGCTATCCCAGGCCAAAAATTTCACCGGGGAAAAGACCTTTAATGACGATATTTCACTGGTCATCCTGCAGGTGAAATAAAAAAACTAAGACTCTGTTTTTGTTAGAAACTTTCTACTTTCGAGTCGATTCTTTTTGAAAATTCACAACGTGAATAACCTCATAAAAAGGAGGTGGAACATGTTTAAAAAAATTTTGTATCCGACGGATTTTTCTGAGTTATCAGACAAGGCACTGAAATATGTTATCCGACTCAAAGAAATCGGCACAGAAGAAGTCGTTGTCATTCACGTAATCGACAAAAGGACGATAAAGGTTTTTAGCAAACTTTATTGGCAAGAGTTCAGCATCACCGATAAGACGTTGAAGGAAAAGGCGCAAGCGGCATTGACGCCGATAGAAGAAGAGTTAAAGGATAATGGTTTCAGGGTTAAGGTACTCGTGGCAGAAGGAATTCCTTTCAGAGAAATCCTTAGGGCGGAGGTGGAGGAAGATATCATTGCGACGGTGATAGGGGCTCATGGTGCGAGCAATGTCGAAGAAATGCTTCTGGGATCAGTCGCCGAAAAGGTGATCAGGAAAGCCCAAAAGCCCGTTCTTGTCATAAAGGGATAAGCAAGATTGCCGAATGACCACCAGCAAAGAAATCGCCACCTTCTGGTCTCAGTTGCTGAATACCTGTGCCGCTGTGTTTGACGCAGCCCCGCAGGCCATGGGTTCCCTCGTGGCCACATCGATACGCCGTCTACCCAAGCTGGAGGAACCGCTGGCAAGGAGGCTGTCGAACTTTGAAATGAACCTACTGCGAAATCGTCTGATCGGCCCAAATCTCCGACAATTTTCGACAAATAGCCCTGCTATTCGCTCTCAAATTCTCGAAAATCTAGCCTCGAACAGTCAATTTCTCGCTACGGTCCCCAAAGTTCGACAGCCTCCTAGGAGATCCATTGAACTGCCTCTGGAGCCAGCGCTACAGGCCATAAAAAACCATCCCATCCGCCCCAGTCTTGACGCTCTGCTGCCGTTTCTGCCTTGGGTGTTTAAAGGCGCTTCTACCGAAGGCGATATGCTCAACCGTGCCTGGGTTGAACTGGTTGGCTCCGATGGGGTTCAAGCCAGTGGGGATTTTCGCCTGGGTTTATATTGGCAGGACGCTCGCGTGTATTATCCTCGCCACCGCCATAATGCTGACGAACTCTATTATGTTCTTGCTGGAGAGGCGGGCTGGCTAGGGGCAACAGGTGAACTGATCATGCGCCCTCCCGGCAGCTATATCTCGTACACCAGCCGGCAGGATCATGCGACCCGGACTTATCAGCACCCCCTGCTGGCTCTGTGGGCCTGGCACGGAGATATCAGCTGGGCCAGCTATTCAGTGGACAGGGCAGAATAACCCTCGTGGAAGCTTATCCCTGCCAATCAAAACACATCCCGCTGAATCGGCCAGCCCTGGGCAGAGAGATGGCCAGGTTGCAATAACACTCTGAGGGGATCTGGAAAGTCTGCTTCTGGCCCAGGACAGTTCGGTTTTGTTCGCTCTCCCTTGATCTACCTTAACGCAGGTGGGCAAGGTTGAAATGCAGGCTGAGGAACTCCTGAAAGGTTTGAACCCCCTCCAGGGCGAGCTTCATCCGCCCAAGTTCCATGCGGTTGAGGTCATTGAGAAGAACGTAGTTGTTCGGCACCAGGCCTGCCCGGATTTCCGCCACCTGGGAGCGCAGCCGTTGATAGACCAGAAAATCATAGGTTGCCGTTAAATCCTCACCCTTCTTCTGATCAAGAATACCTTTGGCAACCAGAGTCTGCAGCCGTTCGTGGGTGCCTCCCTGCCAGACTCCAGCTTCAAGGGCCAGAACCTTCGCCCCTTCGGTGATAGTGAAAATGCCGGCTTTTTTGATATCGAGGGCGCCACGGTGTTCGCCCTTCTTCTCCACCTTGATTCGGCCAAAAAGTCCAAGCGGCACTTTGAAACGCAGCACGTTGGCCGCAGTCCAGGCCAGAAAGGCCGAGTTTTTGCGCAGATGATTGCTGATGTGAGTTTTGAGGCTCTGCTCCAGACTCGGATCGCCGTAGAGGGTCCGCAGGTCGAAAAACATGCTGCCATTGAGGATGTTTTCGGGGACCGCGTTGTCCATCCAACTATCGATGACATTGCGCCAGCCGCTCAAACTGCGTCGCCATGTGTCGTTTTTGGCCATAATACCGCCCGGACAAGGTGGGACGCCAATGGACAGAAGAGCTCCGATCAACGCCTCTGAAAATTCCTTGATTTTCTCGACTTCCGCGGCAGAAAGATCGTCAGAATAAATGATGGCATTGTCCTGGTCGGTGGTCAGGGTCTGCTCCTGACGCCCTTCACTTCCGAGCACGACAAAGGCAAACCCTTTAGGCAGATCGGCAAAACGCTCGGCGGCCAGCAAAGCAATCAGCCGCAGCAGAATCCGGTCGTTGAGATGAGCGATCATGCGCACCAGTTCGGGCACCGCCACCCCAGTGCCGACCAAGTGCACCGTCAGGCTCTCCACCTCGGTATGTAACTCACGCAGGACATCGACGGACTCAGCTTCTTCGATGGCACAAATCATCTGTTGGGGCGAGCGGCTTTGCAGGCGGATAATGTCCGAGTCCGTCACTATGCCGGTGAGCCGGCCGTCACCATCGACCACCCCGATGCGATGAATATTGTTGCGCGACATGCGGTAGAGCGCCTCGTACAGAAAGTTGTCTTCCGAAATGCCGATCAGGGGTGAATTCATGATCTCGCGGACCTTCAGGGTGCAGGAATCGATGCCACGGGAGACCACCTTGTTGCGCATATCGCGGTCAGTGAAAATCCCGATCGGCGTCCCGTTTTCGCAGACCACCAAGCTGGAGATGTTCTTCTCCCTCATGACCTCAGCCGCGGCGACCAGAGCATCATCGGGCCCGCAGGTCACGACATCGCGGCGACAGAACTGCTTAACAGGGAGAAAAAAAAAATTTGTTTCGGCCACCTGCAAACCCTCGCTGGAGAAGACTTACCGAAGAGATGAAAATCATGAAATGAATCAGATGCTCTGGGCCGGCAGTTGGGTGCCGAATCACAAAGGACTGAACACAAAGGCAACCAAAAGGACTCCAGCAACCGCCGCCGCCAAAACCGATTGGCTATCTCGTTTGTTGTGGTCCTCCTACCGAGGCTCCCGGGAGTTGGGATTGATAGGAAAATGCTTTTGAAGGGGTCCCCCTCTACGGCGCTTGAGGCATCACCTCCCCGCAATTTACAGCCCTAAAAGCAGCCTTTTACCCTATATGCTTAAATAGATATTAACTGATCGGTGCTCCCTGTCAAATCCAAACAACCCCACCGGACATCTTCCAAAAACCGGCCCGGGGTAAAAAATTTTCTCAGAATTTCCCCCCCAAAAAAGGCAGCACCATCTCCTTACCATCCTTCAAGACGACAAAAGACAGCGCTTCACATACCCCAATTTTGACGAAATTGACTCCCCGGCTTCCTTCAAATGAGGGAGCAGGCCCTTTGCCATAACCTCCTGAGTCATCCGAAAGGAAGGACCAACCATGCAAAGGGCCCCGCACACCACCCCTTCTTTTTGAAACAGCGGGACGGCTAGACTTGCAATGCCGTCGCCGAGCCTGTCCTGGTCGATACAGGCCCCCTCGTGAAGAATCCTGTTGAGCCCTGGAGACTTAGCCTGTGGGCTGGTGCAGGCTGCTATCATTTTTCCGGCCGAGACTTCCTCCAGGGGAAAACGCCTGCCAACCAGGAGCATGATCCTGACCAACTGGGTGGTATCGACCACATCGAGAAACAGGACCTCTGTCTTGCGGCGAATCACAAGATACACAGCTTCATTGCATTTTCGGGCCAGCGATTCCATGGCTGGCTTAGCTTGGCGCAGAAGCTCCATATTCAGCAGTAGTTTTTGCCCCATCTCAAAGGCCGGAAATCCCAGGCAATATTGATCGGAACTTTCGACTCTCTCCACATAACCTTTGCTTTCAAAGGTGGCGAGCAGGCGAAAAACTTTGCTCTTGTCCATTCCGAGTTTTTCACTGAACTGGCGAATACGTACCTTGCCGCCTTCTTCACACAAGGCCTCAAGGAGATCGAGCGCATTGGCGACGGATTGGATCGTGTATGAATTTTTTTCTCTGCCGGGCAAATTAAAGCTCCATACCTTTGCTGGACATAATGGTACCTTGAAACACTAGATACGACTTTTTCTATGTCGTCCCATACAACAAATAGGTCACGACACTGGCAACGTAGCTTGTCAGTCCGATGACCAGCAAAGAGAGCTCAAGAAAATAGAGGCTCGTCTTGCGATTCCTGTACTGGATGATTAAAGACAATGTTGCCCGTGGGTTATCACCAATCATCTGGGTTACCCACCGGATGCGAAGCCCCCCGAGCAGGAGGATCACCATTGCCGAAAGAACAAAGATAATCCCCAAGGCAATACTGTATCGTGCGAACAAGTTCGTCTGGGCAATTTTGGGTCCGGAAAACCCGGTGATGGTCAGCGCCAGTGTGCAAATGGTCAACAGAAGTTGCGACCGAGCCTGAATGACGTTGAAATGTTGTTTCAGGAACTCGAGGCATGACGATAGTTTTTCATCGTATAAATCGAGCAGATAGTCTGCCTCTTCACCAGGACTGATGATCTTTTCTGTGAGATCGAACGTCTTTTTTGATTTCATGGTTACCTCGAGACCTCCGATTGACCGATCTTTAAAAAAACAGAATTAGTGCCCAACAAAAGGTAACCCAATATTAGCCACACAAGGCACCAAGACACCAAGAAGGGCGAAAAACCTATTTTTCTGCCGTTCATGCTGAGCCTGTCGAAGCATCGGTTTACCAGACGTTTCCAAAGCCTTCGACAAGCTCAGGCCGAACGGACTGAAGTTGTTAGAGCTGCCCCACCCCTGAAAACACCATACAAGGCACCAAAACACAGAGAAAATCTTGGGGTTTATGATCCCAACAGCCCAAGATGAAGAGCAATGATTACAATCCATGGGGCATGTCCCGGTCCTTTGGGGTTCCTTGGTGCCTTCGTGCCTCGCTTAAGAGCGCCTACTTTTGGTGGTGGCAATACCAGCCTATGTTCTGGTGATTGAACCGTTTAAAATATGAACCTCACACGGGATAGGGGAAATGTAAAAGGGCCTATGCTGGAAATTTTCAGTTCTCCGGAATAGGCCCTTTTTTCAATATGCTACACCCTCTCTATCACCAGTGCGATCCCCTGGCCAACTCCGACGCACATGGTACACAGAGCTCGCTTGCCGCCAGAGCGATGAAGTTGATGGACCGCAGTAGTCACCAGGCGAGCGCCGCTCATTCCCAGGGGATGTCCAAGTGCTATCGCCCCCCCCTGGGGATTGATCCGCGGATCATCATCGGCCAATTCGAGCTGCCGGGTACAGGCCAGGGACTGGGCGGCGAAGGCTTCGTTGAACTCAAGAATATCCAAATCATCCAGCGTCAGCCCCAAACGGTTAAGCAGCTTTTTGGTGGCCGGCACAGGACCAATGCCCATAATGCGAGGCGGCACCCCGGCGGTTGCCATGCCCAGTATCCGTGCCTTGGGCGTAAGACCATTGCGTGCGGCAGCCTGTTCCGTTGCCAGCAGCAATGCCGCCGCCCCGTCATTGACTCCCGAGGCATTGCCTGCGGTGATGGTCCCTTCAGGGAACATGGCCTTGAGCTTTGCCAGCTTTTCCAGCGAGGTGGATCGAGGGTGCTCGTCCTTCTCGACGATCAGCGGGTCCCCTTTGCGCTGAGGAACCGCAACCGCAATGATCTCTTCCGCCAGCCTCCCGTCCTCCTGAGCTGCTGCGGCTTTTTCCTGGCTCCAGAGCGCGAAGCGGTCCTGATCTTCACGGCTGATGCCGAATTCACGGGCCAGATTCTCGGCGGTTTCCGGCATCGAATCGGTGCCGTAAAGCGCCTTCAGCTGCGGGTTGACGAAACGCCAACCGATGGTGGTGTCAAAGATCTCGGCGGAGCGAGAGAAGGCAGTGGTGGCCTTGCCCATCACAAAGGGGGCGCGGGACATGCTCTCCACACCACCGGCGATCATCAGCTCCGCGTCACCCGCTTTGATGGCCTGGGCGGCACTGCCGACGGCATTCATCCCAGAGCCGCAGAGCCGGTTGACCGTGCTTCCGGAAACTGTCTCCGAAAGCCCCGCCAGCAGTAGGGCCATACGCGCCACATTGCGGTTGTCTTCACCGGCCTGGTTGGCACAGCCGAGGATGACATCATCCACCGCTTCCCAGTCGACTTCAGGGCTGCGCTCCATCAGGGCCTTGAGCGGAATAGCTGCCAGATCGTCGGCACGCACGGAGGAGAGGGCACCACCGTAACGCCCAACCGGCGT
>CALZIZ010000039.1 GCA_945787465.1 uncultured Desulfuromonadales bacterium
GATTCTGCTGCGCGGCGTCAAACGTGAGGACATCGAGCGCGGTCAGGTTCTGGCCAAGCCCGGCAGCATCACCCCTCACACCAAGTTCAAGGCCGAAGCCTACATCCTGACCAAGGAAGAGGGCGGACGTCACACCCCGTTCTTCAAGGGCTATCGTCCCCAGTTCTACTTTCGCACCACCGACGTGACTGGTATTGTTACGTTACCCGAGGGTGTTGAGATGGTTATGCCTGGTGACAACATCGCCATGACGGTGGACCTGATTACTCCAATCGCTATGGACAAAGAGCTGCGTTTTGCTATCCGTGAGGGTGGCCGGACCGTCGGCGCCGGTGTTGTCAGCGATATCGTAGAGTAAGATCCTTTTATAGACAAGAATCCCTCTCTCCGGGCGTCTGGGGGGAGGGGTAAGGATAAGTATCATGCGGGACATTGTTACCCTGGCTTGTACCGAGTGCAAGCAGCGCAACTATACGACGACCAAAAATAAGCGCAATACTCCGGACAAGCTTGAGTTCAGTAAGTATTGCCGGTTCTGTCGCAAGCATACCCCTCATCGCGAGACCAAGTAAGGCTTGCGTTGATCATAGATTCGGGTCGCTCAAAGAGGGCGGGCCGATGTATGCAGGCCAGTAGCTCTAATGGCTAGAGCACCGGTCTCCAAAACCGGGTGTTGGGGGTTCGAGTCCCTCCTGGCCTGCCACTTTAGGCAGCAATCCTCTGTGGAGGTTTCAGATAGTGCTAGGCAAAACGACAGAGTTTTTCGCCAACGTCAAGGGTGAGCTCAATAAGGTGACCTGGCCCACCAAGAAGGAGACCTACTCATCTACGGTGGTGGTCATCTCCTTGGTTCTTGTTGTTGCTGTCTTTCTCTGGGTTGTCGATTCGGCGCTGGTTCGCCTGATTCGCATGCTCCTCAGTTGATGGATTCAGGGAAGGCTGACATGACATTGAAGTGGTACGGGGTACATACCTACTCCGGCTATGAGAACAAGGTTAAGTTGAATCTTGAGGAGCGGATTCGTGCTTTAGGGGCCGAGGAGCGTTTCGGGCAGGTGTTGATACCCTCCGAGACTGTTGTGGAGCTTAAAAAAGGCGAACGCCGCACGTCGACCAGGAAGTTTTTTCCCGGTTATATTCTGGTTCAGATGGAGCTTGACAACGAAACCTGGCACATCGTCAAGGGGACTCCCAAGGTGACAGGTTTTGTGGGTGGCGGTACGGCTCCCCCGGCGATTCCTGACGAAGAAGTGGCCAAGATCACTGCCCGGATGGAAGAAGGGGTCGAGCGTCCGAAGCCCAAGGTTGAATTTGAGGTTGGTGAGACTGTTCGCGTAGTCGACGGGCCCTTTCTTAACTTCACCGGCGTGGTCGAAGATGTTAAGCCCGATAAAGCGAAACTCAAGGTTATGGTCAGTATCTTTGGCCGCGTTACCCCGGTTGAGCTTGAATTTATTCAGGTCGAAAAAACCAGCTGAGTCTGGTTTGAAAAGAATATACATTTAAGGAGTCACTCATGGCCAAGAAGGTTGTTGGATTGATAAAGCTGCAGATTCCTGCCGGCAAGGCGAACCCTTCGCCCCCGGTCGGTCCCGCGCTCGGTCAGCATGGGGTCAATATCATGGAGTTCTGCAAGACCTTTAATGCCAAGACCCAGGCGCAGGACGGCATGATTATCCCCGTGGTGATCACCGTCTTTGCTGACCGTTCCTTTAGCTTTATCACCAAGACCCCGCCTGCTGCGGTGTTGCTGATGAAGGCTGCCAAGGTGCCTAAGGGTTCCGGGGTTCCCAATAAGGACAAGGTTGGCAAGGTCACCAAAGATCAGGTGATAGAGATTGCCAAGTTGAAGATGCCCGATCTCAATGCTTTCGATATTGATGCCGCAGTGCGCACCATCGAGGGTACTGCACGCAGCATGGGGCTCGAAGTCGAATAAATAGCGGCGGAATTTGGAGTGTAGAGATGCCTAATCGAGGAAAAAATCAGAAAACTGCCCGGGCCAAGGTTGATCGCGACCTGGCCTATTCCTTGGACGAGGCTGTTGCCCTGGTTAAGGATGCGGCTTTTGCTAAGTTTGATGAAACGGTCGACCTTACGGTACGCCTTGGCGTAGACCCCCGTAAAGCTGACCAGATGGTACGTGGCGCCGTGGTTCTGCCCAATGGTCTGGGCAAAAACGTGCGGGTTCTGGTCTTTGCCAAAGGCGACAAGGCCCAGGAGGCCAAAGACGCAGGCGCTGATCTGGTCGGTGATGATGATCTGGTGGCCAAGATTCAAGGTGGCTGGTTCGACTTTGACACCGCTATCGCAACCCCCGACATGATGGGCACCGTCGGTCGGATCGGCAAGTTGCTCGGTCCCCGCGGCCTGATGCCCAACCCCAAGGTCGGCACTGTAACCTTCGAGGTTGGTCGTGCCGTCAATGAAGCCAAGTCGGGTAAGGTTGAGTACCGGGTCGAGAAGGCCGGTATCGTTCACGCTCCCGTCGGCAAAGTGTCTTTTGACGCTGCGCAGCTGCAGGGTAACATCGTTGCCCTGATGGAGGCGCTGGTCAAGGCCAAGCCCCAGACCTCTAAGGGTAATTACCTTAAAAAGGTGAGCCTTTCCAGCACCATGGGCCCCGGTATCAATATCGATGTGCCGGCCATGCAGGCACTGGTGAAGTAACCGCCACAGCTTTTCACATTGCGTCCTTAGGCCCGGCACATCTGTGCCGGGCCAATCTTGCTAAGGGCCGATTTTTTAAAAGCACAGCTTTACGCTCCTGGTCAAAGACAGCAGGTTCTCCATTTTTTGGAGTTTAATGGGACAACCGCCTGCCGAGGCTGAATGCGGGGCGAGGATTTTCAATCTCTCCCTCCCATCCCTCCGACTGGAGCCAGGTCCATCCGGGCCGAGACTACAAAGAAAGGAGGAGAGACGATGGACAGAACTGGAAAAGAACAACTGGTTGCAGAACTGGCTGGCAAGCTCGCAGCAACCAAGGCCGCTTTTATCGCCGATTACCGTGGTCTGAACGTCGACCAGGTCAACGAACTGCGTGGTCAGCTGCGTGGTGCCGGAGTCGAATACCGGGTCGTCAAGAACACGTTACTGCGTCTTGCGACCAAGGGGACTGAAAAGGAATGTCTCGACGGCATTCTGCAGGGCCCCACGGCAATTGCCATTGCGGGAGACGATCCCGTGGCCCCGGCAAAGGTTCTCAGCGATTTCGCCAAAGCCAACGAAAAGTTCGAACTCAAGGCTGGCGTTCTCGATGGCAACCTGTTGTCTGTAGAGGAAATCAAGGCCCTTGCCAATCTTCCCAGCCGCGATGAGCTGCTGGCCAAGATGCTCGGTTCCATTAGTGCGCCGGCAACCAACTTCGTCGGTGTGCTTGCAGCGATTCCGCGTTCACTGGTTCAGGTGCTCAGCGCCATCCAGGACAAGAAGGCTGCTTAAACCAAACAATCAAAAAAGTATATAACGGAGGATAGATTAAAATGTCTGATATCACCAAAGAGCAGGTTGTTGAATTCATCGAAAAGATGACCGTCCTGGAGCTGGCTGACCTGGTTAAGGAACTCGAAGAAAAGTTCGGCGTTTCCGCAGCAGCTCCCGTTGCTGTTGCTGCCGGTCCCGCTGCCGGTGGCGATGCTGCCGCCGCTGAAGAAAAGGACGAGTTCGACGTCGTTCTTACTGGCGCCGGTGACAAGAAGATTAATGTCATCAAGGTGGTTCGTGCTGCTACCGGTCTGGGCCTCAAAGAAGCCAAAGAGATGGTCGATGGCGCTCCCAACACCATTAAGGAAGCCGCTTCCAAGGCTGACGCTGAGGAACTCAAGAAGCAGCTTGAGGAAGCCGGCGCTTCTGTTGAGCTCAAGTAGTACTGCTTCGATAGTTATGCCTTTAGCCAAGGTCGCCTTGTGCGGCCTTGGCTATTCTACTTTCGTAATCCTGTTCCTGCCTTTTTAGGAATAGGAGCAGGCCGCGTTTTTGGTCTGGAAGAGCGCAAGGTGCCGCATCGACAACGATTAATATCGGTACCAGGGGCGAACTTCGCCCGCCTGCGGACCCGTGCAAACACTCCTTGCTGCGTCGGACCAATGGTAAATCTTGCGTTGCGCAAAAAGCCCCGCTTCCGGATAGAAGCTACCTAAAGGAGAAATCATGGCTTATTCGATTGCGAATAACCAGCTTCTGAGGAAACATTTCGCCGAGGTTAAACGTATCATTGATATCCCTAACCTCATTGATATCCAGAAGAATTCCTATAAGCGTTTCCTGCAGGCGGAACTTCCCCCTTCAGCCCGTCAGAATATCGGGCTCGAGGCGGTGTTTCGGTCCGTCTTTCCCATCCGTGACTTCAGTGAAACCTGTTCTCTGGAATATGTTTCCTATTCTCTTGGGGTTCCCAAATACGACGTGGACGAATGCCACCAGCGGGGGATGACCTTTGCTTCCCCGGTGAAGGTTCGGGTCCGACTTGTCTCCTGGGACGTGGACAAAGACTCCGGCGTCCAGTCGATTCGTGATATTAAAGAGCAGGAGGTCTACTTCGGCGAGATCCCGCTCATGACTGAAAACGGGACCTTCATAATCAATGGGACCGAACGAGTCATCGTCAGCCAGTTGCACCGCTCGCCCGGCGTCTTTTTCGACCATGACAAGGGCAAGACCCACTCGAGCGGGAAAATCCTTTACAATGCAAGGGTTATTCCTTACCGCGGGTCCTGGCTCGATTTTGACTTTGATCATAAAGACATTCTTTTTGTGCGCATCGATCGGCGGCGGAAACTCCCCGCAACGGTGCTGCTCAAGGCCCTAGGGTATACCACCGAGGAGCTGCTGAACTACTACTACGACGTCGAGGAGGTCTTCATCGACGGCGAAGGCTATAAAAAGAAAGTCAATCTCGAACTCCTCGGTGGTCAGCGGGCCACCTATGATGTGATCGGCAGCGACGGCGAGGCGGTGGTCAAGGCCAACCGCAAGTTCACCAAGGCCGCCATCCGCAAGATGGCCGACCAGGGGATCGAGTTTATCAGCATAACTGAAGAGGAAGTGGTCGGCCGGATCGCTTCGATCGACATTGTCGATACCGCCACCGGCGAAGTCGTTGTCGAGTGCAACGACGAAATTACCGCTGCAAAGGTTGAAGAGTTGCGGTCCCGCGGTATTGGCGAGTTCAGCGTGCTGTTTATCGACAACCTCTACGTCGGGCCCTACCTCAGGGAAACCCTGCTGCAGGACAAGATTTCCACCCCCGAAGAAGGGATGATCGAGATCTACCGGCGGCTGCGGCCCGGTGACCCGCCGACGGTCAAGAGCGCCAAGGCCCTTTTCGAGAGCCTGTTCTTCAATGCCGAGCGCTACGACCTTTCGGCCGTCGGCCGGCTTAAGCTCAACTACAAGCTCGGTCTCGAGTCGCCCCTCGAGCACACCACTCTGACCAACGAGGATATCCTCCAGGTGGTGCGCTACCTGATTGACCTGCGCAACGGCAAGGGGGCCATCGACGATATCGATCATCTCGGCAACCGCCGCGTCAGAGCCGTTGGCGAGCTGCTCGAAAACCAGTATCGGGTCGGGCTGGTGCGCATGGAGCGGGCGATCAAAGAGCGTATGAGTCTGCAGGAGGTCGATAGCCTGATGCCTCACGATCTGATCAACTCCAAGCCGGTCTCTGCGGTGGTCAAGGAGTTCTTCGGCTCGTCCCAGCTCTCCCAGTTCATGGACCAGACCAATCCGCTCTCTGAGATTACTCACAAGCGTCGCCTTTCGGCCCTCGGCCCCGGTGGTCTGACCCGCGAGCGGGCCGGTTTCGAGGTGCGTGACGTTCATCCGACCCACTACGGCCGGGTCTGCCCCATCGAAACCCCGGAGGGTCCGAACATCGGTCTAATCGCCTCACTCTCGACCTACGCCAGGATCAACGAGCACGGCTTCGTCGAGACCCCTTACCGTCTTGTGCATGAGGGTAAGGTCTCTACCGAGATCAAGTACTTCTCTGCGCTTGAAGAGGAAGGGCACGCCATCGCCCAGGCCAATGCACCGCTGAACGAAGACGGTACCTTCGTCAACGAGCTGGTCAACGCCCGCCAGAGCGGCGAGTTTCTGCTTACCAACCGTGAGGACATCGAGCTGATGGACGTTTCGCCCAAGCAGCTGGTCTCGGTTGCTGCGGCGCTGATCCCCTTCCTCGAAAATGACGACGCCAACCGTGCTCTCATGGGTTCCAACATGCAGCGTCAGGCTGTGCCTCTGCTGCGTGCCGACGCTCCGCTGGTCGGTACCGGGATGGAGCGCATCGTCGCCCATGACTCGGGCGCAGCGGTGGTGGCCCGGCACAACGGCGAGGTCGAGAGTGTCGACGCCGCCCGCATCGTGGTCAAAATCGACGAGGACGAGGTGGATGAAAGCGGTACCGGGGTGGACATTTATACCCTGACCAAGTTCGCCCGTTCCAACCAGAATACCTGCCTCAACCAGAAGCCGATCGTCAAGGTGGGCGATAAGGTCAAGCGCGGTGACATCATCGCCGACGGCCCTTCGACCCAATTGGGTGAATTGGCCCTGGGGCAGAACGTGCTGGTTGCCTTCATGCCTTGGGAAGGCTACAACTTCGAGGACTCGATCCTGATCTCCGAGAAGCTGGTCAAGGAAGACCGTTATACCTCTGTGCATATCGAAGAATTCGAGTGCGTGGCCCGGGACACCAAGCTGGGTAAGGAGGAGATTACCGACGATATCCCCAATCTCGGTGAAGATGCTTTGGCCGATCTCGACGAAAGCGGCATCATCCGTATCGGTGCCGAGGTCAAGCCGGGCGATATCATGGTCGGCAAAATCACCCCCAAGGGCGAAACTCAACTCTCCCCTGAGGAGAAGCTGCTGCGGGCCATTTTCGGCGAAAAGGCCGGCGATGTTCGCGACACCTCGCTGCGGGTTCCCCCCGGCGTTGAGGGTGTGGTCATCGGCGCCCGGGTATTCTCCCGCAAGGGTTCCGACAAGGACAGTCGTACCGAACTGATCGAAAAGGGCGAGATTGACAAGCTGCTTAAGGATCAGAACGACGAGATCCGCATCATTCGCGATTCGGCTAAAGGCAAGATCGAAAGACAGCTGGTCGGTCAGACGTCTGCTGTATCGGTGACCGACGAAGCCGGAGAGACCCTGCTTCCCAAGGGCAAGAAAATCACCTCCGAGATGCTGGCGAAGGTGCCCTTTGCCCGCTGGCGGGAAATCAGCCTTTCCAGCGCCGAAGAAGCCGAAGACAAGGTGGCGCAAACCTTCGATCGTCTTTCCGAGCGCGAAGACCTGATCAAGGGCGTTTTCTCCGACAAGATTGAAAAGCTCAAGCGTGGCGATGACCTGCCGCCCGGCGTCATTAAGATGGTCAAGGTCTATGTCGCTATCAAGCGCAGGCTTTCGGTCGGCGATAAAATGGCCGGGCGCCACGGCAACAAGGGTGTCCTTTCGCGGATCCTGCCCGTCGAGGACATGCCTTACATGGCTGACGGTACTCCGGTGGAAATCGTCCTCAATCCCCTCGGCGTCCCTTCGCGTATGAACGTCGGGCAGATCCTTGAAACCCATCTCGGTCTGGCCGCCCGCGGTCTCGGTGTCCAGATCCAGGAGATGATGGATAAGCAGTTCGGCGTCGAGCAGCTGCGGACGAAGATCAAGGACATCTACCAGACCGAGGAGCTCAATCCCTTCCTCGATGGCTTGCCCGATGAGGATATCCAGGCGCTGGCGCGCCGGCTCTCCAAGGGCGTCCCCATGGCGTCGCCGGTATTTGAGGGGGTCAGTGAAACCCAGATGAAGGATGAGATGGTCCGGGCCGACTTTGCAACCTCGGGGCAGATGACCCTTCACAACGGCAAGACCGGGGAGGCCTTCAAGGAGAAGGTCACCGTCGGTATCATGTACATGCTCAAACTCCACCACCTTGTCGATGACAAGATCCACGCACGCTCCATCGGTCCCTACAGCCTTGTTACTCAGCAGCCTCTTGGCGGTAAGGCCCAGTTTGGTGGGCAGAGGCTGGGGGAGATGGAGGTCTGGGCCATGGAAGCCTATGGCGCAGCCCATGCGCTGCAGGAGTTTTTGACCGTCAAGTCCGACGACGTGGCTGGCCGCACCCGGATCTACGAGGCCATCGTCAAGGGCAAGCACACTCTGGAGGCCGGTCTGCCCGAGTCCTTCAACGTGCTGGTCAAAGAACTGCAGTCCCTGTGCCTCGACGTGGAACTCCTCGAAGAGGAAGACGAGTAAACCACCATCCCATAAGGAGGATGTGTTTTGGAAGATATTTTCAGTCTTTTTGAGCGTCCTAAAGACCCCTTGAATTTTAATGCGATCCGGCTTTCGCTTGCGTCGCCGGAAAAAATTCGCGAACGGTCTTTTGGTGAGGTCAAAAAACCCGAAACCATCAATTACCGCACCTTCAAACCGGAGCGCGACGGCCTTTTCTGCGCCAAGATCTTCGGTCCGACCAAAGATTACGAGTGCAATTGCGGCAAATACAAGCGCATGAAGCACCGTGGCATTGTCTGCGAGAAGTGTGGTGTTGAGGTCATCCCCAGCAAGGTTCGTCGCGAGCGGCTGGGGCATATCGACCTGGCCTGCCCCGTGGCGCATATCTGGTTTCTCAAGTCGCTGCCTTCGCGTATCTCAACCCTGGTCGATCTGACCCTCAAGGAAGTGGAGAAGATTCTCTACTTCGAGGCCTACATCATTCTGGACAAGGGTGACACACCCCTGCTTCAGGGGCAGGTGCTCAGCGAGGACAAATACCGGGAAATGATGGACGAGTATGCCGGTCAGTTTACCGCCGGCATGGGCGCCGAGGCAATTGGCGAGCTGCTCCAGAATATCGACCTCGAAGAGCTTGCGGTGGAACTGCGCGCTGAGATGAAAGAGGCTGCCAGCGAAGCCAAGCGCAAGAAGACCGCCAAGCGCCTCAAGGTGGTCGAAGCCTTCCGCCAGAGCGGCAACAGCCCCCAGTGGATGATCCTCGAGACTATCCCGGTGCTGCCGCCCGAACTGCGTCCCCTGGTTCCGCTAGACGGTGGGCGTTTTGCCACCAGTGATCTCAACGACCTCTACCGGCGGGTGATCAACCGTAACAACCGTCTCAAACGCCTGATGGAGCTTCGCGCCCCCGAGGTCATCATCCGCAATGAAAAGCGTATGCTGCAGGAATCGGTCGATGCCCTGTTCGACAACGGCCGCCGGGGCCGTGCCATCACCGGGCCCAACAAGCGGCCGCTTAAATCGCTGTCCGACATGCTCAAGGGCAAGGGCGGGCGTTTCCGCCAGAACCTGCTCGGTAAGCGTGTTGACTACTCGGGGCGTTCGGTTATCGTCGTCGGCCCCGAGCTCAAGCTGCACCAATGCGGTCTGCCGAAAAAGATGGCCCTGGAGCTGTTCAAGCCGTTTATTTACAACAAGCTCGAAGAGCGCGGCTACTGCACCACCATCAAGAGCGCCAAGAAGATGGTGGAGAAAGAGAAGCCCGAAGTCTGGGACGTGCTCGAAGAGGTCATCAAAGAACACCCGGTCATGCTGAACCGTGCTCCGACCCTGCACCGTTTGGGCATCCAGGCCTTTGAGCCGGTGCTCATCGAGGGAAAAGCCATTCAGCTGCATCCGCTGGTCTGTACCGCGTTTAACGCCGACTTTGACGGCGACCAGATGGCGGTGCACCTGCCGCTTTCGATCGAAAGTCAGATCGAGGCCCGGGTATTGATGATGTCGACCAACAACATCCTCTCCCCGGCCCACGGCAAGCCGATCATCGTCCCTTCGCAGGACATGGTCCTGGGCATCTACTACATGACCCGGGAGCGCAATTTCGTCAAGGGCGAAGGCAAGGTTTTTGCCAACCCCGAAGAGGTGCGCATTGCCTATGATGCAGGCGAAGCCGACCTGCAGGCCAAGATCAAGGTGCGCATGTCTGCCGAAGCTGAGGCGGCACCTGAAATCATCGAAACTACCGTCGGGCGGATTCTGCTGCGTGAGGTCATACCGGAGTCCATCCCCTTCAGTTATATCAATCAGGTCATGACCAAGAAGCAGGTGGCCGAGTTGATCGACGCCAGCTTCCGCCTGGCGGGCAACAAGGATACGGTTATTCTGGCGGACCGGCTCAAGGATACCGGTTACAAGTTTTCCACCATTGCCGGTATCTCGATCTGTCTCGACGACATGGTGATCCCCGAAAATAAAGGGGATTACATCGATAAGGCTGTTGCCGAGGTGACCGAGATCCAGCAGCAGTACACCGAGGGTCTGATTACCGACGGCGAGCGCTATAACAAGGTCATCGACATCTGGGCCAAATGTACCGAGGATATCGCCCAGACCATGCTCGGCAACCTCTCCGTCGATGTGCTGACGTCCTCGGAAGGGGAGTCCGTCAAGGTCCCCTCCTTTAACGCCATCCACATGATGGCCGACTCCGGGGCCCGAGGCAGCGCTGCGCAGATTCGCCAGCTTGCAGGGATGCGCGGTCTGATGGCCAAGCCTTCGGGTGAAATCATCGAGACCCCGATCACTGCAAACTTCCGCGAGGGTTTGACCGTTCTACAGTACTTCATCTCGACCCACGGTGCCCGTAAGGGTCTGGCTGACACCGCGCTGAAGACCGCAAACTCCGGTTACCTCACCCGCCGACTGGTTGACGTCGCCCAGGACGCGATTATTACCGAACAGGACTGCAACACCCTCGACGGTATCCAGGTTGCCTCCCTCACCGAGGGTGGCGAGGTGATTGAGCCCCTTGGCGACAGGATTCTCGGTCGTACCGCGCTCGAAGACGTGCTTGACCCGGTGACCGATGAGGTCTTGGTCGAAGCCAACCAGGAAATCGACGAGGATCTGGTCAAGAAAATCGAGGATGCGGGGATCGAAAAGCTCAGGATTCGTTCGGTACTGAGCTGTCAGAGCAGGCGGGGGATCTGTGCCACCTGTTACGGCCGTGACCTGGCTCGCGGGCACATGGTCAACCTCGGTGAGGCTGTGGGCGTTATTGCCGCCCAGTCGATCGGTGAACCGGGAACTCAGCTGACCATGCGGACCTTCCATATCGGCGGGACCGCCTCCAGACGCGCCGAACAGACCTCTCTCGAGTCGCGCTTTGAAGGCAAGATCAAATATCTCAACCTTAATACGGTTCAGGACAAAGAAGGCTACCACGTAGTCATGAACCGTAACGGCGAGGTTGCCGTCGTCGATGAAACCGGCCGCGAGCGCGAGCGCTACGGGGTTGTTTATGGTGCGCGCCTGCGCATCGGTCCCGACGGTGACGTCAAGGCCGGGGACCTGCTCGCCGAGTGGGACCCCTACACCATGCCGATCCTCACCGAAATTCCCGGTGAGGTGCGCTTCGGTGATGTCGTAGAGGGCCTGACCATGGAGGAGCAGCTCGACGAAGTCACCGGCTTGACCCGTAAGGTTATCATCGAGTCAAAATCTGCGGATAAACGCCCCCGGGTCACCCTTAAGGATGAGGACGGTAAGACCGCCAAGCTGCCCAACGGCGCACCAGCCCGCTACATGCTGCCTGTGGGAGCCAATATCGTGGTGGGCGAAGACGAGAAGGTCACCGCCGGTGACATTCTTGCCAAGATCCCCCGGGAAACCACTAAAACCAAGGACATCACCGGTGGTCTGCCCCGGGTCGCCGAACTGTTCGAGGCCCGTAAACCGAAAGAATTCGCCGTCATTTCTGAAATCGACGGGGTTGTTTCTTTCGGCAAGGACTCCAAGGGCAAGCGCAAGGTCGTTGTGACCCCTGGAATGGGCGAGTCCAAAGAATACCTGATCCCCAAGGGCAAGCACATCAGTGTTCACGAAGGTGACCATGTCAAGGCCGGTGAGGCCCTTATGGACGGCTCAAGCAACCCTCACGACATCCTGCGGGTGCTCGGTGAGAAGGAGCTGGCCAAGTACCTGGTCGACGAAGTGCAGGAGGTCTATCGCCTGCAGGGCGTCAAGATCAACGACAAGCATATCGAGACGATCGTCCGCCAGATGCTGCGGCGGGTTCGCATTAAAGAGGTCGGCGACACCAAATTCCTGATCGATGATCAGGTTGAGCGCTGGCAGTTCGAGGTCGAAAACCAGCGCGCCCTCGCAGATGGCGGCAGTGCTGCGGTTGGTGAACCGCTGATGCTCGGGATCACCAAGGCCTCGCTGTCGACCGAGTCGTTCATCTCGGCCGCCTCCTTCCAGGAGACCACCAAGGTGCTCACCCAGGCTGCCATCGAAGGCAAGGTCGACTACCTGCGCGGGCTCAAAGAAAACGTCATCATGGGACGGCTGATTCCTGCCGGTACCGGGGTGTCCAAATACCGCAGTGCCAAGTTGCTGATCGAAGAGCCGGTGGAGAGGCTTGCGCCGCCGCCGGAGATCGACGAAGACGAAGGCAGTACAGAAGAAAATACCGAACAGGCCGCTGAATAGCGGCCTGTTCGGGCCCCTCGGGGCAGAAAAATACAATAGTGAAAAAAGCCCTTGACAGTCGGGGGCTGAACTGATAAATTCTGCGGGTTTTTTCCCTTGTGGAAAACCCAACGCTCTTTTAACTTTGAGAATATGCAAAATCGGGAGTATGTAGATGCCGACGATTAACCAATTGATCCGTAAGGGACGCCAGCAAAAAGAGAAGAAGTCGACCGCGCCCGCACTTCAGAGTAATCCTCAGAAGCGTGGTGTATGCACTCGTGTCTATACCACGACCCCCAAGAAGCCGAACTCCGCGTTGCGTAAGGTTGCCCGTGTGCGGCTGACCAACGGTATCGAGGTGACTTCTTATATCCCTGGCGTGGGGCACAACCTGCAGGAACACTCCGTGGTGCTGATTCGTGGCGGCCGCGTCAAGGACTTGCCTGGTGTGCGTTACCACATGGTGCGTGGCACCCTCGACCTGGCAGGGGTTAAGGACCGGAAGCAGGGGCGTTCCAAGTACGGGGCCAAACGGCCTAAGTAATCATAGAGTCTGAGAGGACGTTATGCCAAGAAGAAGAGAAGTAGCAAAGCGGGTTATTTTGCCCGATCCGAAATACAATGACCGTCTGCTGGCCAAGTTTATGAATGCTATCATGCTCGATGGCAAGAAGAGCGCGGCTGAGAAGATTGTCTACGGTGCCTTTGATTTCGTTGCCGAGCGCAGCGGTGAGGAGCCCCTGGATATCTTCAAGAAGGCGATCGACAACGTGCGGCCCATGCTTGAGGTTAAGTCCCGGCGTGTTGGTGGTTCTACCTATCAGGTTCCTGTCGAAGTGCGTCAGGACCGTCGCAATGCACTGGCGATTCGCTGGATTGTCGCCTATGCGCGCGGTCGTGGTGAGAAGACCATGGGTGAGCGGTTGGCCGGGGAGTTCCTGGATGCTGCTAACAACCGCGGTGCTTCGGTGAAGAAGAAGGAAGATACCCACCGGATGGCTGAGGCTAATAAGGCCTTCGCTCATTATCGCTGGTAATTGAGAGTTTTTACTCTTGGAGGAATAAAGCAGTGGCACGCCTAGTCTCTCTCGAAAAGACACGAAATATCGGCATTATGGCTCATATTGATGCCGGCAAGACTACTACGACCGAGCGTATTCTCTATTACACCGGGATCTCTCACAAGATCGGTGAGGTTCATGACGGCGCTGCCACCATGGACTGGATGGAGCAGGAGCAGGAGCGGGGCATTACTATTACCTCTGCTGCAACGACCTGTTTCTGGAAAGATCACCGGATTAATATTATTGACACACCGGGTCACGTCGACTTCACCATTGAGGTGGAGCGTTCGCTGCGTGTTCTCGATGGTTCTGTCGCCGTGTTCTGTTCGGTGGGCGGGGTTGAGCCCCAGTCCGAAACCGTTTGGCGGCAGGCCGATAAGTACGGGGTTCCCCGTATTGCCTTTATTAACAAGATGGACCGTGTCGGCGCCGACTTTGATCATGGCGTCAAGATGATGCGGGATCGTCTTGGAGCCAATCCTGTTCCTGTTCAGCTTCCTATCGGAAAAGAAGAGTACTTCAGGGGTGTTGTCGACCTGGTCCAGATGAAAGCTATCGTCTGGGACGACGAGGCCATGGGTGCCAACTACGAAGTCATTGCTATTCCTGATGACCTTGTTGATGCAGCCGAGGCCGCCCGTGAGGCGCTGGTCGAAGAGGTCGCAACTCACGACGACGCGCTGATGGAGAAGTATCTCTCCGGCGAGGAACTCAGCATCGATGAGCTCAAGGCCGGGATCCGCAAGGCCACGACCGATCTGCATATTAATCCCGTGCTCTGCGGCACTGCGTTCAAGAACAAGGGCGTTCAGACCCTGCTTGATGCTGTCGTGGATTATATGCCCGCGCCGACCGACGTTCCGCCGATCACCGGTGTGAATCCCGATACCGATGAGGATATCACCCGTCCCGCCGACGATAATGGTCCCTTTGCCGCGCTGGCTTTCAAGATCATGACCGACCCCTTTGTCGGGCAGTTGACCTTCTTCCGGGTCTACTCCGGGATTGCCGAGGCCGGGACTGGGGTTTACAACGCCACCAAGGGCAAGAAGGAGCGCTTTGGCCGTCTGCTGAAGATGCACGCCAATAAGCGTGAGGAGATCAAGCTGGTTTACGCTGGGGATATTGCCTCTGCTGTGGGTCTGAAGTACACCACTACCGGTGATACCCTGTGCGACGAGAAGAATATCTGTCTGCTCGAGTCGATGGAGTTTCCAGAGCCGGTTATCCATATTGCCGTCGAGCCCAAGACCAAGAGTGACCAGGAAAAGATGGGTGTCGCCCTCGGTAAACTTCTTCAGGAAGACCCCTCTTTGCGGATTCGCACTGACGAAGAGACCGGGCAGACCATCCTCTCGGGGATGGGCGAGTTGCACCTCGAGGTTATCGTTGACCGCCTCAAGCGCGAGTTTAAGGTCGAGGCCAATATCGGTGCTCCCCAGGTTGCCTACCGTGAGACCATCACCAAGAAGGTTGAGGTTCAGGGTAAGTTCGTTCGCCAGTCCGGTGGCCGCGGTCAGTACGGCGATTGCTGGCTGCGCATCGAGCCCCAGGAGCCCGGCCATGGTTACGAGTTCGTTGATGCGATCAAGGGCGGCGTTATTCCCAAGGAATACATCCCCGCTGTTGGCCACGGTGCCAAAGAGGCGGCTGAGAACGGTATCGTGGCAGGCTTTCCGCTGGTCGATGTCAAGGTGACCTGTTACGACGGTTCCTATCATGACGTCGATTCCTCCGAGATGGCTTTTAAAATTGCCGGCTCGATGGGTTTCAAGGCCGGCGCCGCAAAGGCCTCACCTGTGCTGCTCGAGCCGACCATGGCCGTTGAGGTCGTGGTTCCCGAGGAGTACATGGGTGATGTCATCGGTGATCTCAACAGTCGCCGCGGTCGGATCATGGGGATGGAATCTCGGGGCGGTGCCCAGGTGATTAATTCTCATGTTCCGCTCTCCAGCATGTTCGGTTACGCCACCGACCTGCGCAGTGGCACCCAGGGGCGTGCTACCTACAGCATGGTATTCGATCACTATGAGCAGGTGCCCAAAGCGATCGCTGAAGAAATCGTCGCCAAGGTCAAAGGATAATTAAGGAGGGTCTTCCCATGTCCAAAGCAAAATTTGAAAGAACTAAACCCCATGTCAACATCGGGACCATAGGTCATGTTGACCATGGTAAGACCACTCTGACCGCTGCCATTACCAAGGTTCTGGCTGAGGCCGGTGGTGCCGAATTCAAAGCGTTTGATCAGATTGACAACGCTCCCGAGGAGCGCGAGCGCGGTATTACCATCGCCACCGCTCACGTTGAGTACGAGACTGCCAATCGGCACTATGCTCACGTCGACTGCCCCGGCCATGCCGACTATGTCAAGAACATGATCACCGGTGCAGCGCAGATGGACGGCGCCATCCTGGTC
>CALZIZ010000040.1 GCA_945787465.1 uncultured Desulfuromonadales bacterium
GCCCCGGCGCCAGCGGTGGTAACGCTCCACCCAGGCCAATAGCCGCTCGGGCACATGGGCCCTCTTCCACTCACCGGCCACCGCTTTGTTGGCCTCGGCCAGGGTCGGGTAAACATGGATGGTGCCCAGAATCTTGTTCAGTCCGATGCCGTGCTTCATTGCCAGCACGTACTCGGCCAGCAGGTCGCCGGCGTGGGGTCCGACAATGGTCACACCGAGAATCTTGTCGCTGCCCGGCTTGGTCAAAACCTTGATCCAGCCGTGATCCTCAGAATCGGCGATCGCCCGGTCGAGATCATCAAGACCGTAACGGGTCACCTCATGGGGGACCTGCTGCTCCTTCGCCTCGGTCTCGTTGAGCCCGACCCGCGCCACCTCGGGATCGGTAAAGGTCGCCCAGGGGATCACGCGATAATCGACCTTGAAGCTCTTAAAGGTGCCGAACAGGGCGTTGACCGCTGCGTACCAGGCTTGGTGCGCAGCGGTGTGGGTAAACTGGTAAGGCCCGGTCACATCGCCGGCGCAAAAGATATTGGGGATATTGGTCCGCAGCAGCGCATCGGTCTCCACCGTCCCCCGTGGTGCCAGGCGCACCCCGAGTTCCTCCAGCCCGAAACCGCTGACATTGGCCTTGCGCCCCACGGCAACCAGGATCGCGTCGAATTCGATCTCGACCAACTCGTCGCCCTTGTCGCAGACCAAGACCTTCCGCCCCCCCTCGACCCGTACCTCTTTGGCCCTGTGCCCGGTGAGGACCCTGATCCCCTCCGACTCGAACTTGTTGCGGATCAACTCGGCCACCTCTTCATCCTCGCGGCCCATGAGCTGCGGAGCCATCTCCACCTGGGTCACTTCTGAGCCCAGCCGGGAAAAGGCCTGGGTCATCTCGCTGCCGATCGGCCCTCCGCCAAGGACAACCAGCCGCTCGGGCCGCTCGCGCAGTTCCCAGAGATTGTCCGAGGTCAGGTAGTCGATCTGCTCCAGCCCGGGGATGGGCGGCACCAGGGGGCTTGCGCCAGTGGCGATGATGATGCTGCGGGTGGTCAGCGTCCTGCCGCCGACAGTAATCTCATAGGGGGAGATGATCTTTGCCTCGCCCTGGATGACCTCAACACCCAACGAGGTATAGCGCTCGACCGAATCGTGAGGCTCGACCTTTTTGACCACTCTCTGCACCCGCTCCATGACCTCGGCAAACTCGAAGTCAACCTGCCCCTTGCGAAACCCGAACTCTTCGGCCCGCGCCGCATAGGAGAGCATCTTCGCCGAGCGGATCAAGGCCTTGCTGGGCACGCAGCCGGTATTCAGGCAATCTCCGCCCATCTTGTGCTTTTCGATCAGGGCCACCCTGGCCTTAACCGCGGCGGCAATATAGGAACTGACCAGCCCGCCCGACCCTGCACCAAGCACCACGACGTTGTAATCAAAACTTTTGGGTTTGGGATAATGGGCCAGAACCTTGCGTGACTGAATGATCCCCAGCACCTTTTTCGCCACCAGGGGAAAAATCCCCAGCAAGGCAAAGGAAACCAGCAGACCAGGAGAGAGAATACCCGAGGCCGATTCGATCTTGCCCAGTTGGGTGCCGGCATTGACGTAGACAAAGGTCCCCGGCAACATGCCGATCTGGCTGACCAGGTAGTAAAGACCGGCTTTCAGCGGGGTGAGCCCCATCACCAGGTTGATAATGAAAAATGGAAATATCGGCACCAGGCGCAACGAGAAAAGATAGAAGGCCCCGTCGCGCTCGACCCCCTCGTTAATCGACTTGAGCTTGTCACCGAACTTGCCCTGCACCCAGTCGCGCAGCAGAAACCGCGAGACCAGGAAAGCCAGGGTGGCGCCGATGGTACTGGCAAAGGAGACGACCAGCACCCCGACCCAGAGCCCGAGCATCGCCCCACCGGCCAGGGTCATGACAGCAGCGCCGGGCAGCGAAAGGGCCGTCACCGCAATATATATAAGCATGTAGGCGGCAATGGTCAGCAACCGGTTTTCTGCATAGAAGGCATCGAAGGCGCGCTGTTTGGCTTTGAGATATTCGAGAGTCAGGTACTGCTGCAGGTCAAAAGCGAAAAAGGCCCAGGCGAGCAGGAGAATGCCCAGGGCCAGCAATATTTTAGGCAGATTAGCTTTCACGATACCGACTCCCCAATAAGTGGTTAAGGGCAAGAGAAACTTAATATTTACATATATAACTATAACTATTATTGTCAAAAATACTACCACAGAACTGCCGTGACAACAAGGGCTGCCTGCAACGCATATCGCACCTTCCCTGGCGGCATTTAATTAACGCCGTGTCTGTCATTCACATGGTACATGATATGGATTAAACCGCGACCTGATGTACTCATTTAAATTTCCCCAGGCCCCAAATAAACACCCAAAAACATTGACATTGACAAGAAGAAAGGATAGACAAATGTTGTCTTATCCATTTACCAGAGAGATCCTTCCTGCCCCTGGAACCAGTCCCCCGTTTACAAATCTTTAAACTCTATACCAGGTTAGCAGCGGAGAATATTTCAACATAGCTGAAATTCAGATCGGAGCCTACTTGTGACTAATAACGATATATTACGCCGTATTCGCTATACTTTCGACTTTAACGATTCGAAAATGATAGCTGTTTTTGGCTTAGCTGATTACCAGGTCACACGGGGACAGATCAGCGATTGGTTAAAAAAGGATGACGATCCTGCGTATCAGAAATGTAGCGATACTCAATTGGCGATTTTCCTAAACGGTTTAATTAACGACAAGCGAGGAAAAAAAGAAGGCCCTCAACCCGAACCGGAGAAGCGTTTAACCAACAATATCATTTTCAGAAAATTAAAAATCGCCTTAAACCTGAAAGACGAAGACATTTTGGAGGTTATGAAACTGGCTAATTTGCGCATGAGCAAACACGAGTTAAGTGCATTTTTCCGTAAGCCGGACCATAAACACTACCGCGAGTGTAAAGATCAGATCTTGCGTAACTTCCTAAAAGGTGTGCAGCTAAAGTATCGCGATAACATGCAGTAAAAAGCTGGGTTCAAAGGGAAGTAGACTTTTCAGGTTGAGGATGGATTATAGGGTGGTCCACTTCTCGGCGAAGCTGAATTCACTTATTAAGGCCAGGCACTTACACTCTTTTCCCGCCCTGAACTCACGGATCCAGGTATAAAAAAAAGCAGGCTCCTTTCACAGAGAGCCTGCCTTTTCCGGTTTCAAAAACATCCCCTCCCCTTAAGCCGTGGCCTGAATAAAACGCCCAAGCGCAAGAAGCTCTTCCAGATCCTCGGATCGGGCCAGGTAGCCAAAGTCGCCGATGGCTGCGCTGAAAACCGAATGGATCGGCTCATGGTGAACGATCAGGCGGCCGTAGGCGCCCATGATCTCTTCATGGCCATGGGCATAGCACTTGCGCAGTTTGCGGCCGATGTAGGCACAATGGTAAGGCCGGTTGTAGTCGGCTGAAAACTGATTGTGCACAACGATATTGGCCCACTCCCGGTACAGGTCTATGTCGTTGGCAAAATTAAACATGTCCATGCTCAAACCGCCGGGCGGGCGCATGTTGACCTCAATGGCGACGATCCGGTTGTCCGCAACGGTGCGAAAGAACTCGATATGGAAGAACTTCTCGCGGATGTCGAAGGCGCGCACCGCATTGCGGCCCGCTTCTTCAAGATCGGCGGGGATCTCGCGCTGGGAATAGTAAAACAGGTCGCGGTCTTCGTTTACCGTTTCCATGATCCCCTGGCTGAAGACGTGGGAGGCGCAAAAAACGATGCGGCCGTCACGATCCGTCAGGCCGTCGAATGAATGGATGACCCCCTGGATGAACTCTTCCATGATGTAGTTCACCGGCAGCTTTTCGGCAAAGACCCTCTCCAGTTCCCGGTGATCGTCGACCCTGAAGGTGCTGGCCGCCCCGACCCCGCGGTCTGGCTTGAGCACCGCAGGAAAGCCGATCTCATCGGCAAAACTCCGCGCCTCTTTCAGGGTGGAGACCACTCTGCCTCGGGCCACGGCGATCCCTGCCTTTTGAAACCCTTCCTTCATCCTGGCTTTGAGGGTGACATTGGCAATGCTGTCAGGCCTGACACCGTCGATATTGAAGTCCTGGCGCAGACGCGCTTCGGTTTCAAGCCAAAACTCGTTATGCGATTCGATGCGGTCGAGTTTGCCGTGCTGGTGAGTGAAATGAGCGCAGGCGCGCAGGAGCTGGTCGTAGTCGTTCATATCGGTGCGGTAGTAGCCGGTCAGAGCATCCCGCAATTCAGGGCGCAGCTCCTCCCAGGAGGCATCGGCTATGCCCAGGACGTTGGCGCCCAGCTGACGCAAATGCACGCAAAAACGGTAAAAGTTGGGGGGGAAGTGCGGTGACAAAAAGACGATGTTCATGACCTTGTCCTCCAGAAAGAACTCCCGATTGGGAGTCATCATTTCAGTAAAAATCGTAAGGGGATCTCTATGCGCCTTCGCCAGGCCCGCTCCGAGTGATCCTCGCCGCAGAATTTTCGAGTCACCCAGCTGCTGCCTTCAACGTACCCTCTGCGGCGCAACGCCTCGTCGACCTTCAGTTGAAAGGGTTCGTACTGGGCATCGACGGTTTCGGTGCCGTAGTCAAAATAGAGCCGGTGGGTTTGCGGATCGGGGAGCCGGGCCGCCAGGTAATCTGCCATTTTACCATTACCGGCCGGCCAGTGGGTCGACAGGCAGGCGGCACCTCCGAAGACCTCGGGATATTCGCACAGGGCATAGGCAGAGATCATGCCCCCCATGCTCGACCCCATCAAAAAGGTGTCGGCCATTGCGGGAAGAGTCCGATAGCTGCTGTCGATGAAGGGTTTGAGCTCCTGGACGATGAATTTCAGGTAAAGGTCGGCAAGCGGCTGGCCATGCTCCCTGGCATACTCGGATTTTTCCTTCGGGCCTAAATACTCCTCAAAAACCTTCTGGGGATCGTACTCCCGGTATCTTTCAGGTGTGTTCCAGATTCCCACGACCAGGGTTTTGCGAACATGCCCCTCTGCCAGCAGCCGACCCATCGCCTCATGGATACCCCAGTCCACGCCGGCAAAGGAGGTCTGCGGGTCGAACAGGTTCTGTCCGTCATGGGCGTAAATAACCGGAAACCGTTGGTCTTTCTCTGTCCCAGACCCTGGGGGAAGCCAGAGAATGATATTGCGTCGGTGAATAAATTTGGATTGGAATTCAGGGAAGAGAAGGATTTCGCCGCATTCCATGCTCTGTTTGTTGAATTCTCTGCTCATCTGGAAATCCCGCTTCATCGATTGTTTTTCAGGGATTATATGCCAAACGCAGGAATAAGAGCGGAAAGATTTACCATCCCGGCAAATAATTAGACATAATGGCTGAAAATTAGAGACAATAGAAGACCCGCCCCCAAGCATCTCAGCGCCCAGAATGAGCCAGACGACCTCGCAGCCTCATTTTGAGATCCTCAAACAGCCTGTCACCACGAGACCTGTCCAAGGTAAGCATTTCGCAGTCGGGGCGATGTTTGACCTGATCGATAAAGCCTCCCCCCTTTAAGGCGATGGTGGCCACCACCACAGATGGTGAATCCAGCAACTCTCTTACCAGAGAAATAAACCTGTCCGAGAGACATTCCATTTTTCCGATTTCATCGATCATGATCAGTGAAGCATCCGGTGACAGCTCCGACTGCTGAAGAAAAGTCTCGAAACCTGCGATATCGACCCGGTATTTGCCCACCCGGTGCCGTGAATGGAGCCCCACGTGAGCCAACACCCCTTCGCTGCCATCGAGGCCGACCAGCTGGAACCCCTGACGGACCCCTGCCGTGCGAATTTCCTCGGTATAAAACCCGGCGGGCCTATAAGGGGAGAAACAATCCGCCAGCCTTTTGATGAGGGTGGTCTTGCCGCATCCGGGCGAACCGGTTATCAGCAGGTGCCTTTTATCCATGTAAACCTCTGCGGGCGAAACTGCGTAGGCACGGAGATGCCAGGCTGTGCGCAGCGGTATAGCGGAATGCATGCCGAACTTGCGGGTTTTATAGGAGGCGGCAACCGGCCTTCCTCTGAGCTCGAGATGACAAGCTGTTCTTCGGCTGCAAAAAAGGCATGCAGGCCGATGTGAAGAATGAGTTTGGCCATGATACTCCTTTGTCTCTTTGCCCGCCTCGAACTCACCTGTCCAGATTAAGAATACCGCTGAATGACTTGCGGTGGCCAATAGGCCGGGAGGTTTTTTCCCACCTCACACATCGTTACCACGACCCGAAATTTATGTTGAAGGCTGTCCCCGATTGCGAAAAACGGTTTTAAGGTTATCTTTGAAGAGACAGTTGAACACAATTTATGTGGCGCAAATCCCCTGAAAAACACACTCGAATGCTTCAGCTTTTGTTGCTGCTCAGGCTGAAGGACGAGGGGCTATCCTCAATGAAAACCCTGAAACTGATAGTGAGCCTTGCCGCCCTGTTGCTCCTCGGAGTATCAACGCTTCAGGCCGAAGAGTTTGACTATAATGGCGACACGCCTTTGCTGCCGGAGACGATCACGACCTCCCCTACCCCCGATCTCAACGAAGGAGACGAAGTTTTCGAGCTTGAAGAAGAATTCGAGGAAGCGGAAATTGCCGTCCTCGATCCCCTGAGCGGATACAACCGAATCATGACAACGGTCAACGACAAGCTCTATTTCTGGGTTCTCAAACCGGTTGCAAGAGGCTATGGCAAGGTCATGCCCGAAAGCGCCCGCCTCGGGGTCAGGCGTTTTTTCAACAACCTTCTGATGCCGGTACGGTTCGTCAATAACCTGTTGCAGTTCAAAGCCAAACGGGCAGGGACCGAACTCATGCGGTTTTCGCTCAATACAACGGTGGGGGTTCTCGGTTTTGGGGATCCGGCAAAAAATTGGTACGATCTCGAGCCCTACCCCGAAGACTTCGGCCAGACCCTGGGCCATTACGGGGTGGGCAGTGGATTTCATCTGGTGCTGCCGCTGCTGGGCCCCTCCAACCTGCGCGATACCGTCGGCCTGGTGCCCGACCATTACCTAAATCCCGTAACCTATATAGACAAGTGGGAGACACAACTGGCCGTCAGGTCCTATGATACAATCAATCAAACATCACTTCGCATCGGTGAATATGAGAGCCTAAAAAAGGATGCCGTCGATCTCTATACTTTTTTGCGGGACTCCTATGAGCAGAACAGGAAAAAGAAAGTAGAGGAGTAATCATGCGCTGCCTGCTCTGCTTATTCATTTGTTTACTGTTTTCCCCCAACCCTGCCCTGGCTGATGAGCCGGCCTCCGTCAAAGCCCTGCTGCAGGAAAAGATCGATGCCGTCGTTCTTATCCTTCAAGACAAGGGGCTTGACCGAAAAACCCAGGATGATCAAATCATCGAAATCGTTACGCCGATCTTCGATTTCCAGACCATGGCGAAACTGAGCCTGGGCAAAAAATACTGGCCGGGTTTAAACGAAAGAAAAAAAGATGAATTTTCCGATCTTTTCACCAAGCGCATGCAAGAGTCCTACCTCGAAAAGCTGCATCTTTACACCGATGAAAAGGTCATTTACGAAGAGCCGCTAGAAGAAAAAAGAACCATTCATATCCCGACATCTTTGCTCTCCAAAGACGACAAAATATCGATGATCTACAAGTTTTACCAGTCGAAAACCGGCTGGAAGATCTACGATGTCGAGATCGCCGGGGTCAGTGTCATCCAGACCTACCGCTCCCAGTTTGACGGAGTGCTCAAACAGGGCACCATAGACGATCTCCTGGCAAAATTGAACGTTGCCGGCGAATTTGTCATCCCCACGGCCGGCGAAGATTCCCAACCCTAGGATAAAGCTCCGGGCGATGCTGAGACTCTTTTATGACAGGCTGATCCTCCAATACCCACGCACTGTCATTCTGCTGGTTGTGGTCTCCATCGCCTTTCTCGGTTACCAGGCGAGAAAACTCGAAATCGACGCCTCTGCGGAAACCCTGATCCTTGAAGACGACAAGGATCTCGCCTTTACCCGCCTCATCGATAACCGCTACGACAAATCTGATTTTCTGTTCATTTCCTACCAACCTGAAGAAGACCTCTTCTCCGATGCGGTTCTGGCTGCCCTCGGCCGCCTGAGAGACGATCTCACGTCACTCGATGGTGTCGAATCGGTCATCTCCATACTGGACGTTCCGCTGCTGCAAAGCTCGCAGCACTCGGTCAAGGAGCTGGTCAGAAATGTGCAGACCCTCGAGTCGCCTGGGGTGGACCGAGATCTGGCCCGCAAGGAATTTCAAACCAGCCCCATCTACAGCAACCTGCTTGTCAGCCCCGATTTGAAGACCACTGCCTTACAGGTCAACCTTCCCAAGGACGCAATCTACCGAGACCTGTTGAGACGCCGCAACCAGCTCAGGGCCAAGCTCAAATCGGGGGAGATGACCGAGGCACAGCGCACTGAACTCGAAGAGGTTCAGGTCAAGTTCAAGGCCCATCGCGACAGCATGCGCATCGCCCAGCACCAGAACATCCTGCAGGTCAGGGCCGTCATGGACCGTTATCGCAACGGCGCGGAGCTTTTTCTCGGCGGGGTCAGCATGATCGCCGACGACCTGATCAGCTTCATAAAAAGCGACCTGCGGGTCTTCGGCTCGGGGGTGCTCCTGCTTCTGGCTATCACCCTGGGGCTAATCTTCAGGCAGCTGCGCTGGATTTTTCTGCCGCTGCTCTGCAGCGCCTTTTCGGTCATCGCCACCTGCGGACTGCTGGGAATGTTCGGCTGGGAGGTGACGGTAATCTCCTCCAACTTCATCTCCCTGCAGCTGATCATCACAATGGCCGTGGTCATTCACCTGACGGTTCGCTACCGCGAGTTGTACGGCAAATCCCCCCAAGCCGACCAGCGCGAGTTGATTCTCGAAAGCGTCGTCTCCATGGCCAAGCCCTGTTCCTATGCCGTGCTGACCACCGTGGCCGGTTTCAGCTCGTTGATTCTCTGCGACATCCTCCCGGTCATCAATTTCGGCTGGATGATGAGCGCAGGCATTGCCGTGTCGCTGGTGTTGACCTTTGTGATCTTTCCTGCGGTGTTGATGCTTCTGCCCAAGATAGCCCCCGACACCTCCTTTGAAAGGCGCTTTTCCTTTACCAAAATCCTCGGCGGTCTTACCGAAATCCACGGCAAGTTGATCCTGGCTCTCAGCATTTTGCTTCTGGTGGCAAGCATTATCGGCAGCTCACGGCTGATTGTGGAAAACAGCTTTATCGATTATTTCAAAAAGACCACAGAACTCTACCAAGGTATGACGGTCATCGACCGGCAATTGGGGGGCACCACGCCCCTCGACGTGCTGCTCGATTTTGCAACCGAAGCCGAGACACCGGCGGCTGAAAGTTTTGAGCCCGAAGCGGGGCCAGGGGACATATTCGACGAGCTGGAAGCGGAATTCGAGGCGCAGAAGACCGAGGCGCAATACTGGTTTACCTCAGAGAAAATGGCCCAGGTCGAAAAGGTTCACGACTACCTGAACGGCCTTGCCGAGACGGGCAAGGTTCTGTCACTGGGAACGATGCTCAAAGTAGGGAGGATTCTGAACCAGGGAGAGGACCTGGATAATTTTGAACTGGCCCTGGTCTACAACGAGTTGCCCGACCAGTACAAAAAGATTGTGTTGAGCCCCTATGTTTCTGTAGAGCACAACCAGGTGCGGTTTGCGGTTCGGGTGCGGGATTCGGAAAAGACCCTCAGGCGAAACGAACTGCTGAAAAGAATCGAACAGGGACTGACGGGGAACCTGGGCTTTGCCGAGGACAGCGTCCACCTGGCCGGGCTGCTGGTGCTCTACAACAACATGCTGCAGAGCCTCTTCGGCTCGCAGATCCTGACCCTGGGGGCGGTGGTGGCGGCGCTGATGGTTATGTTTCTGATCCTTTTCAGGTCATGGAGAATAGCCCTCATCGCCATACTTCCCAATCTGCTTTCCGTAGGCACGGTGCTCGGCTTCATGGGGTGGGCGAATATCCCCCTTGATATGATGACCATCACCATCGCCGCGATCAGCGTGGGCATTGCCGTCGATGACACCATCCATTACATCCACCGCTTCAAGCGGGAGTTTCAGAGCGACAGCAACTACCTCAGGGCGATGCACCGCTGCCACAGCAGCATCGGCTACGCCATGTATTACACCTCAGTGACTATCATCATCGGTTTTTCCATCCTGGCGCTTTCAAACTTCATCCCCAGCATCTATTTCGGGCTCCTGACAGGGCTGGCCATGGTCATAGCCCTGATCACCGCCCTGACCCTGCTACCGCAATTGATCGTGCTGGTCAGGCCCTTTGGGCCCGAGGGCACAGGGGGCCCTGCGAAGTGATGCCATCACAGAAAAAGCAAAAGACTTACCGCCATCACCATCATGCCTGCAATCAACCCGTAGAGAGAGAAATGGTGCTTGCCATACTGGCGGGCCGCCGGCAAAAGCTCATCGAGGGATATGAAGACCATGATGCCCGCCACACCGGCAAACATCACCCCAAAGACCACGTCGGTCATGAAGGGGAATAGCAGAAAATAGCCGACCAGGGCCCCGATGGGTTCGGAAAATCCGGAAGCAAAGGACAACAGAAAGGCCCGCTTGCGGCTGCCGGTGGCATAATAGACCGGCACCGAGACGGCAATCCCTTCGGGGATATTATGAATGGCGATGGCCACGGCAATGGGCAGGCCGAGGTCCGGATCTTTCATGGCCACGGTGAAGGTGGCCAGCCCTTCGGGAAAATTGTGGATGGCGATGGCCAGGGCCGAAAATACTCCCATGCGCATAAGCCGAGGATCGAAGTCCTCATGGCCGTTACGAAGCTCTTCGATCCGGTGCACCTCGTGGGGGTTTTCGTAACTGGGCACCAGTTTGTCGATCAGGCCGATAATCAGCATGCCGCCGAAAAAAGCGAGCACCGTCGCCCAGGAACCGACCCTCATCCCGAGGTCTGGGAGCATGGCATCCCGGGCCTTGGCAAAGATCTCGACGAAGGAGACGTAGATCATCACCCCGGCAGAAAATCCCAGGGCGACGGCGAGCAGGCGGGTATTGGTCCGCTTGGCAAAAAAAGCCGTAGCGCTGCCCACCCCGGTCGCCAGGCCCGCAAACAGAGTCAGGCCAAAGGCCCAGATAAAGTTACCCTCGAACATACCCACCTCGTTATTCATTGCAATAATTGTGAAGTTATAAAGATTTTCTTATAACACGGATTTGGACCACACCAAACGCCTAATATCCGGCTACTACAAGCAGCATGGCATCACAGAGGGAAATATATCCCCACCTGCCATCTTTCGTAAAGATGGTCTGGCCCATTGGGTCTGTATTTTGTATACTCTTTCACGGTCCGCCCCAGCGACCTGAGGCTCAGCCATAAAGTCACCAAAGTCTGAGCGTGACCGGGTTGCAAATATCTGTCAAAAGGTCCAGCCCAGGCCCTTGCCCATTCAAGGAGAACCACAGGATGACTACTGCCCGCATCGCACTTGCGCAAACGAGAAGTTTCCCCGAACCGGAGCGCAACCTCGAGACGGCAAGAAGGTTTGCTCAACAGGCTGCAGGCGCAAAAGCCGACCTGCTGGTGTTTCCTGAAATGTTCATGGCCCTGCCCAAAGGGGAAATGAACCTGGGGGAGGTATCAGAACCTCTTGATGGCCCCTTTGCCACAGCCCTCAAAGGGATTGCCAGGGAGTTTGGCCTCGGCGTGCTCTCCGGGCTCTGGGAGTCGGGGGAGGACAAAAACAGGGCTTACAACACCCTCGGCCTATTTTCGGTCTCAGGGGAACTTCTCAGCTCTTACCGCAAGGTGCACCTGTTCAATGCCCTGAGCGTTCGCGAAGAGGACAAGATGCTCTACGGCAATGCCCCTCCTCCGGTGGTTCCTTTTGCCGGGCTGAACCTGGGGCTGGCCATCTGTTACGACCTGCGCTTTCCCGAACTCTTTCGCCACCTCGCATCCAAAGGGGCCGACCTGGTGGTGCTGCCTTCGGCCTGGTACGCCGGCACGCTGAAAGAAGATCACTGGCTGACCCTGCTGCGGGCCCGAGCCATTGAAAACACCCTGTATGTTGCAGGAGCCAACCTGGTCGGTTCAAGGTTCTGCGGTCGCAGTGCGGTTTTCGATCCCTTCGGGGTCTGGGTTGCTTCTGCGGGTGAAAACGAAACCCTGGTGATTGCCGACGTTAACACCGAGCGGGTGGCCGAGGTGCGTGAAAAACTGCCCTCCCTGAACCATGCCCGCCCCGAGCTGTTCTGAGGGGCATTCTTGGGAACTGCTATAACCATTTGCAAGGCGCCAAAAGCATGGGAGAGCTTTTCGGATTGCCGGAGACAGTGAAATACCGGCCTGAGTTTGTCGAGGTTTGACAAAGAAAAAATCACTCCCCGCAGTGGATATGTAATCGTATTACAGGAGGGTTTACCGTTGGGAAAGGTCCTGATTATCGATGACGACCTGGCATTTCTTAAATTCATAGAAAACTACGTTCACGAGCGGTTCCCTGGCCTTATGGTCAGCCTCTGCGTGGACCCTGTAAGGGGACTCGTAGAGATCAACTCAGAACTCGACCTGCTTCTGCTTGATCTTGAGATGCCTGGTCTCGACGGAAAAAAACTTCTCGCCTATGCCACCGAAAAGGGGGTCAGCAAAAATCGCATCATCATTCTCTCAGGCCGCGATGCCGACTACCTCCACAAACGGTTTCCGATGGGTAGTTGCCTGGCGGTGCTCAACAAGCATGAAGCTAAGCAGAAGGCCGTTCTCGACATGGTCTTTAAGGCGATACAACAAAAGAGTGGAGTGATCTGAGTATCAGAATCTTTCATTTTCCACCCCAAACCACCTAAGCATCTCTGATCCTTTGGTTCAGGATTGGCATGCACACCCCGGATTAATCCTATTTGTTGACAAATGGACTTAAAGTAAGGTATTTTCTCAGTGTTTATTTTGCAACACTCTTAAGTTGCGTTGCGGGGGGCAACTCAAACTAAAGGGTGGAGCAAATTCAATACTTTCCTCAAGACTCCAACGTCTTATCCCCCGCCGACCGACGGGAAATTTTCCGTTTTAAAAACCTGATTACTTCCCCACGTGAAACCTTCAACAGCTGTTTCACAGAGGGAATCTGAATATATCTTTGTTTAACCTGCCACGGATTATCCTGCCACGGATTAACCTGCCACGAACGCAAATGAACAAAAAAAGGGAGGAAGGGAATTAATGAGGCAATTAAGTCGTTTCTTTGGGGGAGCAGTAGCTTTGGGGGCAGTCGTGCTCTCTTTGCTACTGGCATTTCAGGTCAAGCCTGCCATTGCGGGTGATAACACAGTCAACGCCAACGGAACCTACGTCGAGGCGGAGAACTACAACTCTTTCGGCAGCAATTTCTCTAACCAGAGCGGTTCCGGCAACGGCGGCATGTACTTGAATGCCACCACGAATTCCTCGAGCTCACGCTCGGGCAATTCAGTCGAGTACAAGCTCAACTTCCCCGAGACAGGTACCTACTACATCTGGTTCCGCGGTAACTCCAACGGAGCCAGCGGGGATAACTCCCTCTGGTACGGTGTTGATAACAACTATGTCGGCAGCATCACCTTCCCGACCAACAGCAACTACAACTGGGCCAATACTCCTCACAGTAGTTACGGTCCCAGCCCGGCCAGAGTCACCATCAGCTCGGCCGGCGAGCACACTGTCAACGTCTGGGCTCGCGAGAATGGTCTCAAATTCGACGGCTTCTACCTGACCAAGTCGAGCAGCAGCTCCATCCCCGGCGGTACTTCGGTAGGAATCCCGACCGGTGCCGTGGAGATTTTTCCGACCGGCACCAGCGACGGCACTACGTCCTCCTACGGCAACCAGGCCCAGGGCAAAACCGCCAGCGCCTCCGACGACAAGGGAAGCAGGTACCGGGCTTCCAAAGCGGTCGACGGCAGCACCAGCAGCTACTGGCGTACCGACAGCGGCGACGACGAATGGCTCAAGGTCGATCTCGGCCAGAGCTACAGGGTCGATAAGGTCGTCATCAAATGGGGCAGCGAATTCGCCGAGGACTACGAAGTCGCGGTCTCCACGAACAACGCCAGCTGGACCCGCCTGAAGGATGAGGAATCCGGCGACGGAGGCACCGAAACGGTGACCTTCAGCGAAAGAGACGTCCGCTACGTGCGCGTCCTCTGCACCAAGGAAGATGACAAGGGCTACCGGATCTCCGAGCTGGAAGTCTACGGTCAGTCGGAGAGCACTCCCCTGCCTGAGGATTGCGCCGGTGTTCCGGGTGGTAATGCTACCTTGGACAACTGCGGTACTTGTGACGCGGATCCGACAAATGACTGTACTGAGGATTGTAACGGTGTCCTCGGCGGCGATGCTGTCGTCGACAACTGTGGTACCTGTGACAACAATCCTTCCAATGACTGTAATCAGGACTGTGCGGGTATCTGGGGTGGCGATGCTGTCGTCGACAACTGTGGTACCTGTGACAACGATCCTTTAAACGACTGTATCAACACCGGTGGCGGAAATACCGTCAATGCCAACGGAACCTACGTCGAGGCGGAGAACCACAATCACCTCGGAGACAACTTCTCTCACCAGAGCGGTTCCGGCAACGGCGACGAGTACATGAACGCCCTTACCACTTCTTACAATTCAGTCTCGGGCAATTCAGCCGAGTACAAGCTCAGCTTCGCTGAGACCGGTACCTACTACATCTGGTTCCGCGGCAACTCCAACGGAAGCAGCGGGGATAACTCCCTGTGGTACGGCGTCGACGGCAGCATGGTCGGCAACGCCGACTTCTCGACCTCCAACGGTTATCGTTGGGCCCAGAGCCGTTACAACAACGGTCCCAGCCCGATGCGCATCACCATCAGCTCCACCGGTGACCACACCATCAACGTGTGGGCTCGCGAGAATGGCCTGAAGTACGACGGTTTCTACCTGACCAAGTCGAGCAGCAGCACCATTCCCGGCGGTACTACGGTAGGAATCCCGACCGGTGCCGTGGAAATTGATCCGAGCAACACCGGCGGCGGCAATCCTCCGCCCGATGATTGCGCTGGTGTTCCGGGTGGTAGTGCTACCTTGGATAACTGCGGAACCTGTGATTCCAATCCTTCCAACGACTGTACTCAGGACTGTGCTGGTACCTGGGGTGGTTCGGCCGTCGCTGATAACTGCGGTACCTGTGACGCCGATTCCAGCAACGACTGTACTCAGGACTGCGCCGGGGCCTGGGGTGGCTCGGCTGTCACCGATAACTGTGGTACTTGTGACGCTGATCCCAGCAACGATTGTGTTCAGGATTGCGCTGGTGCTTGGGGCGGCGATGCCGTAGCTGATAACTGCGGTACCTGTGACAACGACGCTTCCAACGACTGTACTGAAGACTGTGCAGGCACCTGGGGTGGTTCGGCCCTCGCCGATAACTGCGGCACCTGCGATACCGATCCCACCAACGACTGTACTGAAGACTGTGCTGGCACCTGGGGTGGTTCGGCCCTCGCCGATAACTGTGGTACTTGCGATACCGATCCCACCAACGATTGTACTGAAGACTGTGCTGGCACCTGGGGTGGTTCAGCAGTCACCGATAACTGTGGTACTTGCGATACCGATCCCACCAACGATTGTACTGAAGACTGTGCAGGCACCTGGGGCGGTTCGGCTCTCGCCGATAACTGCGGCACCTGCGATACCGATCCCACCAACGACTGCGCGCAGGACTGCGCCGGTACCTGGGGTGGTTCGGCCCTCGCCGATAACTGCGGCACCTGTGATTCCGATGCCACCAACGACTGTACGACTGTACGCAGGACTGTGCAGGCGCTTGGGGTGGCGATGCCGTAACTGATAACTGCGGTACCTGCGACAACGATTCCACCAACGACTGCACTCAGGACTGTGCAGGCGCATGGGGTGGTGATGCCGTAACCGACAACTGCGGTACCTGTGACAACGATTCCAGCAACAACTGTACTCAGGACTGTGCAGGCACTTGGGGCGGTGATGCCGTAGCCGATAACTGCGGCACCTGTGACAACAATCCGAACAACGACTGTACCGCGGATTGTAATGGTGTCTTCGGCGGCGATGCTGTTGTCGACAACTGCGGCACCTGCGACAACGATTCCACCAACGATTGTACTCAGGACTGTACAGGCGCATGGGGCGGTTCGGCTCTCGCCGACAACTGCGGCACCTGCGATACCGACCCCACCAACGACTGCGCGCAGGACTGCGCCGGTACCTGGGGTGGTTCGGCCCTCGCCGATAACTGCGGCATACTGAAGATTGCGCAGGCACCTGGGGCGGTTCGGCCCTCGCCGATAACTGCGGCACCTGTGATTCCGATGCCACCAACGACTGTACGCAGGACTGTGCAGGCGCCTGGGGTGGCGATGCCGTAACTGATAACTGCGGTACCTGCGACAACGATCCGGCAAATGATTGTACTTCGGATTGTGCTGGCGTCTTCGGCGGCAATGCTGTTGTCGACAACTGCGGTACCTGTGACGCCGATGCCACCAACGACTGTACGCAGGACTGTGCAGGCGCTTGGGGCGGTGATGCCGTAACTGATAACTCGGTACCTGCGACACTGACTCCACCAATGACTGCACTGAAGACTGCGCAGGCACCTGGGGTGGTTCGGCCCTCGCAGATAACTGCGGCACCTGTGATACCGATCCCACCAATGACTGCACTGAAGACTGTGCAGGCACCTGGGGTGGTTCGGCCCTCGCCGATAACTGCGGCACCTGTGATACCGATCCCACCAACGATTGCACTGAAGACTGCGCAGGCACCTGGGGCGGTTCAGCCCTCGCCGATAACTGCGGCACCTGTGATACCGATCCCACCAATGACTGCACTGAAGACTGCGCAGGCACCTGGGGCGGTTCGGCCCTCGCCGATAACTGCGGCACCTGCGATACCGATCCGACCAATGACTGCACTGAAGACTGCGCAGGCACCTGGGGCGGTTCGGCCCTCGCCGATAACTGCGGCACCTGCGATACCGATCCCACCAATGACTGCACTGAAGACTGCGCAGGCACCTGGGGCGGTTCGGCCCTCGCCGATAACTGTGGTACCTGTGATACCGATCCCACCAATGACTGCACTGAAGACTGTGCAGGCACCTGGGGTGGTTCGGCCCTCGCAGATAACTGCGGCACCTGTGATACCGATCCCACCAATGACTGCACTGAAGACTG
>CALZIZ010000041.1 GCA_945787465.1 uncultured Desulfuromonadales bacterium
TACGCTTTCGCCGCCCGTTCTGGCCGGTGGATTGTCTGGTGGCGGGCAAAGTCCGGCATGTCGCCAGGGAAACAAAAAACGGAATCATCCGGGTGGGATTGGAATTCGAGGCCAGTGAAGAGATCGTTCACCCGCTGCTGCCGGCAGGTGGCTTGTTCGGGGCCAGGACGCATTCGGCTCAAGGGCAAAGCATGGCCTTGTAATCAGGCCCCCTGCCGCCCCTCCTGCTTCTTGGGGGGAGGCTGGGTGTCGGCCCCTTTGGCGAACAGCGCCTCCATGCTGAGGTCCTTGCGCCCATCCAACAGGTATTGCTGCGCCGCCTTCAGCCTGCGGCGCACCTCCTCTTCGGCCTGAGCCCGCAACTCCCGTTCTGAGCGCTCCAGCTCCTGTCGCCCCGAAAGACCCACCTCACCATAGCCTTCATTCAGATCAAGCTCGAGACGCCGCTGGAAGAAATCGTGCAGGCGGCGAAAATGCAGATCGCCGAAAAAAAAGACCTCGGGAACCAGAGCCGAAAAACTGCGCACGCCCCGGATATCGCGTTTTTCGATACGGTACGCCTCGAGCACTTCGGGTTCGAGGTCTTTGTAGTTCTGCACCGGCATGTACATGCGCGGCAGGTATTGCAGCACCTTCTCGGCCTTTTTGCGGTGGCCGCCGATAATCACCGACGCCCCCACCTCGCCGCGCTGGGCCCCCTTGATCCAGGGAGCGCCGGTAATCCCGAAGTCGTTGAGCACCGGTAGACTCAGCAGCACCGAAAGGGTGTTGATGGCCAGGGCAAACCCTGCTGAGGGCCCGCCGACGCTGTAGGATGCCGAAAGCAGCTGGTGGTGAATGGAGTAGCCCTCGAGAAACTCGCCGAGAAGCCTGGCCGCGTTGATCCCCGGACAAAGCGACTGCAGATAATTCTCCACCAGGGTCAGCGCCTCGCGAGCGCTCTGGTGGGTCATCTGCACCGCCATGTCGAGTTCCGCCGCCCCGGGGGCGGCGGAGGAAACCGCCCCGGTGACGACGATCTTTTCGGGGTAGACCCGATAAACCAGCGAAGTGGCGATGGGCAGCAACACCCCGCTGGTATCGCTGGCACCGACCCCCACCACGAACCCGACCTGGGGTTCTTCGGAAAGCTCGGTCTCGAGAAATTCATCGAGCTGTTGCTTGCCCTTGCGGGTGGGGCTGCTGGAGAGTTGCTGGCGGGCCCCCTGCAGGTGCCAGCGGGTCAGGGGGAAGACCCCTGAGCGATGCACCGGGCGCAGTTTCTCGACGACCTGGTCGAGGACCTTGAGCAGGGCTTCCTCGCCGTGGCGCGCCTGCATGGTCAGGCTCGGGTCGCCTCCGGCGCTTTCAAGCAGGCCGACCAGGGTCTTGTAGTTGAACCGCACGAAGCGTGCCCGCTCCTCCTGGGAGCTTCCTGCGGCCTCCATCATCTTGCCGAGCACCTCGAGTTCGGTAAAACGCAGGCTGCGCGCCTTCTCGGCAAAAGAGGTGAAATCGGCCGGAGTTTCGCAGATACTGCGGGCCATTCTGACCATCTCCTCGAAGCTGAGCCCTGCTTCAAGGGGCAGGTCGTGCAGTTCCTTCTCCATGATGCGCTGGGCATCCTCGTCGCGCATGTGCCCGGTGACATTCAGCACCTTAAGGCGTTTGGAGCGGATCAGCGCGGGGTCGAGGATATCCAGGCGGTTGGTGGTCAGAACGGTAAAGACCCGCGACAGGGGCGATTCGCCATCGATGATGGAGAGAAACTTGTTGGTCACCTTGTCGTAGGGGCTGCCGCCCTGGGGCGATCGGCGTGGGGCGACGGCATCGCCCTCGTCGAAAAAAACCATTGCCGGCGAAATCATTTTGGCGATGTCGTAAATGCGCTCGAGGTTTTCAACCATCCCCTCAAGGGGGTTGATCGGGTCACTGAGATCGCTGAGATTGACCACCAGGTCCTGCACCTCGTGGTTATCTCCCTGCCAGGCGCGAACCATGAAGGTTTTCCCCGAACCGGGGGGCCCGGTGAGCACCACACCCTTCTCTTCGCTGATGTTGTAGTAAAGGGCGTTGTTGGCCATCTCGGAAAACTCGTTCTTGATCGCCCCGATATAATCTCCCCAGCGTATGGTGCGATCCATGTGCCCCACGGTTTTTTTGTACAGCGAGCCGTAGACGTTACGGGCCACCGCCTTGAGCGCGTCACGCACCAGAAACTGGTCGTCGAGGAATTCGGGCTTGAAATCGCCTTTAAAGCCGATGATCGAGGAAATCAGCCGCCTCACGTAGGCCGGGGTGATACGCAGGCTGCGCTCACGAAAGATCGGGTAGAGCTTTTCAGCACTGCGGTCGAGAACCGCCTCGGGCAGCAGCCGCCCCGTTTCCCCGGCGGCGCCGAAGGAGAAGTTGTTGCGCCGCAGCTCAAGGCGCACCACTTCGCGCAGGTTGGCGGGATCTTCCCAGAGTTCGCTCACGTCGAGAACCAGGCCTCGCTCGACGAAACGTCGAAAGATAGCCGGGTCGAACTGCTCAGGCTGGTCGGTTGTGGCGATGAGCAGGCAATCACGGCGCCCGTAGGCGATTTCGTCGAGAATGATGTTGGCCGCATCGACCAGAGTGGCCTGCTGGCCCTTGACTGTGCTCATCTGGTCGGGGCGACCGAAAGCGCTGTGTGCCTCCTCGAGGTGGCGGATGCAGATCCTGCGGGGGTCTCCCATGGCCCGGCGCAGGTAGTTTCCCGGCTCGCCGGCCCAGGCAGTCTGGTAATCGTTGGGGGTGATCATGGCATAATCGACCAGCACCCCCTCCTCCTCAAGCGACGAAAGAGCCTGGCCGATACGCTCGCGAAACAGGTATTTAACGATCGGCAGCCGCGCGATCATCCTCAGGCGCTCGGCCTTGCGGCGCCGTTCGATGCGCACCGCAAGCTCGGGATCCACATCCTCAAGGCTGCGCCAGAAAGGCTCGTTAGCCAGCACATCCTCGCGTTTGGCCTTCAGATCCACCACCGGGCGCACCTCGGCGGAAAAGATCGCCTGCTCGACAACCTCTTTGACCGTGGCACTCTTGCCGCTTCCCGAACCGCCGATCACCATCACCAGCGGCGCCCGCGGCACCTCAGGGTCCTCGGTGTACTCCTTGAGAATGTGGGCGTGATAGAGCTTCAGGAAGAGGGTCAGAAACTTCGGTGGAGTAAAAATGTCCGAACTCTGCTGTTCAAGCAGGTAGGTCAGGTACTGATAATCATGCCAATCGAGTTCACGGCGCAGGATTTTATCCCAGGCCGCCGCGGCATTCTGCGAGCCTGACACCTCAAAGCGCCGCCGCCAGTCGTTGAGCAGTTCGGGGTCGCGCAGCATCTGGAAAGACCGCTCGCCGGGATTGATCAGATGTTTCACCCAGGCGTGCAGCAGATCGAAAGGCGAGCGCGGCGGGTCATACTGGCGCAGACGACGCAGCACAAAGAGACGGGTTTCGAAACTCCATCCCGAAACCAGAGCCTCAATCTGTTTGATGCGTTTCTCTGAGAGCCGGACGTATACCGGGCTTCTGGTCCTTCGCGGCCTGGACATCTTGGTTCAGCTCATCCTTTCTGAATCCTGCCGGCGGAGCCGGCAAAACAACCGGCGGGGCACCGGAGGAACTGTTGAGGACAAAGGTATTCTGCCCCTTCTGGTTCTTTTCGTAGGCGGTGGCCCACTTCTGCTGGTTGAGAAAATCGAACAGGTAACGATCCCCGCCATCCTGCAGCCCCAGGGCCTGACGAAAATCCCTGATCGACTCGGTGTAGGCCGCATAGAGCTTGCGCGTGCGGCTGGCCTCGAGGTCGGCGGCGTAGTTCTCCGCCTCGGCGATCAACTCCCGCCGCTTTTTCTCTTCGCTGGCCTCGGCGAGCTTTTCACCGAAACGGGTATCGCGCAACACGAAGGAAACCACCTCGATCCCGTATTTGGTCTCCAGGGTCGGGCCCCCCTCGTTGATCGGACGCTTTTTCAGGTCCGTGAAAATCTCCTCCTTGATTTTCTCCCGCTCGGAGATCAGTTGATCGACCGAGCGGCTTTGCATGACGTCTTTGACGATGCCGTCGTAGTCGTTCTGCAACAGCGCCTGTGGCAGCTTGTTCTCGATCCCCCAGCGCTCCAGGTCGACGATGCGGAAGGTCATCATGGTGCTGGTCCACAAAGCGACGTTGCCAAGGGACATGATCCGCTCGGGCTCGGGCGCCCCGCCAAGGTGCAACTGCTGATTCATCAGCGGCACCTCCAGCTCGATACGGGTAAAAAACGGCAGTCGCGCATGCCAGCCGACATCCTCTATCACCCGCCGCTGGCCCCCGAGATCCTCAAGAATCACCGCGTAGTTTCTGCGCACCTTGTAAATGGTCTTGGTCGCATAGACCAGGGCCACGGCGTTGTAGAGCAACGTGCTGAACAGAAGCAGCGAAAAGCCCCGTTTGACAAAGGTTTTGACCCGTGCTCGCTGAAGCAGGCGAAAGCGTTGTTCCGACTCCACTGAAAACCTCCCTGGATGGGTTTAGTTACTCAAAATAATAACATCTTTTCACCCACGCGTTGAGGAGAAAGGCTAATTCTTTAGGTTGTTTTCATGAACACATCATTTAAGGCCTTCCATTATTAAAGCCTAAACCGATTTTTGTCAAACACTGTTTACCTTGAGTCGATTGCCATGCCCGAGCAGCTGTGCTAATTTTTCCGAGAGAATTTCCGTTATTGTTTTCAGTATCCTATAGCGACCAGAGAGGCGCCCATGACCAGTACCGTGCATTTTGCCGACCTGCGAGCCGGCCACCGGGAAAACCTTTTTAAAAAACTGTTACGGCTGCTTGACTGTGCAGGCATCGACGCTGTGGTCAGCAAGGCCGATCTGACGGCCATCAAGATCCACTACGGAGAAAAGGGCGGGCACGCCTATGTCCGGCCGGTTTTTCTGAGACGGATCGTTGACCGGGTGAAAGAACTCGGCGGCAAGCCGTTTCTGACCGATTCGAACACCCTGTATCCCGGCGAACGCAAGGAGGCGGTGTCGGCCCTGACCTGCGGCATCGAAAACGGTTTTGCCTACGCGGTTGTCGGCGCCCCCCTGATCATGTGCGACGGGCTGCGGGGCCACTCCTCCCGCCGGGTCGCCATCAAGGGGGAGCTCTTGAAGACCGCAGATATCGGCCTGGAAGTCCTCGAGGCGGACAGCCTGATCACCGTCTCCCATTTTAAATGCCACGAACTGACCGGATTCGGCGGCGCGATCAAGAATCTCGCCATGGGCTGCTCGTCCCGCGAAGGCAAGCTCGAGCAGCACTCCAACGTCGCCCCCAAGGTCGCAGAGGACTACTGCAACAGCTGCGCGGCCTGCCTGAAGGCCTGCGTCCATGACGCTATCAGCTTCATCGAGGGCAAGGCCCGTATCGACGCCGATAAGTGCGTCGGCTGCGGCCGCTGCATCACCGTCTGCGAGCAGAAAGCGATCCAGATCCAGTGGAACGAGGAGGCTCCCCTAGTGATGAAAAAAATGGCTGAATACGCCCTGGGGGCTGTCCAGGGGAAAGCGGGCAAGCAGCTTTACGTTAACTTCATCACCCAGGTCAGCCCAAGCTGTGACTGCTACGGACACTCGGATGCGCCCATCGTACCGGACATCGGCATCCTCGCCTCAACCGACCCGGTGGCCCTCGACCAGGCCTGCGCCGATCTGGTCAACCAGGCCCCGGGCATGCCGGGGACAGCACTGCAGAGCGGCCTCGAACCGGGCGGCGATAAGTTTCGCGGGGTGCATCCGAAAATCGACTGGGAGACGACGCTGGAACATGGCGAGAAAATCGGCCTGGGTTTACGCAAATATACACTTGTCCCCCTCACCCCTGAGGGGTCGAGCTGGTGAAAAAGAAAGGGGGAGCATTTTAGCTCCCCCCGCTTTCAAATAAAGGCAAGTTTTCCTTCATTGCTCTCTGTCCCCCTCTTAATCAATCACCATCGTCTCTATCCCTATCGCGGCTCCTGTCCCTGGAGCGGCCATCACCGTCCGGCGCCACTGGGGGTAGAACCTCGTCCTGGAACGCCGGTGGAGTGACATCTCTGGCAGCTGACGCCCTCCTCCCGGTGCTCCCGATGCCCTGAACCTCCGCCGCCGCGGAAGTCATGCTCTCCCTCGAAATGGCAGAAACTGCAGGCCGGGGCGTTGGCACCATGACGTTTGCTCAGCCGTGCTGACACAGGGAGAATAAGACCAAGGCAGGCTTATTTACGACAGTTTCGAACGCATTCATGCGGCCTTTTCTACCAATTCCGGTTTAATCCCGATAAAAATTATCCTAAAGACAAAAACTGTGAAAATAAAACCCCGCATTCGAAAATGCGGGGTTTTATTTTGGATTCGCGTGGAAAAACTTCTTTTCTTTCTAGCAGGGGTGAACGTTGCTGCTCCCAACGACTTTTGGTTTCATGTACTTTTTCATTCTAGCCTCCTTTGTACTGGGTTTTAGTTCTCGACTTCATTTCTTTCTAGCAGGGGTGAACGTTGCTGCTCCCGACGACTTTTGGCTTCATGTACTTTCTCATTCTAGCCTCCTTTGATCTGGGTTTTAGTTTTCGAGTAGTATCTCCAAGTCTTAGTAGATCCGGTTACCTCACCAGGCAGCGCACTGGATCAAATATGATCCTCTGCTTTTAGTGAAATCCACAGCAGCTACCCTTTGTCCAAACCGGCAAATCAATCCGTGCCGGTTTTGACTGAAAAAAGCCATCTTAATCGTCATTCACTACGGCTATCACCGCCACGGCCATTGCACCTTGGAGAAGGAACAAATTCCCGCGGGCTAGAGGGACCGGTGCTGCCGTCCGGGAATGCTGGGACATCGTAAGCCCTCCCATTGTGCATAATTCGCCTTAAATTGAAGTCGAGGGCCGGACGGCTCCAGTAGAAACCTCCCTCGTCACAATCTTCGCCGTTGGGCTCGAATCTCTCCAGCGGCCTGTCCTCCTGGTCTTGTCCATTGTTGGTGAACTGCCTCCAGAAAATGGCAAAAATCCCCTTGCCGGGTGCCGGGTTGTTGTAGCCTACACCCCGCGGGGGAGCGGCGTGGAACGGCGTGGTGTCGTGGCATGCTGCACAGGAGCCATAGTTCTGGATCGGGCCGCCTCTATCGTGCTGGAAGGCGCCGTGACATTCGCGACAAGCGGCCTGGGCCGGACGATCCTGCGCCGAGGCAGGAACAGTATGGCAGCGGGCGCAGTCGCCGTTTTGTGAAGAGAAGGAGGCGTGGTGCGGGTCGGCCGGGTGGCACTGGGTGCAGCCCGGGGCGGTGGCGCCGTGGCAGATGTTGCAGTCGCCGGCGCCGAAGCTGGTGGTATGCTCCTGATGCAGTTCGCCGCTCGGCCCGCCCCGGAAGCCGGGGTGACACTCTGCACAGTCGGCGAATTGTGGAGGCAGTGGTTCACCGCCTGGGGCGCCGGAGACGTGGCAGAACTGGCAGTTGAAGCTGGTTTCAGGGTTATGGAAGATGTGTCCTGAGCCGGCTCCACCGCGGAAGTCATGACGGTCCACCGCGTGGCACTGTGTGCAGGCCGGGGCGTTGTCCCCGTGACAAATGTTGCAGTCGCTGGCGCCGAAATCTCTAGTATGCTGCATATGCAGTTCGCCGAACGGACCGCCTTGGAAGCCGTCGTGGCAGGTTTTGCACTCACCGAAGGGCTCGCGCAGCGGGCCGCCTGGGACACCGGAAACGTGACAGGCTTGGCAGTTATTACTAGTGAAGGTGTTATGGTTCATGTGCCCATCGCCGGCACCGTTACGGAAATCATGCACCATCTGACCGAAGAAGCTCGGGTCCGTGGAAGTCACCTGGTGGCACTCGACGCAGGCCGGGGCATTGTCTCCATGACAGGTGTTGCAGTCAGTCGCTCCGTAAGTCGTGGTATGTTCCTGGTGGAGCTGGCCGAGCGGTCCGCCCTGGAAGCCGGTGTGGCAGGTTTTGCACTCACCGAAGGGCTCACGCAGCGGGCCGCCTGGGACACCGGAAACGTGACAGGTTTCGCAGTTATTACCAGTGAAGGTGTTATGGTTTATGTGTCCATCGCCGGCACCGTTACGGAAATCATGCACCATCTGTCCAGGGAAATCCGTTGAAACAACATCATGGCACTCGACGCAGGCCGGGGCATTGTCGCCATGGCAGGTGTTGCAGTCAGTCGCGCCATAAGTAGTGGTATGTTCCAAGTGGAGCGTGCCGAGCGGTCCGCCCTGGAAGCCGGTGTGGCAGGTTTTGCACTCACCGAAGGGCTCACGCAGCGGGCCTCCGGGGACACCGGAAACGTGACAGGTTTCGCAGTTATTATTAGTGAAGGTGTTATGGTTTATGTGCCCATCGCCGGCACCGTTACGGAAATCATGCACCATCTGGCCAGGAAAATCCATTGAAACAACATCATGGCACTCGACGCAGGCCGGGGCATTGTCTCCATGGCAGGTGTTGCAGTCAGTCGCTCCATAAGTCGTGGTATGTTCCAAGTGCAGCTGGCCGAGCGGTCCGCCCTGGAAGCCGGTGTGGCAGGTTTTGCACTCACCGAAGGGCTCGCGCAGCGGGCCGCCGGGGACACCGGAAACGTGACAGGTTTCGCAGTTATTATTAGTGAAGTTGTTATGGTTTATGTGTCCATCGCCGGCACCGTTACGGAAATCATGCAACATCTGATCTAAGAAGGCCGGGTTTGTGGAAGCCACCTCGTGGCACTGGGTGCAGGCCGGGGCGTTAGTACCGTGGCAGGTGGCGCAGTCGGTGGCTCCGTGGATGGTGGTGTGCTCAATGTGGAGTTGGCCGCTCGGTCCGCCCTGGAACCCGGTGTGGCAGGTTTTGCACTCACCGAAGGGCTCGCGCAGCGGCCCGCCGGGGGCCCCGCCGACGTGGCAGGCTTCGCAGTCGGGGATCTGGATGGGAATCAGATCGGTGTGAGAATCGTGAATCGGGGCGCCCGGTCCGCCAGAAAAGGCATGACATTTGAAACAGTCAGGCGGCAGGAAGATGAACGAGCCGAAAGGCCCGGCCCCGACGGTGTGACAGTCAAAGCAACTGGGCAGACCCAGGGCATGATGGGGTCCCATGATATCGGAACCAGCATGACACTCTTGACAAATCTCGATTGTTTGCCCCCACGCTGCTTGCGGCTGCATCTGACATATGACCGTCAGGGCAACCAGGGCGCAAACAGCGACCCAAAATCCTTTCCCTTTGTCCATTTACCTTCTCCCTTGGAAACCTACCTCTACTCTATTCAAACCGGCTGGTGAAGTCACCGGCGAAACGGCATTTGACTGTACAATCCCTCCCCATGAACAACAGGGGGGGGCGACAACTGCCCATTCAAAGTAGTACATTTCAAAGAAGAGCGCCTATATTCGGGAAGGCACCAGCCCCTGCCCCTTCAGCTTGGATAAAATTACAAACGGCTTTTTAACGTTTCCACAGTTTAATCCCAGGGCCGGTCAAATGCAACAGGGTTAACTAAATTTCTCCAAGTCCAAAAACATGGATGACAGAATTATTCGCAGGGGACACAAGGGTTTCTAACTCGGGAATTCCGGATAAAGGAAATAGCGGGGAGTTTTAGGAAACTGCCGAACTAAATATGAACCTACTGCGAAATCGGCTGATCGGCCCAGATTCTCGACCATTCTCGACAAATAGCCTGCTATCCGCTCTCAAATTCTCGAAAATCTGGTCTCGAACATCCAATTTCTCGTTACGGTCCGTCAAGTCAACAGCCTCCTGTTTTTTGAACTTTCGGGGGCCAAGCGGGAGGGAAAGAGGGAGAGTCTATCCCAAACCTCTTTGCCGCCCTTACCGCCAAATCCGGCCAAGGCAACCAGGGTGAATCCTTCGGCCGTCCGGGCGACGCCGACAACCCGGCAGGGGAGACAAAAGGCCAGTGCCAGCCCCAGCACCAGCACGATACTGGCGGACCAGACCAGCGGCTCTCCGGGGTCCTTGGAAAACTGGAAACCTGCGTACCAGAAACCGAACTTGTCACGGTCGAAAGCTGTCTGGTAGATAGCCACCCCCCGGTGGACAAGGGGTTGGTTGACCTGGATGACGCCCTGTTTGACCACCTCTCCATTTTCAATGATCGAAACCTGGCTTCGCATCTGCTTCAGCAGCGGGTCACGAAAGGCAGTGGGGCGCAACGCCAGACCGAGTCGGCCACCGGTCGAATCGAACTCGGTGCGGTCGGAGAAAGCGCGGTACTGCCCCAGCGGGGCGCCGTTATGGAACAGGTCCAACTCAAGGAGCTTTTCAAAGTGATCAAAGCTCACCACCTTCGCGCTCACCCCGGGAACCGGAAGCTCGACCTTCTCCCCCTCGCGAGTGGTGTATTCGGCCAGCATCCGCCCGTCGGAGGTATAGGCGGCCAGTTGGATGTCGATGGGGTAGTAAAGGGGCTGGAAATCATCGAGGCGAAACTCGAAGCCAAGGGGCCGGTCGGCCTGCTTGTCCCAGTCGAAACAGTTCGGGCTCTGGTTTCCCTCGTGAATATTGAGGGTACCGACAAAACCCAGCTCCCCGGCAAAGGCCCCGGCCATAATGGCCAGGCAGGCCAGGTGAACCACCGTCGACCCCCAGCGTCCCGCTCGGCCGCGGACCCCGATCATCATCCCGTTGCGGCAGCTGCCCTTATACCCCAGGCTGCGCAGCTTCGCCTGTACTTCCTTAAGGTCAAGCCCGGGGGGGAGCAGAAGGAGGGACTGGTCCGAGACGCCGGGAGCACAGGAAAGGGTGTCAAAATACCGCTGCCGGTCGCGAAGGTTGCGTCGAATGGTTTTAATTGTGCAAACCAGCAGGTTGAGGGCCAGCAGGGCGAAAAGCAGCCTGAAGGCAGCGCTCTGGTAAAAGAGCTCATAGCGGCCCGAAGCGGCGGGCCTGAAGGTCCCGAAAACCGAAACCAGGGCCAGCCCCAGCATCAGGGCCAGAGTGAGGCGTAAAGAACTTAAAAAACGAACGATCATCAAGACCAGACCAACCAAAGATTAACAAGCGGAAGCCGGATCTGTTTTTTTGTGGATAACCGGCAGCGGCAAAACTTAATATAGGTCTCGAAGCAAATATCAATCCAAATTCAAGGAGACAATCACCATGTCCATGGAAATCACCTTCCCCGGAGGCGTGGCCGTCCAGGCCCAGGCCGGCGAGTTCACAATCGACACCGACCAGCCCGAGGCAGGCGGCGGCAACCATTCGGCCCCCTCCCCCTTCGTGCTGTTTCTCGGTTCCATCGGCACCTGCGCGGGTTTTTTCGCCCTGCGCTTCTGCCAACAACGCGACATCGATGCAACTGGGCTGAAACTGATCCTCAACCCTGAACGCGACCCGGAAACCCGCCGCCTGACCAAGGTCGGCATCCGGATCCACCTGCCTGAGGGGTTCCCGGAAAAATACCGCTCAGCCATCATCAAGGCCACCGACCAATGCGCCGTAAAAAAAGCCATCCTCGACCCGCCGGAATTCGAAACGGTAGCGGTGTAGGAGGCTTCGCCTCTGGCTAAGGGCTAGAAAGCGTAATGTGTGATATGTGATCTGTAATGTGAAAAAGGCATTAATTGCAAGCTCTTACATATCACTTATCACTCATTACGCCTTTAGCCTTTAGCATGGTTTTAAAGAGGCCGGTACTCTTCGGCTGCGGGGGCTGCCTCGGGTGTCATGGGAATTTCTTTTTCGAGAGCCTCGAGCAGTTCTTCGGCGTCGGTGCGCCGGGAGGGGGGGAAGGCGATCTCCACCAGGGCCGCGCGGCTGTCCAGGGTGCGCAAAAATGCCAGACCGTCGTAGCTTTCAAGGATAAACCGCAGGTAGGCGATTTCAGCGCGGGGGATGCGAAAATAGCGCTTTTCGAATGGGACATCCATCAGGGGCGACTCCTCAAGAGGAGCAAGCGGCCTTCACAATCCGCCGTCCTCTGGTAAACTTACAAACACTTAGAAATACTTGAGAGTTGACAACTAAAGTCCACCTTCAGCCAGCGCGAGGATGACCATGATCGTTGCCGTCCCCAAGGAAATCAAGACCCGCGAATACCGTGTCGGCATGACTCCCGCCGGCGCCCGGACCCTGGTCGAAGACGGCCACAAGGTGCTGATCCAGCGTGATGCCGGGCTTGGCAGCGGCATCCCCAACGACCAGTACCTGGCCGCAGGGGCCGACCTGGTGGACAGCGCCGAGGAAATCTACGCCAAAGGGGAGCTGATCGTCAAGGTCAAGGAGCCTGTGCCTCCCGAATATGACCTGCTGCGGTCCGGGCAGCGTCTGTTCACCTACCTGCACCTTGCCCCGGCGCCGGAGCTGACCCACCTGCTGCTCGACAAACAGATCGCCGGCGTCGCCTACGAAACGGTTCAGCTCGCCGACGGCAGCCTGCCCCTGCTCAAGCCGATGAGCGAAATCGCCGGGCGCATGGCAGTGCAGGTCGGGGCCCACTATCTGCAGAAGGAAAACGGCGGCAAGGGGGTGCTGCTGGCCGGGGCGCCGGGGGTGCGGGCCGCCAAGGTGGTGATCCTGGGTGCCGGCACTGCCGGAAGCAACGCCATGCGCATCGCCGTCGGCATGGCGGCCGATGTGACGATCCTCGATATCGACCCGGTGCGCCTGGCCTTCTGGGACGATCATTTCGGCAACCGCATCCAGACCCTGATGTCCAACTCCCAGCATATCGAAGAAGAAGTAGCCGGGGCCGACCTGTTAATCGGGGCGGTACTGGTCACCGGGGCGCGGGCCCCGATGCTGGTCAGTCGCGAACTGGTGGGAACCATGGCCCCGGGCAGCGTGATTGTCGACGTGGCCGTTGATCAGGGCGGATGCGTCGCCACCACCCACCCCACCACCCACGACCATCCGGTGTACGAGATTGACGGGGTGCTCCACTACGGGGTTGCCAACATGCCCGGCGCTGTCAGCAACACCAGCACCTTCGCCCTGACCAACAGCACCATGCCCTACGTGCGCAAAATCGCCGCCCAGGGCCTTGCCCGCGCGGCCAAGGCCGACGAGGCCCTGCGCCTGGGAGTCAACACCTATGGCGGCACCCTGTGCAACGACTCGGTGGCCAGAGCCCTCGATCTGCCCTACCATCCTTATGTTCCTTAAGGGCAGACTAAAGGCTGAAGGCGTAATGTGTGACGAGTGACGAGTGACGAGTGACGAGTTGCATTTTACACATCACACATCACACATCACACATCACACATCACGCTTTCTAGCCCCTAGCCCCTAGCCCCTAGCCCCTAGCCCCTGGCTCCTGCCTCCTGGCTTCCGGCTCCTGCCTTAAAAAATTATCCAATATATACCGCGCGATGCTGCGCTTCGGGGGGAGCCTGGGCAGGTCGTCCAGGTCGAACCAGCGGGCGTCCTCGAGTTCCTTTTCTTCGACCTGCACCTCGCCGCTAACGTAATCGGCGACAAAGCCCATCATCAACTGACTGGGAAAGGGCCAGCTCTGGCTGCCGATGTAGCGGACGTTTTCGATCGTCACCCCGGTCTCTTCAAGCACTTCGCGCTCCACCGCCTCTTCAAGGCATTCGCCAAAATCGAGGAACCCGGCCACCAGGCTGTAGCGGCCCTCGGGCCATTCCGCCTTGCGGGTGAGCAGCACCTGCCCGGGGCGCCGCACCAGGACGATGACGCAGGGGTGGATGTGGGGGTAATGGCAGTAGCCGCAGCTGCAGCACTTCTTGCCCCACTCGAGCGAAAGTTGCGCCAGGGATACTTGCGGCTGGCTGGCGAGGAGGTTTTCTGCGATCATCCCCGCAGGCAGTTCCTGCTGCCCGGGAACCCTGAGAGCCCGGCAAGGGCGCCCCTCCCAGGTGCCGATAAAGACCGGCTTGCGACCGGTTGTTGCCAGAGTCTCAGGAAACGGCCCCGACGGCAGGCAGAGCCCTTCTGGCCCCGCACAGACCAGCAGCTCGGTGCCGCGAAGCAACGCCCAGAAGCCCTCTCCGCCGGGATCGGATTTGGACAAAGCCAGCTCAAAACATGGGTTCAGGCTGTGGCGGTTAAAAGGCAAATGACGGGGCGAGGGATAACCATCAGGCAAAGGCGACATGATTAAACGACCTCATGAAAGGAATAAATCACAATGGGAGGGGGGAGATAAGTTTTGAATTTTGAATTCCGACCATAACACGGTGCAGAATGTCCAACCAACCGCTTTTTGGTTTCCGGCAGGTCTCTCAGATCTTGCCCTGCTGCGAGGCGAGCAGCAGTGCCAACTGGGTTTTTCCATCGGGGATCTCGCCCCGGGCAACCAGCGCCAAGGCTTCGGTCAGGACCATCGGCACCACTTCGATGAATTCGTCCGCCTCCAGGGCCTGCGCCACCGGCTCCAGCTTGCGGGCCAGGTAAAGATGCACCACCTCGTCGCAGAACCCTACAGCGGTGAGCATCTCGCCGAGCTTTTCCAGATGCCCGGCCCGGTAGCCGATCTCCTCCTGGATTTCACGTTCAACACAGTCCCGTGGATTCTCGTCCGGCTCCAGCTTGCCGGCGGGGATCTCCCAGATCATTCCACCTCCGGCAGGGCGAAACTGGCGGATCAACACCACCCTCCCGTCGTCCAGCACCGGCAACACAGCCGCCCCGCCGGGGTGCCGTACGATCTCGAAATCGGCCGTGCGGCCGTCGGGCAACTGGTGCCGCTCGATGGCCAGGGAGACGATCCTGCCCTTGAAAATCTGCCGTTTGTTGTCGCTCACCATCGATTCCTTTCAAATATCCGCAGCCTCTTTATCTCGGTTTGTCGGAAAAAAATTCGCGAATGAATTCGCTCCTACACAAACGGCAATCCTGTACCCAATGACCACCCCCCCCCTAAAATTGAAAAGCCCCCTGTAGGAGCGGCTTCAGCCGCGAAGGTCCTGGTTGATAAAAGCTTCGCGAATGAATTCGCTCCTACAAAAGCCTGTTTTTTCATTGGGCGCTGCAAGGGGATGAGGAACCAGAACTACCCGGTTCCTTCAGGCAAAACCATCACCAACTCGCCCGGGGAGGCCTTAAAGGTCATCGGCAGCCAGCCGTGAAAATCGCCGTCGATCTGCACAGGAACGCCGCCGTTTCTAACCTTCAATTCCTTCACCCGCAACATCTCAACCTCGGGGTGGGAAAGTGTTCTATTGCAGGCAATTTTCAGCATCGAGCAGAGAAAACTCCAGCGGCCTGGCTGTAGAAACAAGCAGGCGTCGAGCTGTTCGGCAAGCAGCGATGCCTGGGGGGTAATGGAGAACCGGCCGCCGTAGAACCTGCCGTTAGAAACGATCAGGTTGTAACCACGCAGCACCCGGCCATCCTCAGTCTCGAGCTCTATGGGAGAAAAGGGACCGCTCCATAGCACTTTCAGGGCGCTCACCAGGTAGGCGAACTTTCCGGTGCGACGCTTGAGACGGGTATCAACCCGGTAGACGGTCTCGGCATCATAGCCGACCCCGGCCATGAGAATGAATCGGGTCTCTCCTGCCATGCCGAGGCAGACCGGCCGAGGCTCTCCCTCCACGGCGATCCGGCAGGCCGCCTCGGTGTCGAAGGGGATGTTCGCTTCGAGGGCGAAGACGTTGGTGGTCCCCAAAGGGACGAAGGCCAGGGGGATCGACGAGGGAGCCAGGCCGTTGATCACCTCATTCAGGGTGCCGTCGCCTCCGGCGGCGATCACCCGGTCCACCCCCTCCTGCCGGGCCTTGCGGGCAGCTTCAGAAGCATCGCCGCGGGCCGTGGTCAAAAACAGCTCGACGTCGTGGCCCTGGTTGCCCAACCAGTTGACGGCGCGGTCGATCTTCTGCCCGGCATCACCACCGGCAACCGGGTTGGCGATCAATTTAATCTTCATGCTCATCACTACAGACTTTCTAATTCAGGTCAGATTTTATGGTCGAGATGTTGAGCACACGCTGAGCGGCCCATGCCACAGAGCGAACCCAGAAAATTCCTTAATCATCCAATTCATGGCATGTTACCAAATGGCCCCGTGGAGAAACAGCATAAATCTGATTGCTGCAACAGGCAGGGTGAAGGTTGCCGGCGAAGGCGAAGAGGTAGAGAATAGGACTGACAAGCCAGCGGCAGTAAGTCTTGACGGAACTCTCCGTTGTCAATATAAAATAGACCAGATCAACCATGATGCTCTCGCAAAAGCTCCCGAGATGCCTACCTCGAAGGAAGCCCCATGGCCAATGACATCGATATTGCCTGCCAGCAGGTCTTGCAGCAGGACGCTTCGGTCTACTCGCTGCAGCGCCTGGTCATCCCCCCAGAGTATGCAGACAGATTAACTCCCGAGCATCTGCTCGAGCGCTACCTGGTGCATATTCGAGGATTTACCGGAACCCTGGTGCGGCCGACCCGGGCCCATGGCAGGCTCGAGTTTCGTCTTGCGGGCTGCCGCATTGCGCTACTCAGCTTTACCGAGTCGCCACTTAAGACCGAAGGGACAGCCTGTTGTCTCGCCCTGCGCATCTGTGGCGGCCTGCTGGTACAAACCGGCGAATGCGATCGGGGCGAATTGACCTTCACCTGCCGGCCCTCTGATCAGGGGCTCGAGGTGACCCTGCTGCTCTCCGATTACTGCCCGCTGCTGCTGGGCGACCCGAACCCGAGGCGCTGGCGCAAACATCTCTACCGCTGGACTCAGGCTTACATTCACAAGGTGGTCACGATTAAGTTCCTCGGCAGGCTTTACCGGGAACTCACGGGCAAGAGGGGCTGCAGCAGAGTGGTCAAGATCCAGGTCGCCCAGGGAGAGGACATCTGACCCACTCCCCACACGCTGAAGAAATTCTTTTAGCAAGAGACTTGCCAGAAAATAAGCAGATGAATAAAACAGAAAACTAAGAAAAGAACAGGACTCGATGTACAATTTTTTGTACATTGGGCAAGAAGAAAGGGACAATCTGCCGAAATTTTGTACATTGAAAAGCTTCGCCGTAGCGGTTCATCGACAAATCGGGGAAAGAAGCTACCAGCCCAGGCAGAGCCGGAGGCAGTAGACCGGGTCATGAAGAGAATCACCATCAATTGAAAATCGCACCAGGTTCATGGCTGATTCCAGCCTGGCCAGCACTGGAACGGCCTTTTTCGTACGCTGGGCGGATCGGGGGGAGTCCATAGCCGCAACAAATCCGGCATCCGCTTTGTCCTCCGAGAAAACCAGCCCGGCTTGCTGCCAGTCGGTACCCAGCTCTACCTGCCGCCCCAGTGGTTTTGTTTCGGCGCCCGCCACCGTTGCTGCCATCAGCAAAGTCACCGCCCCGATCACCCACAGAATCCGTTTCATAGTTCGCCCCCCCCTGACATGTCGGTTGAACCTCCAGATAGCGCTGCAATTAAGCCTTTGCCATTTATGCCCTACAAATCGGATGCCAACTCGCTCAGTGCCGACAACCACCTGAAAACACATAAAAAAACCCCTCAGGAGACGGTCCAGGCTCTTTGTTTCGGAGCAAAAAGACGGCTGGCAGGTGACAAATTGGGGAGATTGACCAGGGGAAACCCGGGATCTGCGTTAAACTTAATACCTGAATCCGAATCCGTGAGTTGGGGGCAGGTAACAAAAGAAATCGATCAACAAGGAGAGCGTGATGGGCGAGCCAACAGGACCAGGCCGGCTGCTTGCCGTAGGCGATATCCACGGCTGCCTGGAGCAGCTCAAGGGGCTGCTTGAAAGGGTCGGCCCAACCCATGAGGACCAACTGGTCTTTCTCGGCGACTACATCGACCGCGGTCCCGACGGGCGAGGGGTAGTCGAATACCTGATTGAGCTGAGGAAGGCTCTACCCCGCAGCGTCTTTCTCAAGGGCAACCACGAGGCGATGTTTCTCGATTTTCTAGCCGACCGCGACCGTCTCTCCTTTCTGATCAACGGCGGCGACACCACCCTGCAAAGCTACAAAACTGATCAGGGCATCCGCATCCCCAATGAGCACACAGCTTTTCTCGCAGAACGGCCCCTCTACTTTGAAACCGAGCGGTTTATCTTCGTTCATGCCGGGCTGCGCCCGGGCCTGCCCCTTGAGAAGCAGCAGGAAAAAGACCTGCTCTGGATCCGCGGAGAATTTATCAATTCGGATTACGACTGGGGCAAAACCATCGTCTTCGGCCACACCCCGCTGAAGCAGCCCCTTGTCGAAAAAAACAAACTAGGCCTCGACACCGGAGCCGCCTACGGACGCACCCTGACCTGCTGTGACGTCGAAACCCGCCGGTTCTGGCAATTCCCTTAAAGGCAGGTGACAGGTGACAGGAAAAGCGTAACACCTCAGGTGGGCATCGGGTTGAACTCTGGCCTTTAGCCTTTAGCCCCCAGCCTCCAGCCTCCAGCCCCCAGCCTCCAGCCCCCAGCCCCCAGCCCCCAGCCTCCAGCCTCTTAACCTTGCTCCTTTTGTCTGCGGAGCAAGTCGCCGGGTTGGGCCCCGGGCGGCAGGGCCGTGACGACCAGGGCGTTGGGCTGGGCGACCTCGAGAGGGACGCCCTGCTCGGTGGCGAGGTCGCCGACCTGAAATTCGGCCTGGCGCATGGTCGGGCCGATGAGGCCGAGGACCTCGCCGGAAAAAAAGCGGTTGCGCCCCTGCACCAGGGCGCGGCCGTCAGCGAAGACCTGCTGGACCACTCCTACAAAGTCGTGGGTGCGGCGGTAGAGGGAATCTTCTCTGTGCACCTGGGCCTGGTCCCCGCCCCCGAAGAGAAACCCGGTGTCGTAGGGGCGATGACTGACCATGTCGAGTTCATCCCTCCAGGCCGGGTCGAACCGGTATTTCTGCGGGTCCTCGAGCAGACTGTCGAGGGCCGCCCGGTAAACCCGGGTTACTGCCGCCACATAGTAACGGGTCTTCATCCGGCCTTCGATTTTGAGGCTGTTGACGCCTGCGGCGACAAGTTGGGGCAGATGCTCGATGAGGCAAAGGTCACGGCTGTTCATGATATAAGTACCGCGGGAATCTTCTTCAATGGGAAAGTACTGACCCGGGCGGGTCTCCTCCATCAGCGCGTAGCGCCAGCGGCAGGGCTGGGCGCAGGCCCCCTGGTTGGCACTGCGCCCGGTGAGCGCTGTCGACAGCAGGCAGCGCCCCGAATAGGCGACACAGAGCGCGCCGTGAACGAAGACCTCAAGCTCAAGGTCGGCGCCCTTTCGAATGCTGCGCACTTCATCGAGGCTCAGCTCGCGGGCCAGGTTCACCCTGTCGACCCCGGCCTGGTGCCAGAACCTCGCGGCTGCCGCATTGGTGGTATTGGCCTGGGTCGAAAGATGAATCGAGCGCTGCGGGTCAACCTGCCGCACCAGGGCCAGCACCCCCGGATCGGAGACGATATAGGCATCGAGATCGAGCTCACTCAACTGCTCCAGGTAAGCGACCAGGCCCTCTTCTTCTGCCGAGCGCAGGTAAGCGTTGAGGGTCAGGTAGAGTTTTTTTTGACGGGAAGCAGTCAATTCTCTGGCACGGGCCAGCTGATCGAGGTTGAAATTGCCGGCCTGGGCCCGCAGACCGAATTGCTCACCGCCGGCGTAAACAGCGTCGGCACCGTAATCGATGGCAGTCTGAAGCTTTTCCAGGTCGCCGGCCGGGGCCAGAAGTTCTACTTGGCTCATTATAAAAATCCTTAAATTCAGTAACTAAGGTCATTCCGAGGGTCCGAAAAAAGCCCCCTGCCCCTTGGCAAGCCTCGCTGACAGAAACCATTCCCGCTTGACAAGGGCCTAAAAAGCTTATACTTTTTAGGAAATTTTTGCCACGCAAATTGTGTCAACAGGTCGCCAACCGAGGCAAGCTTACCATGCGCACACCCCTATCCATTATCACCCTGGCCCTGATTATTGTGGGTTGCGCGGTTCCACCTGGCCCTGCAAACCGGCAGGTGGACCGCCTGCTGAGCCAACAGCAGGACCTGGCCGCGCAGATCCAGCAGCTGCAGACCACCATCGGCAACCTTGAAAGCAAGGTGCAACAACAACAGGGCCTGCTCGAGCAGTTGCAGGGCAGCCAGGTGGCACAAAGGGGCACTGTCCCCCGGGAAATGGCCAGAATACAGCCATCCCCCAGTGGCCAGACAGCGCCGAGCCCGCCGCGGGTCAACCAGACTCTTTCGCCCACCGAAATTTACCTCAAGGCCTTTTCCGACTACGCCTCAGGGCGCTTTGACCAGGCAATTCTCGGTTTTGAATCGTTCCTGCGCCTCTATCCGAACAACGATTATGCCGCCAACGCACAATTTTGGCTCGGAGAATGCTACTACTCCAAAAAACAATATGATCGGGCCATCGCCGAGTTTGAAAAGGTCGTGAATGACTATCCTCAAGGGGCAAAGGCCCCCGACGCACTCTGGAAGATCGCCGCGGCCCTTAAACAGACAGACCAGACCTGGCAGGCCGAGGAGGCATTACGGATTCTGCGACAGCGATATCCGGACAGCCCGGCGGCCCGCAAGCCTCTGAACCTCGATTCCATGTAGATTATCAATGACCACGGGGGATTGAATGATTTTTCGAAAAGCTCTTCTGCTGACTTGTATGTTGCTCCTCCCCCTGTCCGCCTTGGCGCAGGGACCGGCCCGTATTTACACCATTAAAAAAGGCGATACCCTCTGGGGCATCTCCGAGCGCTTTCTCAAAGACCCCTACTACTGGCCCAACCTCTGGTCCCACAACCCTTATGTGAAAAACCCCCACTTCATCTACCCGGGACAGAGGGTCGCCATCTACGACGACCGCATCGAGTTCCTCCCCGAAGAAGGCGTCGCAGAGGCAATGCCCGCAGGCCGGGGCCCTGCCCTGCCCGTTCCCCAGACAGCTATCACCATCAAGTCTCTGGCCGGCGCCCCGGGTTTTGTCAGCCTCGAAGAACTCAAATCGGCCGGCACCCTGGTCGACACCGTCGACAACCGCATCATGATGGCCAATGGCGACAAGGTGTTTCTGAAAATGCAGAATCTTCAGGGCACCCGACCTGGTGACCTCTTTTCAATTTTTGATATCGACCAGGAGGTTCTCCATCCTTTGACAGGAGAACCGGTGGGGTTCCAGGTCGCCGAACTGGGCTCCCTGCAGGTCATCGAGATCCACGATACGGTCGCCACCGCCGCCATCATCGGCTCGCAGCGGGAAATTCAACGAGGGGCAAAGCTCAGGCCCTACCTGCCCCCCAAGCTTGAAATCACCCTGAAAAAGGCCGACCGTGAGCTTTCCGGCAACCTGCTCTCAGCCCTCAACGGCCAGCTTTCCCTCGGCCAGTACGATGTCATTTATCTCGACCTGGGCGCCGGCGACGGCCTTGCTGAAGGCAACATGCTCTACATCTCACGCCCCCGCAAGGGAACCGAACTGGCACTGCAAGATGAAACCATCGAGCTGCCCGATGTTTTGCTCGGCAGCGCCGTGGTGCTGGATACCCGCGCCCATACAGCCACCGCCCTGGTCTTGAAAGCGACCGAGCCCCTGTATCGCGGAGACCGGATCTTTACCGTCATCGAATAATAGCCCCTGAGCGTTTATTAAAACATTTCGAAAGGATTGAGGGCGACTTCAATCCTTTCCTTTTTGGAGGTTTGCCGGATGAACCTTGAACAGCAAGGCTGGCTGCGCCTGCACCTGACCAGAGGTCTGGGGCGAGTGGGTATTCTTCGCCTCATGGAGGCTTTCGGGTCTCTCGATACCATCCTGGCGGCAACCCCGGCCCATTGGCGCGAGAAAGCCGGCATAAGGCGGGATGTCGCCGGGGGCCTGCCCGAAACTGATGCCCCGGTTTTTCTCAAGAATCTGCAACGCCTGCAGAAGCTGGAAGTGCACATCGTCAGCCTCTGGGACGGCGATGACTACCCCGCCCTGCTGCGCACCATTCACGACCCTCCGGCGCTGCTCTACATTCGCGGCCGCATTCCAGGCCAGCAAGCCCTTGCGGTTGTCGGCTCACGCCGAGCGTCCGCTACAGGCCTGAATTTAACCAGAGAAATCTGCCGGGAGCTTGCAGCCCGGGACGTCACCATCATCAGCGGCCTGGCCCGAGGGGTCGACAGTGCCGCTCACCAGGGGGCGCTTGATGGCGAGGGCTACACCCTCGGCGTGCTCGGCTGCGGCATCGACCGGGTCTACCCCCCGGAAAACGCCCGCCTGTTTCAACAGGTTCTGAAAAAAGGGGCGATTCTCTCCGAATACCCGCCGGGCACTCCGCCGCTGGCCGGCCATTTTCCGGGACGCAACCGCATCATCAGCGGCCTCTGCCAGGGGACCCTGGTGGTCGAGGCTGCCGAGGGCAGCGGCTCGTTGATCACCGCCGAATTCGCCCTGGAGCAGGGACGGGAGGTTTTTGCCGTTCCCGGACCGGTTCACCTCGACACCGGCCGCGGGGTCAACCAGCTGCTCAAAGACGGTGCCTACCTGGTCACTGAACCTCAGGACATCCTTCAGGTTTTGTGGCCTGATCGACCCTTGGCCAAGGTCCGCCAGAAGGAAGAAAGCCTGGCCCGTTGTCTGACCACGCAACAGCTTAAAGTCTTTAAAAACCTAGGTTCTGAGCCGCTTCACGTCGACGATCTGGTCCGGAAAAGTGGCTTGACACCCATGGAGGTTTCAGCTATTTTACTGCACCTGGAACTTCAGGGTGGAGTCCAGCAACTGCCCGGTATGCGGTTTATTCGAGGCAGGTAAAGTCCGACGAACCATAGTTCAAAACAGGAGTATTCTTGAGAGAGCGGGTTCTGGCTATAGTTAGTATCATTGCTCAGTACGTCATGGAAGAACGCCAGTTCATGACCGAGAGCGAAATCGTTGAGGAACTGCTTTCAGAAGGCTTTGAAGCCGAAGAGATCGACGCTGCGTTCAGTTGGATGGAAAACATCTCCCTGGCCAGTTCATCGCGGTCTCGCACTGAATTGACCCAGCCCTCCTTCCGGATCTTCACTCCCGAGGAAAATCGGGCCATGTCCATGGAAGCTCGCGGGTTTCTGTTCCGGCTGCGAAGCATGGGCATCGTCGATGACGAGCTTCTTGAAGAAATCATCGACCGCTCCCTGCAAACGGCTGAAGATGAGGTGACCCTCAAAGAGGTCAAGGCGATCTCGGCTCTGACCCTTTTCGCCCGGTCACAGGACGAATGGCGACGGGAAGTCGACTGTTTCCTCGAAGACGACTGGTCGCGACTTTACCACTAGGCATCATCTGACACGGGCTGCAGGAACACCTGCAGCCTTTTTGATTTTTACCTGACCCAGGTTCTAACCCCAGGCAACAGGCGGCAGGCCATGGGCAACGGGGAAAACCTACCCCATTGTTTTTTTCCCTGGCCATTAGCCTTGCGCCTGATATTTTTAGAGGCATACCATGGCAAAATCATTGGTGGTCGTCGAATCGCCGGCCAAGGCGAAAACCATCGAAAAATTTCTCGGCAAAGGCTACAAGGTTCTGGCCTCTTACGGGCATGTTCGGGCTTTGCCCAGCAAGCAGGGCTCGGTCGACGTCGCGAACGATTTCGAACCGAAATACCATGTGCTGCCCGAAAGTCAGAAGCACATCGCCACGCTTAAGAAAGAAGCATCCCAAAGCGACGAACTGATCCTCGCAACTGACCCCGACCGCGAAGGCGAGGCGATCGCCTGGCACCTGCTCGAGGCGCTGGGCCTGGACGAAAATTCTTCGACGCCGAAGGTCAGGCGTGTGACCTTTCACGAAATCACCAAGGGCGCCATCCAGGAGGCCATGGCCGAACCCCGGCAGATCGCCCGCGAACTGGTCGACGCCCAGCAGGCTCGCTCCATCCTCGATTATCTGGTCGGCTTCAACCTTTCGCCTTTTCTCTGGAAAAAGATCCGTTACGGACTTTCGGCAGGCAGGGTCCAGTCCGTCGCCCTGCGCCTGGTCTGCGAGCGTGAAAAAGAGATCGCCGCCTTTGAGGCCCAGGAATACTGGACCATAGAGGCCCTTCTCGAATCAGCCAAGGGCAAGGAACTCAAGGCCAGACTGCAAGCGATTGACGGCAACAAGCTCGACAAGTTCGCCATCGGCAGCGAAGAGCAGGCCAGCGCCCTGACCGAGGAAATTGCCCAACGCTCCTTTGCGGTCAGCTCCCTGGTCAAAAAAGAGAAAAAGCGCAACCCGGCCGCCCCCTTCACCACCAGTACCCTGCAGCAGGAAGCGAGCCGCAAGCTCGGCTTTTCAGCCCGCAAGACCATGTCGGTGGCCCAGAAACTCTACGAGGGCATCGACATCGGCGAAGGGGCCGTCGGCCTGATCACCTACATGCGTACCGACTCGGTGGTTCTGTCCTCGGTAGCCACCACCGAAGCCCGCGAAGTCATTACCAGCATGTTCGGCGAAGATTACGCCCTGGCCAAACCGCGGACCTTCAAAAACCGGGCTAAAAACGCCCAGGAGGCCCACGAGGCTGTGCGCCCGACCACCGTCGCCAACACCCCGGACAAGGTCAAGCCGTTCCTCTCCTCCGATCAACATCGGCTCTATCAGCTGATCTGGACCCGGACCGTCGCCTCGCAGATGGCCTCTGCGATTCTCGATGCGACCACCGTCGACATAAGTTCTCTGCCTGCTGAGGGCCAGAGCTTCACCTTCCGCGCCACCGGCCAGGTCATCCGCTTTCCCGGTTTCATGAAACTCTACATCGAGGGCACCGACGAGCCCGGCGAAGAGCAGGAGGGTATGCTGCCGCCCATGGAAGAGGGCGAGGCCGTCTCCCGTAAGGAATTGTTTCCCGATCAGCACTTCACCCAGCCGCCGCCTCGCTATACCGAAGCCAGCCTGGTCAAGATCCTCGAGGAATACGGGATCGGCAGGCCTTCGACCTACGCGGCCATCATGAACACCCTGGTGACCCGTAAATACGCCCGGCTTGAAAAACGCGCTTTCTACGCCGAAGATGTCGGCATGGTTGTCAACGACCTGCTGGTAAAGCATTTTTTCAAATACGTCGACTACGACTTCACCGCCAAGCTCGAAGAGGATCTCGATGCCATCTCCCGGGGCGAGGAGAAATGGCGCCCGCTCCTTAAGGAATTCTGGGAACCGTTCATCGGCCTGCTCAACCAGAAGGAACAGGAGGTCACCAAGGAAGAGGTGACCACCGAGAAGACCGACCGCAGCTGCCCCGAATGCACCAAGCCGCTGGTTATCAAGCTCGGCCGCTCCGGCCGCTTTCTGGCCTGTTCGGGATTTCCGGAGTGCCGCCACACCGAACCGCTCTCAGGGGAGGAGCAGGAAGAGCCCGAGGTTTCCGAAGAAAAATGCGAAAAATGCGGCGCCCAGATGCTGATCAAGATGGGCCGCTACGGAAAGTTTCTTGCCTGCTCTGCCTACCCGGAGTGCAAGAACATCCAGCCGCTGGTCAAACCCAAGGCGCTGGGGATCACCTGCCCCGAGTGCAAGGAGGGGGAGTTGATGGAGAAAAAGAGCCGCTACGGCAAAATTTTCTTCTCCTGCAACCGCTACCCCAAATGTAAATACGCCCTCTGGGACCAGCCGATCCAGAAGCCGTGCCCCAAATGCGACAATCCCCTGATCGTCGAGAAGGTTACCAAGCGCTGGGGGACCGTCCACAAGTGCCCCACCGAGGAATGCGACTGGAGCCTCGAAATCGTGCCGCCTGAAAAAAAACCGGCGGCGAAAAAGGCTCCGGCCGCCAAGAAGGCCCCGGCGAAAAAGGCAACCGCCAAAAAAACCGCCACCGAGGACACCCCGGCCAAAAAGATCGCCGCCAAGAAGGCTCCGGCGAAAAAGTCCGCCACCGAAAAGGCCCCAGCAAAGACGGCCGCAGCTAAGAAAGCCGCTCCGAAAAAAGCTGCAGCAAAGAAAGCGACGACCAAAAAAGCCGAACCGAAAGAATAAACAATCGGACAGGTATAATTCAGCAGCTCACTTCGGCCGGACCTCAGGGTCCGGCCTTGTTTTTTTGCCCCTGTTACCTGACACCAGGAGCCCAACACCTTGGAAAATATAATCATAATCGGCGGCGGCCTGGCGGGCTGCGAAGCGGCCTGGCAGGCCGCGCAAGAAGGGGCCCAGGTCACCCTCTACGAGATGAAGCCCGAACGGTTCTCCCCGGCTCACCAGCTGCCGCAGCTGGCCGAACTTGTCTGCTCCAACAGCCTGCGCGGTGCCGGCATGAACAACGCCGTCGGCTGCCTGAAGGAAGAACTGCGCCGGTGCAGAGCCCTGTTCATCGAGGCCGCAGACGCCACGGCGGTGCCCGCCGGAGGAGCGCTTGCTGTCGATCGCGAGGCCTTTGCCGACTATATCACCGAGCGCATCGAGGCACACCCCGCCATCGAGGTGCGCAGGGAAGAACTCAGCGCCATCCCCGAGCAGGGTACGGTCATTGTCGCCTCAGGCCCTCTGACCTCAGAAGCCCTGTCGCAGGACATCGCTCGCCTCACCGGCGCGGACCACCTCTATTTCTACGACGCCATCGCGCCGATCGTCGAAGCAGACACCATCAACTTCGACATCGCATGGCGGGCCTCCCGTTACGGCAAAGGCGGCGACGACTACATCAACTGTCCGATGGACAAAGAACAATACTTGAGGTTCGTCGAGGAACTTAAGCGCGCAGACAAGGTCGCCGCCCGGGATTTTGAAAAGCTCATTCACTTTGAAGGCTGCATGCCCATCGAGGAGATGGCCGAGCGCGGTGAAATGACCCTGGCATTCGGCCCCATGAAACCGGTCGGCCTGCCTGACCCACGCACCGGCCGCGACCCTTTTGCCGTCGTCCAGTTGCGCCAGGACAACCGCCATGGCACCCTCTACAACCTGGTCGGTTTTCAGACCAAACTGACCTACCCCGAACAGCGCCGGATCTTCCGCACCATCCCAGGCCTGGAGCAGGCCAGCTTCGAGCGCCTGGGCAGCATGCACCGCAACACCTTCATCAACGCCCCCACCTGCCTGAACCGTACCCTGCAGTTCAAGAGCGACCCGCGACTCTTTTTCGCCGGGCAGATCACCGGGGTAGAGGGGTATGTGGAATCGGCGGCCATGGGCTTTCTGGCCGGCATTTTCGCCCCCCGGGTGATGCGGGAGCTGACGCCTGAGCTGCCGCCGGTCACCACCGCCCTGGGTGCGCTGCTTGGGCACCTGATCGACACCGAGCCGGAAAATTTTCAGCCGATGAACGTCAACTACGGGCTGTTCCCGCCTTTGGGCGGAAAAAAAATGAAACGCGCCGACCGCCGTCTGGCCATGGCGGCAAGGGCTTTGGATGATCTGGCTCCCTGGTGGGAGGCGCTCGAAAGGTCCCGCTCGGGGCACCTTTGAGCCCCTCTCCCCGAGAAGAGATAAGTGTTCGAGAGCCTAATTGTCGGTTGTTTTTTAAATCCTTTGCTGGTATCGTGTCGAACTGATTCATTTTCTATTGCAATTAACGTAACAGTTCACCTTTAGTTCGGCCGGAAAAAGGGGGGGCCTTTCTTTCCCGTGCCGAGCTTGTTCACCCGTCAACAGAGCTCTGGCTGCGCCCTTCTCGGACCAAGCACAAGACCCTCAAGACCGCTTGATCGGTCTGCGCTTGACCTGCATCTGCCTGCCACCTGGTGGCCGATCTGCACCTGCGACGGAGACCTGACCTTCCCCCCCGGCAAAAAGGTATTCCAGTGTGAGCTATCCAGGGAAGGGTAGCTATCGAACCGGTTCCAGCAGGCAGCGGCGCTTCCCCGAAGACCGCCCCCCCCACGGACGGATCTGTTCGCCACCCCCGCCAGGAGCCTGCCCCGCCCATTGCATGGTGACGAAGGCAGGTCCGCCGCGAAACGGGAACCAGCGAGAGCGTCGTGACCCAGGATCAGCATACCCACATAAGTCCCGGGGAGCTTTTGGAGACCCTGCAAAGGCACCCACGGTTGGCCAACTTCAACCTGGCCGCCTATTGCCCCAAGGACAGCCTGGCGGCAGAGCAGATGGCCCAGAAGGAGTTGAGCAAGGCCATTGGCCACAACTCCCTCTGTGGGCCGGGGTGCCTCAATGACCATCAGGACGCTGCCCGACAGGCGCTTGCCGATGGACAACCCAAGGTATTTCGCTGTACCAGCGGCCTGTGGAACTTTGCCGTCCCTTTTCCTCCAGACTACGCCGAATCATGTTGCCTCCTCGCCGGCGGCGTTCGTGACCAGGCTCCTGATCTCGCCCTGCTGGAAAAAATCTCCAACTCCACCAATGCCGACGGGGAGTCACTGCTCGAGCGCCTGGAAGCCTTGCCTGCGGCAACCCGCCAGCAGATCGAAGAAACAGCCACAGAAATTCACCAGGCCATGCCCTCGATTCTGGGCAACAGTATCTATGCCCTGGCTCTGAATAAAACCACCCACCGACTCAGCGCCCTGGCCGAGGTCTCCACTGCGATCGACTGTGCCGAAACCGTCGAAGAGCTGGCGGAGCTTCTGAACGAAACCCTGCTGATCCTCTTTGACCTGCCCCGGATTGCCCTGGTACTGGAATCCGACAATGGTCACGGTTACCGGCTTCAGGCCGCTCTGGGCCTGCCACGGGATCAGGGTCAGCCGGCACCAAGGCGGATAGCGGAGTTTATCAACGAAAATCCCGCCGGCAAGCCCGTCGCTTTAGGGGATGAAGCCCTGGCCCTGTTTCCGCAAATCGTCGTCAACCGCACCCTGATCGTGCCCCTGGTCAGTGCTGGCCAGCACCTTGGACTTCTGGCCCTGTTCGACGCTGATCTCCCAACCAGGGACCTGCTGCTCATCGAACTGCTCAGCGGCAGGGCTGCAGCAAGGCTTCTGCATCTGCGTCAGCAACGGGAGTACCGGCTCAAGAACGATTTTTCCAACCAGTTGCTCACCATGATCAGTGCCCTTTCGGTCATCGAAAGTCGCCAGGGGCTTTACCAGAAGCTCGTCGATCTCGCCGCGGACCTGCTGCAGGCCACGCGGGGGTCGTTGATGCTGGTTGACGAGATCGGGGGGACCCTTAACATTGTGGCGGCAAAGGGCATGAACCAGGCACTGGCCAGGAGCATGTCGGTACCCTGCGGCGAAGGCATTGCCGGCAAAGTGGCACGCAGCGGCTTCCCCCTGCTGGTCAACGACATCGAAAAGGACCGCCGCACAGCCATTGCCAATCGCCCCCGGTTCAAAAACAAATCGTTTATCAGCCTGCCCTTCAAGGTCAAAGACCGCACGATCGGGGTCCTGAATTTTTCAGACAAGGAGGGCCAGCCGACCTTTACCCAGACGGATCTGGACCTGCTCAGCTCTTTTACCGCCCATGCAGCCTTGATGATCGAGCGTGCAGCATCTATTGAGCGCACCTCGGCCCTCGAAGAGTTGTCGGTGACCGACCCGCTCACCGGCATCTACAATCGCCGCCTGCTCGAAGAACGTCTGCAGGAGGAACTGAACCGCAGCTCACGGCAGAAGCAGGAATTCACGGCACTTGGCCGGGGACAATGCCCTCAAACGGGCTGCAGCACTCCTCAAATGTTCTGCGCGGGACATGGATATCGTCACCCGCTATGGCGGTGAAGAGTTTTGCATCGTCCTTCCGGGAACCAACAAAAAGGAATCGATTTTCGTTGGCGAGCGCATTCGCCGCGCCATCGAGAACGAACCCTTCCACGGTGAGGAGGGGCTGCCCCAGGGGCGGCTGACCACCAGCATCGGCCTGGCCTCTTTTCCCAAAGACGGCGATACGGCCAATGGGCTTATCAACGCTGCAGATATTGCCCTGTACCGAGCCAAGGAGGAAGGCCGCAACCGCCTGGTCCTCTTCGAACCCTCCCAGAAAAACAGCCTCAAGCAAAATCACGGTTGAGCCTTTCCGGCCACATATTTTAAAATCCGTCAGAAACACCTAGAAACTGAAGAATCGAGGAGAAATATGATGCCTTCTACCGATATCGTATTGGCTTCTGCGTCGCCGCGTCGCCGCGAACTTCTGTCGCAGGTAGGTATTTGCTTTCAGGTCGAACCAAGCCGGGCCACCGAGGAACACCTTCCCGGAGAGAGCCCTCAGCAGCATGTGGTGCGCCTGAGCAAGGACAAGGCCCTTGAGGTCGCCGGGCGCAATGAGATCCCCGGACGCTGGTTCATCGGCAGTGACACCATAGTGCTGCGGGATGAAACCATACTGGGAAAACCGCAGGATACCGAGGACGCCGCTACCATGCTGCGCTCCCTCTCCGGGCGCAGCCACAGGGTCCTTTCCGGGTACGCCGTTCACGACCGGAAGAGCGGCTCGACCATTGCCGGAGCAGTGACCACCAAGGTCCGGTTCAAGGAGTTGACAGAGCAGGAGATCGCGGGGTACATTGCCTCGGGAGAGCCGATGGACAAGGCCGGTGCCTATGCCATCCAGGGCCTCGGAGCCTTTATGGTCCTGGCCATCGAGGGCAGTTACACCAATGTCGTCGGCCTGCCGCTTTGCGAGCTGGTTGAAGTCCTCGAACGTATCGGGGCGGTGAAGCTCTTTAACGAAAAGCCGTAGGGGCACCACCAAGGGCACCCACAAGGGGCGCCCCTACGTGGGTGCCCTTTGCCTTGCGCGGGTCCCCCGTAATCATCGGGCAGGCACCAGTGCTGCCCCTGCAAAGGTGAACTTACTATGAACATCAAGGCCAACATCAGCGACATCCGGGAACGTATCGACACCGTCTGCGCCCACATCGGACGAAACCCCGCGGAGGTGCGCCTGGTGGCCGTATCCAAAACCAAGCCCGCCGAAATGATCGTCGCTGCAGCCCAAGCGGGCCAGAAGCTCTTCGGCGAAAGCTACGTTCAAGAGTTCGTCACCAAGGCCGAGCAGGTCCAGAGCCTCGTCGAATGGCATTTCATTGGCGGCCTGCAGAGCAACAAAGTGAAATACCTGGGCGAAAAGGTGGCGATGATCCATTCCGTCGACCGCCTGTCCCTGGCCCGGGAAATCGACCGGCAGTGGAGAAAAATCGGCCAGCAGGTCGACATCCTGATCCAGGTCAACCTTGGCGCCGAAGCAACCAAGTCGGGGACCAGCGAAGAGCAGGTCGTCGATCTGGTGCGCCAGGTGGCAGCACTTGAGCATGTGCGCATCCGCGGCCTGATGACACTGCCTCCCTATTTTGACGACACCGAACAGGTGCGCCCCTATTTTCGCAGGCTGCGGGAACTCTCGGAGCAGATCGCCGCTCTGAATATCCCCAAGGTG
>CALZIZ010000042.1 GCA_945787465.1 uncultured Desulfuromonadales bacterium
GATCCCGTCCACGCCTGCGATAGCCTCTTCGACGGGCAGCAAAATCCCCTGCTCGACTTCACTGGGCGCGGCCCCGGGATAGCCCACATTCACAGTGACAATATCCAGTTCAAATTCCGGAAAAACTTCCTTCTGCATGTTGGCTGCGAAAAACAGGCCTCCGACAAATAAAATGACCATCGCCAGGTTAGCCGCGATGGAATTGCGCGCCATCCATCCAATCGTGCCTTCGACCGGTTTGTCGGGCAGGGCACTCATGGATTTTCTCCGCTTTGAGTGGTTCCGTCTTCAATGCGCAGGAGGATGCCTTCCGCGATGGTCGCCAGGTTGGTCGTTACCACAGCCTCGCCTTCTTTAAGCCCGTCTCGGATGTAAACGTAGTGCAAATCCCGGAAAACGACATTTACTTCTCGAATATTCAGTTTCCCTTCGTTATGAACCCAAACCGTATCATTCTGGCGCAAATAGTCGCGCTCAAGCCGGTAAACGCCTTCCAGCCGGTTTGCCGCGATATTTGCCTCCACCACCGTACCCAATAGCAACTTCGGCCCTTCGGTTTGGCGGGCCAGCGGATCCTCGATGGGTATGAGCAGGCGGGCCAGGCGCGTTTCATTGTCCAGGGCGCCAATCAGTCGTTTTACCTCGCCTTTACGAGAAACGCCCTTGCCCCAGATTCCCGATTTGGTGATCTCTGCCGGAGCTCCACGCTCGCCGGCCTTGGGGAATTGGATCCACTGTAAATCCGCCTGCGGGATAGATGCGATGATCCAATATTCATCGATACCAACCAGCCGTGCCAGCGGGTCTCCAGGCGACACCTGCGAACCGAGGTTCACGCTGCGCGAGAGAATCTGGGCGTCGAATGGAGCGCGCAACCGGGTACGGCTGAGATCCAGCTTGGCCATGTCCAACTCCGCCCTGGCAGCCTCGACACGTGCCTTTGCACTGCGAATTTGTGGTTCGCGCAGAATCAGGGACCGGTTGGCTTCTTCGATTTCCTCACCCAGCAGGGCAAACTCCTGCTGGGCTGCCCGTTGTTGTCCGAGTTCCTGTTCAAGCTCGGCCTGGGCCTGATGCAGTTGGCTCTGGCGCATGGCCAGATTATTGTGATAGTCCGCCGGATCAATTTCCAGCAACACTTCGCCTTGGTTAACGAAGCCACCGGGAATAAAGCCCTTCGTCATGGAAATTATCGGCCCGCTGACCCGGGGGCTCAGCTGGATTTCCCGGGCCGGCTCCACGGTCCCTAGCGCCGTAATCACAGGGCGGTAGTCCCCGCGCTTCGGATAGATCACTTCCACCAGGGCTGCGCTTTTTCGGGTCGCACCGGATTTTTTCGCGGTAGGTTCGGTGGCGTGAATGAGGTAAATGATGCCCACCGCTGCCAGCGCGATGGCCGCACAAATCACCAGGGTGGCGACGATCTGTTTTGCTTTACCGGTGCGATCTTCTGGGTTTTCTGACATAATCCGTTATATTTCCAGAAAAAATTTAAAGTGGCTTCTGTTAAAGTTGATGCACTCGCAAAAAGTCCTGAGATGGCTAAGCAAAAATTTCGTCCCACAAGGCTTAGTGGGTTTTCAGGGGTGAAGGCATACATGTTGTATGTCGAGGTCCTGAAAAAACACTGTAACGCAGTGGGGCGGACTTTTTGCGACGCCATCAGCCAGCGAGCGGTAGAGCGCGACCCGAATTTCCAACAGCACCCGTTTGGTGGCCAGGAGATCGCGCTGCAGGCGCTGGCCTTCGATTAAATTAACCAGAACTGAGAGATAATCCGAGGCCCCATTAATATACTGTACCCGCAACTGCTTGTAGGTCATCTTGTTGAGGGTTAACTGACGTTCCAGACTTTTCATGATGCGCTGCTGCTGCGCCTCACGCAAAAGAGCGGCTTCCACTTCCCCGAATGCTTCCAGAGTGGTCTGCATATAGTTCGCCGCCCCCTCGCCAAGGAGTGCTTCCCGACGATCCACTTCCGCACGCCGCTGGCCGCCGTCGAACAGAGGCGCGACAATTTGCCCGGCCACAGAAGCCACCCAGGTGTCGAATAAACTTTCCGGAGAGTTGGCGGAGGAAGAAAGCGAGGCGAACAGGTTGAGTCGCGGATACTGGTTGGCCACGGCCGCGGCCAGATCGGCATCCAGAGCCTCGAGCTCGTAAAAGGTTTGTCGCAGGTCGGGGCGCCGTCGCACCAGGTCGCTGGGCAAACCGGTTTGCGGCAACGGCGGCATGCCGGGCAACTCCGCCTCCGTTACGACTGCCGGTTCCTGGGGCGCTTTGCCTTTCAAAAGTTGCAACTGGTGCCACTGCAGCCCAATTGTCGATTCCACCGCATAGAGTTGTTCGCGTGTCGACTCGATCAACTGCCGCTGGCGAAGCACGTCGGCGCTGATTTTCAGAATTTTCTGGTTGGCCTCAATCTGCTGAGTCAACAAATCCCTCTGCCGCAACCCTTCCACATACTGCAGCCAGGCGACGGTCACCTGCGCCGAAAGACTGAGCGCCGCTGCATGATACGCTTCCTCCGCAGCCCTGCCGCGCAACTGCTCGGCTTCAACCAGTGAATCGATGCGGCCCCACAGATCGACTTCATAACCGACCTCGAGCCCGAGTTCATAATCCTCTGCGCCTTCCGTGTCATCGGTTTCTCTGTAGCCAGCGCCGGCCACTCCCTCCAGTTCAGGAAATAAAGCGGCCGACTCCCTGCGTGACAAGGCATTGGCCGCTCGTACCCGTTCCCGGGCAGCCGTCAAAGTGAGGCTACCCTCCAGCGCTTCCCGCACCTGCTGATCAAGCGATATATCCTCAAACGCGGTCCACCAAAACTCACCGATGGCTTCCGTTCCCGACATCCGAAACGATGGGGCTTCTGCAAACGAGGGCTCGGTGATTCCTCTGGGCACATGGCACCCCACCAGGAATGCACCGATCCCGATTATCCAAAGCCAGTTAGTGTCCATCCGGAAACTATGGATGGAACCGCGCAGTTTCCATATGGGAAACCACTTTCGAGAGGTTGTGCTCAACCCGCGCACGCTAAAATCCATTGCAGATTATTCCTAAAATGGATGGATGAGATGATGTTAGGAAAGATGCTGTCATCACACTCATTGGGGATGGCTGCTGCGGTTTTTTTGCCAAGATTCTCATACAGACCCATGGTTTTGCCGATCTCCGGGCTGACCAGATTCTTGCCCAGCGCCGTGCGGTCACGGGTACCGATCAGCAGTAGCGCCCGGCTCTTGACCAGCGGAAACTCGTACACCACCGGCTGGGTAAAGATCATGTCATAGAGCAGCGCTTGCGTTTTGGCCATTTTCGGATAGCCGGGGCTGGAGATAACACCGGCCAGCAGGTCAACCCACGGATCATACTCCGGCTTCCACTTGCCGTCGTAATAGCTTGCAAGCTGGTATTTGCGGATCTTCTCTGCCGTTTTGTTCAACTCGCTTTCATACCATTTGTCCACGCTCTGGTACGGTACAACCGTTTTCCAGTCCTCCAGCCCGATCGGGTTCATCAGGATCAGTTCATTCGCTTGATCCGGGTACATCAGCGAGTAACGTGTCGCCAGCATCCCGCCCATGCTGTGGCCCAGTACGGTCACTTTTTCAATACCGAGCGATTCGAGCAGATTGTGCGTATTGAGCGCCAGTTGCTGGAAGGTGTAGTTGTAGGGCAGGGGCTTGGAGGATTTACCAAAGCCAAGCTGGTCGGGGATGATCACCCGGTAGCCTGCTTTCTGCAGATCACCAGCCAGTCGTCCGAAGTAGGCCCCGTTGAAGTTCTTGCCGTGCAGCAGAAGGATGTTCTTCAGAGACGCGGCTTTGGGTTGAACATCCATGTACGCCATCTGCAGGTCATGCCCCTGACTGGTAAACTCGTACCAGTGAACCGGGAACGGGTAGGCGACCCCTTCCAGATAAAGCCCCAGTTGCGGCGGAGAATCATTTTTCTCTGCAGCTTGCAGAGTGGCGGTGGTGAGAAATGCTGCCATCAGCAGCACGGGTAGAATAAGGAAACGACTCAATGATTTGGATCGTAGTGTACGCAATTTCAGCTCCTTATTGCTCGAATTAAAGGAGGCCCGACAGCCTCCTAAGGCTGCAATGTCTGCGGTATCCAGGTCGCATTCACAACCCCCTGTGTTGTTCTGCACCGTCTGGGGGTTTAATCGTGTTTGCTGCAGGCCGCGCATGTTTACCTTTTATTATAGATGAGATGATAAGAATTGCCTTTTAAGGGGTTGGCGCCGCAGGCGCCCAAAATCGGCGGCGGCGGCCGCCCGTCTTCACGCCAACGTCTTTGCCCTCCCTCCAAGCCACCTCATCCAGCCGCATTATCTCACTGGCCAATATCAAAGAAGCTTCCATACTCAGGTCAATCCGAACCTGCATTTGGAGCGGAAACCAAACATTGTCAGCCGACCCCATCCTGAACGCTGAAGACAAAACCTCCCTGCCTGACGTAAAAATCTTGTAACTGTTCAGCACCCCTTAAACCCGTCGGGTCCCGGCCCGACAGCCGGGTTACTTCTTTGCGGGTCCAAAGAAGTAACCAAGAAAGGACCTCGCCTGGCGGCGGGCACTTCTGTCGCGGTCGCCCGCAGGGTCGTATCACCGGTGCTGCAAACGGACATCCTGCGCGTCTCCGGCCGCCCTCAAGGTTGGCAGAGGTGGTTCACCCCGGGCCTACCGGGCTGTTGCAAACATCGCTGCTGCAGATTGAGAACCCTAAGTCGTTGGGATCTTCACCGTAGCGGGCATGAAGGACCCCGACCGCGACAGAAACCGCGTCTAGCCGGCCGAAAAGTTTCCTTGCTACGCAGCACCGCCCTTGTCAACCGTACCGAGGTTCGCCGGCGCCGGAATGCTCGCGACCAGAGTGACCGCCGCCAGGTGAAGCCGATTTTTGGTTACTTTTTGGCGGCATGCAAAAAGTAACGCGGCTGGCGGGACGCGACCCGCCGGTTTTGCTTTGCAAACGTGGTGAATAGATACAAAATCTTTATTTCTTCCATATTTGCTCCTCAATTCGACCTCATCCTTCCGGACATGAATAAAAAGGATGTGCGACCGTCCATTTTCAAGGAGTCTGACATGACACCTGTGCTCGCTTTTCAACTGTTTATCGCTATTGTCTTGAGCTTTCTGCTCGCGGCCTGCAGCAGCATCGACTGATCAGAGCATCGATGGTTGAAAGCAGGAAACGTAGCCAGCAAGAAAAACACGCGAATTCCTGTTTGCTTACGTTTACTTAGGGGAAGCCGACCCATGAAGGCTATGAAAATGTTCACTATCGCCATCGTTCTGCTCAGTACCTGCAGCGCCAATGCTCTGGGGCAGGACCGCGTATCGCAGCGGGCCAGCGGCAGGGATTCCGCGTCTCCAGAGGCTCATGCGGCCTGTGAAGGTAATGAGGCCGGGGATGTGGTCCAGTTTGTCAGCCCGCATGGGGAAACGGAGATGGGCACCTGTGAGCAGCAGGGCAGGCGGCTCGTCCTGCGCCCAGCCCCCCCCGAGCGAGATTCTGATGGTGACCCCAATCACAGCAATGCTGCAGAGTATGCCGTTGTCGATACCGGCCAGGAAAAATGCTTTGACGGCCGCGGCGCCGCAATCGTCTGTCGCGCCGAAGGGGAGCTCTTTTACGGCCAGGATGCCCAGTACGAGGGTCATCAGCCCAGCTATACCGACAACAGCGATGGAACGGTCACCGATAATGTCACCGGCCTGATGTGGCAGCAAAGCCCGGATACCGACGGCGACGGCGACATCGACGCCGACGACAGGCTGTCCTACGACGAGGCCGTTGCCCGGGCAGGTACGCTCAAGCTGGGCGGGTACTCCGACTGGCGGCTGCCGACGATCAAGGAACTCTACTCGCTGGTCGACTTCCGTGGCATTGCCCCCGGCGGCGATAAAGGCACCGGCACCTCCGGCATGATCCCATTCATCGACACCGACTTTTTCGACTTTGCCTACGGCGACACAGGCGCCGGCGAGCCTGTTGCGGACGCCCCGTACGCCTCAAGCACCCTGTATGTAGCCAGCACCGCAAACGAAGGGGGCCGCACCCTCTTCGGGGTTAATTTTGCCGATGGGCGCATCAAGGGCTATCGACTGAGCATGCTGGAGCGGGACCAAACCTTCTTCGTTATCTATGTGCGCGGCAACACCGGCTACGGCCAGAACAGCTTCAGGGAAAACGGCGACGGCACCATCACCGACAGCGCGACCGGCTTGATGTGGTCTCAGGACGACAGCGGTTTGGGCCTTGACTGGGAGGAATCCCTGGCCTGGGTTGAACAGAAAAACGCCGAAAATTACCTGGGCTACAGCGACTGGCGCTTGCCCGATGCCAAAGAACTGCAGAGCCTTGTGGATTACACCCGCTGCCCCGACACCACGGGCTCCGCTGCCATCGACGCGCTGTTTTACACATCGTTCATCATCAATGAAGCAGGCCTGATCGACACCCCCTGCTACTGGAGCAGCACCACCCATGCCAGCCGGGGCGCTGCCCCCGGCGCGCATGCCGCATATGTCGCTTTTGGTCGAGCGATGGGCTACGTCGATGGCATGTGGGTTGACGTTCACGGTGCCGGGACGCTGCGCAGCGATCCCAAAGCGGGCGATCCTGACGCGTACCCCACCGGCTTAGGTCCCCAGGGCGACGCCATCCGCATCTACAACTACGCTCGCCTGGTGCGGGACGCTGATTTATAGGTGTAGATTATGAAACTTCACACCATAGGCGTCGCCTGGCTGGTCCTGACGATCGGCCTGCTGATCTGCGTCGGGAGCACAGCGGCAGAAACAGCCGGTTCTTCCCGGCCGGTTTCATCTGCAGAACAGGCCGAATCAGCGCCCAGCGATCTTCCCGACCTTATTTCCATGGCCACGGAACTGGCCAACCGATCGGTTGTTCAGGAAAAGGAGATCGCAGCGCTGTATGACGTGTCAGCAACCCAAAAAAAACTGGCCCGGATGGCCAAGGAAACCGAAAAACTCTCCAGGAATCTGAACTCCTTAAAGGACACGGAGAGCTACGGCTACGACCAGCTGTTCGATGTCAAAGCCCAGATCGAACAGATCGCCGCCGCCCTTCAGGCGTTGATCCAATCCACCAATGAAGCGATTCTCCAGGCCGAATTATGGAACAGGGAGTGGGCAGAGGAAGGCACACGCTGGACGCAGCTGCAATCTTCCCTGCCGCAACAGATTTCTTCGCGCACGCTGGAACCCACCTTTGCCAAGGTCCGGCAGACGATTGCCCGGTCGCAAAACCTCATTACCCAAGCCCTGGAGCCGCTGCTGTCCCAACTTCAGGCGGCTGAAGTCATCCGGGCCTCCCAATCCTCCCTGGAACTCGAGCTCGATGGGATGGTCTCGGTTTTGCGCGACAACCTCATGCACAAGACCGCACGCTCGATGTTTTCAGGCAGGTATTATTCCCTGCTGAAAAGCGGATTGTGGAAAGAGCTGCCCCAAAGCCTGCGCAACCTTGCGATGCCCGACCTGCAGTTTTTTCAGCGACGGGGCTGGTTGATTTGTATCCAGATCTTTTTTTCCCTGGTTTTAGGTATGGGGATATTCCGCCGGCGTGACCGGCTGATGAAAACGGAGCCATGGCGTTTTCTTGCCCGGCGCCCCTTTGCCGCCGGAGTATTTATCGCGGCCATCACCACGTCTTTTTTCTATGGGGCGATCCCGGGCGCATGGCGGCTGCTGGCTCAATCTGTTGCCATCTTCTCACTGGCCCGGCTGGTGGGCGCCTTTTTTGAAGATGAGTACAGAAGCAGATGGCTTGTTTACGGGCTGTCGGTCTTCCTGATCGCCACCCGTTTGTTTGACGTCTTCGGCTTACCCTTTTCACTTTTTCGGTTGTACATTTTTGCTACGGCCTTGATCGGTCTGCTTTTCTGCCGCTGGCGCGCGGCGGCCAGCTCCCGTCGCGGGGAGGCGCTCCTGTACACGCGGGCCCTCAGACTGGGGGCCTTGCTCTGCCTGGTGATACTTATGGCGGAAATGGGCGGATACAGCGCCCTGTCGGCTCATCTGCTCGAGTCTTCGCTCAAGACAATGCTCATTATATTGGCCGGCTGGATGTTAATGGTTATGCTGCGCGGTTTTCTGGAATGGGCCATTTACAGCCCGCCGCTCAGAAAATTCCCCTATTTTCAGGTTAAGCACGATCTGATTGTCAGCAGATCGGCACTTTTGACCAACCTCCTCGCGGCAACCCTTAGCGGGACATTTATCCTTGTGGCCTGGAGAGTTTACAGTGATCCGGCCGAAGCCATTCAGGCGGTTTGGTCATTCGGGGTCACTTTTGGACCCCGGCAGATTACCGTGGGCCTGGTCCTGACGGCAGCGGCCCTGCTCTATTGCGCGTTTTTAAATTCCTGGGCCGTGCAGGCGATGCTCATGGAGGGCCTGTTCACCAAGCGGCAATTGCAGATCGGGGTCCGGATCTCCATGGCCAGGCTGGTCCATTACGGCTTTGTATTTCTGGGCTTTTTACTGGCCTTGCTGATCCTGGGGCTGCAGCTGCGGGATCTCACCATCATTGCCGGTGCTTTGGGCGTTGGCATCGGCTTCGGCCTGCAGGGCATCGTCAACAATTTCGTCGCCGGTCTAATCCTGCTTTTCGAAAGACCCATCAAGGTCGGCGACTGCATAGAGCTGGGCGAGCAGAGGGCTGAAGTCAAAACGATCGGTCTGCGCGCCACGGTGGTGCAGACTTCGGACCGCTCGGATATCGTGGTCCCCAACAGCGATCTGATCTCGAGCCAGGTCATCAACTGGACTCTTTCGGATGAATACGCGGGGATCCGAATCCCCGTAGGGGTTGCCTATGGTTCCGATGTCCCCCGGGTGTTGCAGGCACTCCTGGAGTGCGCACAAGAACACGCCCAGGTGACGGAGCATCCCGCGCCCCAGGCTCTTTTCATGGGATTCGGGGAGAGCTCGCTGGACTTTGAACTTCGGGGCTGGATCTCCGAGGTCGATCATACGCTCCGGATAAAAAGCGAGCTTCACCAGGACATCGTACGGAAGTTCGGTTCGTTGAAAATCCAGATCCCCTTTCCCCAGCAGGACCTGCATCTGCACATGGTTGAAAAACCGGCTCCCGCGGCCTGAGAGCTCGCGCCCGCCCCCCATTTTAAACCTCAGCCTCCCCACCGGGGCCCCGCATACCCCGGTCCTCATCCCCATCCCGGTGATTCCACAATTGAACCACAATTGGTCCATCCTTCTTCCTTCTTTACATCGTAAAAATGGGTTCAGATCATCGGAATACTTTGAAACAGGGAGCCCGGTGCATGCCTTCCCATCCCGCGTGCCGACCTCCCAGGTTCGAAAAACTCGCAGAAGGGAGACCCAAATGAAAAATCAAGTTATCGGCTCGCAACAGTTAAGACATTTGGTGGCTACACTAAACGCCCTCACCATCCCCACCGGTCAACGGTACGTCAACACTCTGCCCGCGACCCGGCTCGTACGGGGGAAAAACCCCCAAATCCGAATCGATTCCATCCATTGACAATGCGCCAGGGGAAGGAGTCATCCCATGAAAAATTCAAATCACGTGGTGTTGGGCATGACCATGGCTGCCCTGGTCCTGTTCGGATCGACCGCCCGGGCCGATGCGCAATCCCTGAGCGGACTTTATAAAAAGGTGAACCACTCCGTTGTAGTGTTGCATACGGTCGAAAAACAGCTGTCCCCGAAAAAACGCGAAGGGCTGGTCAGTGCCGAAGGACTCGGTTCAGGGGTCCTGGTCTCCGCGGACGGCAAGGTATTGACCGCGGCCCATGTCGTTCATACCGCCGATGCGGTCGGCGTGGAATTCTGGAATGGGCAGATCATTCCGGCACGGGTCATCGCTTCGGCGCCCGAGGCCGATGTCGCCCTGCTGCAGCTGGAGAAGGTCCCCGACGAGGTTTCACCGGCCGAACTCGGAGACTCGGACCACGTCGAAATCGGCGAGGAAGTGTTTGTCATAGGGAATCCTTACGGTCTGGGCCGGACCTTGACCGCCGGTTACGTCAGTGCCCGGCACCGGCCCAAGAACGGTTCCAGAGACGAGACCTCGCTGGAGATGTTGCAGACCGACGCGGCAATCAACATGGGAAATTCCGGTGGCCCCATGTTCGACATGGACGGCAAGGTGGTCGGCATCGCCAGTCGCATTCTCAGCCAGTCCGGCGGCTTCGAGGGGCTGGGGTTCGTGGTGACTTCCAATGTCGCCAAGCGGCGGCTTCTCGATGAACAATCTTTCTGGGCGGGGCTTACCAGCTTTTTGCTCACCGACGAACTGGCCCGGGTATTCAATCTGCCTCAGACGGCCGGTCTTCTTGTGCAGCAGGTTGCCGAGGGCTCTCCGGCGGCAAAGCTTGGTCTGCATCAGGGGCAATCCCTGGCCACGGTTAACGACAAAAATTTCCTTGTCGGCGGCGACATCATTCTGGAAATGGAAGGGGTTCAGATCACCGGTGACCGGGCGTTTGCCGACAAGGTCCACGTGATTTTGAACCATCTGCAAGCGGGCAGTACCTTCGATGTCAAAGTTTATCGCGCCGGACAGATCGTCGAATTATCGACAACCCTCTGATAAATGAGTGAAAACGATTTTTCAACCAAGGAGAACGCCATGAAAGACATTTTCCATACCTTGATGACCTTGACCGCTCGTGAACCAAGGGCTCTGCCTGCCTATGCGCTTCAGGCGGACTTTCTGGAGAAAACACCCATTTCAGCCCAGGCGGTTCGCGCCATCACCAATCAAGGCTTCCTGTTCACCTATTTACTTGAAGGCCGACACGAGAACCTTGACCCGCAATTGGTCCTTTTTGTTGCCGACCCCGAAGGCGAGCCGGTACAGGATGCCCAGGTCATCTTCACCGTAATCGATCCGCAAGGCACCAATCTTCTGGCTGAAGCCACGCCCAGAAACGGAGGTTATGCCCTCAGGTTGAATGGGAGGTCATCAAGCGCCATAAGGATTGAAACAGTTGTGGTGACGTCTCGCCAGATGCTGATTGACGATTTCCACCTCGAGGCGAAACGGGTGGTTCAGGCGGCTTAAATGGATAATTAATAATTTGCCGAAAAATGGAGATGAAATGATGAAAACCGTTTTCCAAGAAAGGCGCATTAGCGGTGCGGGCGCAACGACGATGACCTCCCCTTATGCAGACAGGACGAGATTTCTGGAAAGAAAAATTCTTTTCACCGGCGAGAATCTTTTCACCTCGACCACGGAAGGATATCGGTTCACCTATCTCGTCCTGAACATGGCGGAAAATGAGCAACCAGACAAAGACAGCCAAGCTCTCATCGGGGCAAGCCGTTCCGCGAACGGCCGGTTCCAACCCCGATCCAAGCAATTGATGCTTTACATAACAGACCCTTCGGGACATCGGGTGCGTGATGCCCAAGCCATCCTTAGCCTGGTCGATCCTCAAGGCCACAAGCAAATGGCAAGGCTCGACCCCTGGGGGGGAGGGTATTTTTGCAAATTTGAGTTTGGTGGCTTTGGTCTCTACCTGGTTGAGATGGAACTGATCACCGACTGCCAGATGCTGACCGATGCCTTTTTCTTGGTTGTGGATCTCCCTTCTAACCCCTATTGACGAGGAATCTTCTCATGAACACAATGATTACCAAACAATCCAAACAATCCAAACAATTCCCGCTTTTTTCACTTCAGAACACGGGCGTCGGTTCCGTCGAAAAACTTCATGCTCTTGAGTTGGCCCTGCAACGGATGTCGGATGATCAGTTGCTCAAAACCAGGGAGATCCTTTTGCGATTGTCTCAGGATGCGAAACTGGCCCTGAAAGAGGAGCGGGAGATTATGGACACCTTGGCCAGAAACATGTTCAGCGAGGAGGACGGTGCCGTTCTCAGCTACATTCTGGAAATCCTGGAGCAATTACCAGGCATGGGACCTGGGGATTGACTTGGCGATCAGCCCCCTTTTAATGGGAGGTGATACGTTCTTTCTTTATTGCGTTAAGAAGGAATGTCTGGCCTCTTCCGATGCATTTACAGTTCACTAATGGCAGGACGGATTCGGCTGTCCTGCTGACCACCATTTCCAAAACAAAGAACGGCCCAACCGGATCCTCCGAGTTGGGCCGTTTTTAAAGGTAGTTCTGCAATGGGGTCCTGCTTTGACTAGGAATATTTAGAACACTCTGGGTGTCAAGGGTCATTTTTCGCAGCCACCAGGTCATTGGGCCAGCTTAGCGTAGGTTTTCGTTCCGTTGGGCTTCAAACCCCCTCTACGACAGTGAGAAAACCGTCGTTCTGCGCTGGGAGGCGGGCCGACCGGTGCTCAATCCGGCCTTCTCCGCCTTTGTCACCCATTACCACTGCCGGCCGATCATCTGTCAGCGGGCGCAGCCGCAGACGCAGACCAAGGGAAAGGTCGAGCGTCCGTTTCAGTATGTGGAGGGAAATCTTTTGTGCGGCCGAGAGTTTCAGGATCTCGAAGACCTTAGGGCCTGTGCCCGTTGGTGGCTCAAGGAAAAATGTGACATGCACCGCCTCAAAACGAGCCGCTACGGCCTGGAGTCGGTGCAGACGCAGTTTCTGGAACTGGGAGAGCATGCCGAGTATTTCTTGCGGGGACTCAAAGAGAGCCAGCCTAAAAACGCCGGTTTTCACGCCCGCACCATCCTGCACCTCAAAGAGCGCTATCACTGTGACGACATCAGCAGCGCGCTTGCCCATGCCGGCCGGTATCATGCCTATGACTGCAAGGCTCTGGAGCGGATTCTCTCAGCCAGGTTCCAACCAAGATCCTTGGAGGCGATCCGTAACGAGCGGGCCGCCGATGAGCTGCGCAAGGCGCTCCCCAAAATCGAGCAACGCTCGCTTGCGGAGTATTCCGTTCTTTTCAATCCAACGCCTTCCGGAGACAAGAGATGAAAAGCACGGACACTACCGCCCGAATCAAGAGCTATCTCAAAACCCTCAAACTCAACCGCATCGCCGGCGCCCTGGATGAGGAACTCGGCGATTGTCTCGGCGACCCGGTCATCACCGCCGCCACCGTCGACCGAATGATCCATCACTCCGTCATTATCACCATCCAGGGGCCATCCTGGCGCCTGAACGAATCCCAAAAACTCAACACTGGGGAATAACACCATTCCAAATCACACGCATAAGGGGCAGCGGAGTTCATCCGCTGCCCCTTATGCGTTCTTCTATCGTCATGCCCCGACATCGGTAATCCTGCCCCTTAAATTCAAAAACCAGTAACTTTTGGTGGGACTACCGAAATGAACAAAATGGGTTCATTTTATCTCGGTGGTAACAGCCTCGCTAGTGTCGTTGAGGACCTGACAAATCACCCCAGCACCGGACATGCAGTTATCCGCCATCCCTACCGCGACCTTGGTCCCCAACATCCCTTGGCCCTTGCCTTTATCTTGTCCGTCCCTTATGATATCAAGCGCTTTTAAAAGGGTGCCGCTTCTCCCCTTCGACATCAAAAAATCGTAACAGGGGTGCCAAGGTTTGGGGCGCTGATAGGTGTAATCCGCCTTTTTTAGAGGGCAATTACTTCTCAAGTTAAGATCAAATCACTCCGCTGTTAATCTCGTTCTGCCCTCAATAATCCATCATAAAAAATATTTTGGAGTTGCTAATGGGACTTTCCATACAAGAACAGCTGCTTAAGGCTGGATTGGTTGACAAGAAACAGATAAAGAAGTCTGAACACGATAAAAGAGTTCAAAATAAAAAGAAGAAGAGGGCGGGTGAATCTTCCGAAAATAGTGCCACAACAAGGTTGAATCAGCAACAAGCGGAAAGGGCAAAACAAGACCGTATTTTAAATGCTGAACGAAACCAAATGGCGCAACGAAAAGCTGCCAAGGCTGCTGCTCAACAGCTTATTGAAACAAATCGGTTGCCATTTGAAGGTGGTGATGTTGTCTATCACTATGTTGATTCCGGTGGAAAGATAAAGCGAATTTTGGTTGATAAAAAAATTTCGGATGAGCTTTCTGAAGGGCGGATGGGTTTGGCCATGTACAATGAGGACCTTGTATTGATATCTGCTGAAACGGTTATAAAGGTTCTGGAACGGGATAAGGATGCTATTGTTGTCTACAATGATCCAACACAAATTGAGGATGATTATCCTACCGATTGGTAAAAAATGACCAATGTAAGACAGGGTAGCTGGCTCTGGCTGGCTCTGGGGTCGGACCAAGCCAACCTCCCCCCGGCTGCAATTCGGCTGTCTTGATTGGGTGAAATTGCCCGCAAAGGGGGCATTCGAAATCAACAGTCTTGGGTTTGGTCATCCAGGAGGCTGTCCGACAATCCATGACCGGCTACAAACCCAGCTGCTTGGCCCATATTTCAGCTCCTTTTCGGCCCATAGCTACTGCTATGAGCTCTCAAGCGAGCTGAAATCTGTTCTCAAGCTTCTGGATTTTCGCTTCGGCCCTTATTGTCGGACAGCCTCCCAGGGTTTCTAATGCATATGGTTAAAGGGGCCGGCGGTGGCATCCTTCGATAACCACCTATTGACTAGAGAAATTTAATTTGCTAGCTTGAGTACCAGAATTTTTTCATCTTTTTTGTGGCCCCTGGCAATCCTTCAATTTTGCCAGGGGTTTTTTTATGTTCCCCGCCAGCAAGGCGTCCACCATCTCTCCAAGAAGCATCGAGGCTTTTTCTCTTTAGAACAAATTTCATAGGGTTAGGGACCCACCTGTTTCAAGATCTGCCCATTTAGATGGTACTCGTGATGCCTGGAAGGCAAATCCAGTGGGACGGACCTGGTGAGGAATTTTTGAAATAAATAGGGGCAGTTTTGTCGCGAGACGACTCTTTGTGTGGTTCGTTGACTGTGGTGAATCCGCGAGGTTTTAAGGGCGGGGGGAGTTGGGGCGGATCTTGGTTTTTTGTTCCAGGCGGCGGAGATTGGAACGATCGTTGAGTGGTCGTAGAAAAAAAAAGAGAAAAGAAGACGGACGGCCGGGCCGTAGCCGTCGCTACGGCCCGGGCATCCATTTTGTTCTGCCAAGGTTCAGAGACCCTCCCCTTGAACCCTGACGCGGAGAATTTACCACGCAATAATACCAAACAACAAGCAAAGATGGTCCCGTCGTATGGAAGGCCATTGGGGACAAGCGCAGCGCCATTTTTGACTTCAATGGCTAACTCGTGTAAACTTCAAAGATGTTTAACCAGGAAGCTGGACGCAGCTTCCTTTTTGCCCTGGGGACAAACCCTCCTGATCTCCAGGGCTTTTTTTTGTTTCGCCGTTGGTCAACAATGATTTTCCCGTCTATCTGGGGGGAAACCGGAATCCCGCCATTGTGAACCGGTCGGTTTCCCCAACCCCGCACCATCCTTCATCCTTCCCCGTTAAAAAAACAAACCCTCCCGGTCCTTGTTAGATGGTTTCCATCCTGAAACTATGGATGGAACTAGCGCAGTTTTCATCCGGAAACGGCACTTTTCCGGATGAAAACTAGATGGCAAAAGCTATGAGACAATCGGCGCAAAGGAGAGGAGGTCCCCATGTCCGTAGCCGAAAGCCTCGGCGGCGTATTGGGCGTGAAGTTTCGTGGCCAAGGGCCGATGTCTCTGATTGAAACAACACGTAAAGGGTTGCCGCACCAGAACATTAAGAAACTGGACGTTTTATCTGGATGATTTGGCGGCGATGCTGCCGGATGAACTCGGCCGCATTGAACACGGTATTGCCGTCTAATGCTCCTTTACCGAGTTGTCCCCAAAAACTTTGCCAGGGATTTGAGCGGGGAGGGGGCCCGGATCCATTCCCTTGACGGCCTGCTCCGGTGTCATTCCTTTTTTGAACCGCTCCAGGGTCACGCGATCGCCGGACTCCAGACCGGCATAAGCCATCGTCAGTCCGGCCTGTTTCAGCTGCGCAAGCTTATCAGCCGTTTCACGTTTAAAATCATTCAGCCCGCCGTAAAGGGCGATTCTTTCGCATTCCGGGAAAGTTGTGGCGACTTTCTCAAGCACCTGCAAGAGGAACCCGGTTTTCACCGCCAGAACGTTGCCGTCGATGAGGAAGATCGATTCGACATGCGGATACATTTGTCGCGCTTGATCGATATCCCTGAAAATCTCATCGACCCCCTTGATCCGGAATCGCTGCTCCATGAACATGTCGCAGAAGGTGCATTTGTTATTGGTGCACCCCAGGGTCGTCTGTATCAGTAAACTGTTGGCCTCTGTCCAGGGCCGGTATATTTTCCCTTCGTAACCCATTACTGTTTCCTGAACATTTTATCTGGCTGCTTCAGCCAGAATTGTCTCGATGACCCGCACAAGCTCTTCCGATTTTTTTGAATCGAGGCCATCGGGATGAGGCGATGCGAACCGGCCCGAATCGTTGTCGAAATACTGGCCCGAAGCCGCTGCGAACTTTTCGTCCAGGGCTGCGCGGCAAAGAATTTCGGCACCGATACGAATATCGTTACCGGCCACGCCAAACCCCTCTTTCACCATCTTGCTGGCGAGCAAGGACCCGGGATTGACCGCGATGATCACCGGTCCGTCCTCCTTGAGTTCAAGCGCCATGGTGCGCGACCACATCGTCAGTGCCAGCTTGCTTTGCGCATAAGCCGGCATATCGGAGAGTCTGACCCGGCCGGCCAGCGCTTCCGGATCGATCGGTGCCTGGGCCGCGGAGGAGAGGTTGATCACCCGCCCGGAGGAGCCCAGCAGCGGCATGAGCCGCCTGGTCAACAGGTAGGGGGCAATCGTATTGACCGCAAAGCGGACATCGAGCCCGTCCTGCGTAATCGGGTCGGCAACTTTGAAGACCCCGGCATTGTTGATCAGCACATCAAGCTGATGGTGCTTTTCCGCTACCGCCTTGGCGAACGCCTCGACATCGGCCATGCGTGACAGGTCAGCCAGGTAGCTTTCAACCCGCCTGCCTTCCGCTAGCTCCGAGAGGTTTTTTTCAACATCCGCCAGTTTTGCCGGGTTGCGCCCGTGCACCAGAACGCTATGCCCCTTCGCAACCAGCATCCGGGCGGTTTCCAGCCCGATGCCGTCGGTCGCCCCGGTAATCAGAATGGTTTTCTGCATGGCTTTGTCTCCTTCTGAGAATCCCCCGGCTCGCCCCGCGTGCCGCAAGGCGGGCCGAAGCGTTCAACATCCTCAGGCGAGATCGTCCTTGCCTTCAATGAGGAAGTGATGGCTGATCGAGCCGTTTGTCCGAACCTTGAGGTGAGGTACGTATTCCGGGTCGCTCATGAAGGCCTTGGCGGCCTCCTTCGAGGGCCACACGATGATGATCCGCAGGGCGGCGTCTTCGCCTTCCCCTTCGAGACGTTCGTGGCTGGAGGTTCGGGCGAGGGACCTGCCACCATGCCTGGCGACGAGCGCGTTCACGGGGCCGATATATGCCGGGAGCCAGTCATTGCTGGTAGGGGTGACGGCTAATGCTGAATAATAGGCCATTTTCTTGCTCCTATTCCGTTTCATATACGTTAACTGTGCGTCTAAAACCCTTCCAAAACGATCTTGCCGATGGACCGGCCGGACTCCAACTCCTGGTGTGCCGCCCTCAGGTTGGCGGCATTGATGGTGCCGAGGTGCTTACCGACGGTGGTCTGGATATAGCCCTGGTCGACCAGATCGGCCACGCGGTTGAGCAGGCGGCTCTGCTCGTCCATGTCGGCCGCCTGGAACATGGAACGGGCGAACATGAATTCGATGTGCAGCGACAGGCTCTTGGGCTTCATTTTCATGACGTCCAGGGGTTGCGCAGGATCGTCGATCATGGCGACCCGGCCAAAGGGCGCCAGCAGCTCCGTGTAGCTCTCGAAGTAGGAGTCGGTGCTGTTCAGGCTGGCCACGTGGGTCACTTGGCCGATCCCCAGGGCCTCGATCTGCGGCTGCAGCGGCCTGGTATGGTCAATCACGTGATCTGCCCCGAGTTTCTTCACCCAGGTTTGAGAGCTTTCCCGTGATGCGGTGGCGATAATCGTGGCGCCGGTGATGGCCTTGGCGAGCTGGAGAAGAATCGAGCCGACGCCGCCAGCCGCACCGACAACCAGCAGCACCTCGTCGGATTTCTCCTTCGTATCCGGCGATTGCTGTTTGATCTCCAGGTGTTCGAACAGCAGCTCCCAGGCCGTGATGGCGGTCAGCGGCAGCGCGGCGGCTTCGGCAACGGAGAGGCTTTTGGGCTTGCTGCCGACAAGAGCTGGTACTCGGCGTTGCTCCCCTGACGGTTGAGGTCGCCGGCATAATAGACCGCGTCTCCGGGCTTGAATCGGGTCACCTTTTCGCCGGTCGCGACCACCTCGCCTACGGCATCCCAGCCAATCACCCTGGTTTCCCCCTCGGCAGGGGCAAATCGCTGGCGAATCTTGTAGTCGACCGGATTGACCGCGATCGCCCTGACTCTGACCAGCAGGTCGCGGCCGGCGGCAATCGGCTGGGGGAGTTCAATGTCGATCAGCGACTCGGGGTTATTGATGGGCAGGGATTTGGTATAGCCAACAGCCTTCATGATCTTCCTCCATTTGGTTGATGGCCGGAACCTGGTCCTTCCCTGGTTCGATGAATTCACGGAGAAGCACCCGCAGGTCAGCCTGAAACTGAACATCAGCGACAGCGTCATCGACTTTTACCGCGATTCGGTGGATATGGCCCTGCGTTACGATTCGCCCACGGACGCGAATCTCTATGGCTTCAAGATCTGCAATGTCCCAGGACTGCTCTGCGCCTCTCCGGAGTACCTCGCCGGGCACGGCCCCCCCGGACATCCTCATGACCTGCCGGCGTATAATGGGCTCTTCTACCAGCTGCACGACATCATTCACGATGTCTGGACCTTCTTGCACGGCGACCGGGAGTACAAGGTCAAGATGAGCGGCAACCGCGCCTCCAACGACGGAGATCTGGTCCTGCCTCGACATGTCCAATGACCTGCTGGCCGGAAATGTCGTCAGTCTGATACCCGAGTACAAGCCGCCTCGGAAGGAGCTCTGGCTTATCTGCCCGAGCCGCCAGTTGCTCACCCCAGCCGCTTGGCTGCTGAGGGATATGCTCAAGAAGAAGACAGCGGCGATTCTGAAGAAATTGATTGAAAAAGGCTTTTTTGACGTGAGTGTTCTTGGCTAGGAGGCTGTCCGATGATCCATGACCTGCTACAAACCCAGCTGCTTAGCTCATATTTCAGCTCCTTTTCGGCCCAGAGCTAGGGCTATGAGCTCTCAGGCGAGCCAAAATCTGTTCTCAAGCTTCTGGATTTTCGCTTCGGCCCTTAGTGGCGGACAGCCTCCTAGAGTGGCC
>CALZIZ010000043.1 GCA_945787465.1 uncultured Desulfuromonadales bacterium
GAGGCATCGACCTTGATATAGTCCAAACCCAGGTCGTGCATCTCGCTGATGCGGGAAAACTTGTGCCCCACATGCTCAAGACCTATTTTGCAGCCAAGCGGTTTCAGAGTATTGCAGAAATCCTGAAATGCCCTCAAGTGGCGATAAGCCCCGTATTCCGGCACCTCCAGCCACAGACAGGCGGCCTGTTCCGGTGATTTTTTCAAAAGTCGGGAAATTTCTTTAACGAATTCGCCATCGCAAAGGGCTTCGGGGGAAACGTTGACGCCGAGCGGGGTGCCCTTCTCTTCAATCGTCCGCAGCGCAGAAAGTACCGCCATACTGTCAAACAGGGGCAAAAGGCCCAGCCGGGCGGCCCAGGGGATAATTAATGCGGCATGCCGCCAGGCCCCGTCAATAAAGACCCTTACCGGTGATTCGAAATGCAACAGCTTGCCCTGAGTGTCGGTCACAGGGTATTGTCCGAGCTGAACCTGGTTTTTCTGCAGGGCATAGGATAATGCCGCCCGCCATGAGGGATGATCACTGATTGCAAGAGCCTGGGTTTCAGGCCCGGAGATCTGCAGGGCTGATGCTCCGGTTTGCTCAGCGGCCAGAAGAGCGTTGTCCGCTCTGGCCAGCACCTTTGACAGGTCCTCACCCGGTTCGAAGATCGTGCCGCCGACGGGGAATTGACGCTCGCCATCGATTTCAAGGTCATCCACCACCGAATGAAGCAGTTTTGCGACCTCCTCAGCAACCGATTGTGCGTCATCAGAGCCAATGGCCAGCAGGGCAAAATCGGCACCGTTCATGCGGCCGGCAACCCAACCGGTTTGCTTTTCGGCATAAAGTCTTAGACATTCGCCCATTTGACGCAACAATTGATCCGCGGCTTTTCTTCCCAGAGTTCGGTTGAGATGTCCCAGTTCGGCGAAGCGCGCAAACACCAGGGCCCCTGCCGCACCGGCAGAATCATACGCCAGGACCGATTCGACCTGTTTGATAAGCTGCTGCCGGTTGAGCAGGCCGGTGATTTCATCGTAATGGGTCTCAACGCGAAGTTTTTCGAGGCGACCGGCTTCCTCTTCCAGCATCGACCTGACTCGGGCGGATAACCGGTTCATGGCGTTTACCACGCTTCGAAACTCTCGGGTCTGAGGCTCTTGAATCTGGATAAACTTGCGCATGCCTATGGCCTCTGCCTGCGCGACGACACTGCCAAGGGGGCGCGTGACCCACTTGAGAACAAAAGTTCCGAGGACGCCGCAGAAAATGATGCTGGACAAAAACCAGATTAGCAGCCGCCTGGTCTCCTGCCAGAGGGCCTCATAGGCAAAACGGCTGTGGCTTTGCAGCGTCAGGGTGCCGAAGGGGTTCCAACCATCCTGAACGGGGGCCATGCCGGGCTGAACCCTTAACGGGACCAGCCTTTGGAACCACTGCGGAACCGAGAGCTTAACCGGGAGATTGGCTCGCTCAACAAGAACCGCTCCGGAGGGGTCGCTGAGCCTTATCAGCTGGTAATGTCCGCTGTCGAACTGGACGCTTACCATAAGCTCGAGGGTGGCCGGATCCTTCTCCATCTGCGAAATGGAAAGCGCCAGGGTACTGGCATTGTCCAGGTTTTTCAGGTGAAGCTGCTGCTCCAGATACCCCTTGGCAGAGATCGCACTGATAACGAAAGTGCCGCCCAGGGTCACAAGCATCATCAACAAGATGGCTATCCAGAGTTGTTTGACCAGTGACATAAAAATAACCTTTCAGTCCTGCATGATTAAGCGTAGTCCTTCGTCATGCATTCGACCCAGAACCTTCCGCCAGTTGGAAAGTCGGGCCGAGGAGTCGGCCACCGGCGGGTTCTTTCCGGTCACCCATAGCTGGTTGGTGTTAAAACTGAATATCGGATACAAATCCCTCCTCTTGGAGGCGGGCCGTATATCAGGCACCAGGCTGTCAAGAATCAGCGGTTCACTCTCCGGCGCGGGATAATATCCCAGAACCATGTGCGCCCTGGTCGTTACCCGGGAGGACTCGACAAGTTTTGCCCGAACATAGGTAAGCCGCAAGCACTCGGCAGGAACACCCAGCATCCTGAGGGAAACATATTTGGCAAAAGCAAAATCCTCACAGTCCCCCTGGCCGCGGCCCAGGGTTTCCAGCGGGGTCGCCCAGTAATCTGCCTGCCCCCACGTTAACAGATCTTCTACGTAAATAATCTTGTTGTTGAAAAATATGTTGACCCTAGCTATCTTGTCCTCTATCGGCAAACCCGCCGTTTCAGCAAGAAAGCCTTCCCAGGCCACAACAGCCTCCCGGCCGCCGGGGCCGTAGCGTTGTTCGGCAAGCAGCCGCATACCGCTAAAATCAGGACCCATGGCGAATGACGCTGCCAGGGCGAACAACAGCCACGCCCAACCGGCAAATCCGAGGGTGCTGATCCTGAAAAAAGTTTGGCTGACCGGCTTGACCATTGGTAACACTTCAGTATTATTAAGATTTTATGGCAAGCGAAATGAATAATGGATTAGAAATATATGGATGTTCCTGACCCGCAGAAAACAGGCAAGATGATCTTTTTCAGTACGCTTGATATGCGCCTGGGATGATCGCCCCGAGTCAAGATTGCATCCATCACACAAGGGAGGACTGGCAAATTGAGAACTTTTTCAAGGTTCGTGCCAAAAATGAACAAGGTTTGTTTTTTTACGTTATTACTGTTGGTTTTTGGGGTGGGCCATCCGCAGGAAGGATTCCCGCAGGAGATGGATACCCTGGCCGTTTTTCTCATGGGGGTACCCGAAGAGCAATTCCCGCCGCAAAACAATACCCTGAGGGAGGTTGTCAGAAAGGCGATCGCAACCAGTCCCGAAGTCAACGCGAGCTGGGAGTCTTTTTACGCATCGATCCATGAGCAGGATGCCGCCAGGGGCGGCTACCTGCCAAGCCTCGACCTGAGTGGCCGGGTGGGGTATGAAGACTACCACGCTTTCGGCGGCGACAGCGATTTTGCCCCGGCCGAGGCATCCCTGTCGTTGAACCAGATGATTTTCGACGGTTTTTCGACAAAAAATGAAGTGCGCCGCCTGGGGTATGAAAAGCTGGCGAGCTTTTATGAACTGCTTGCTGAGTCCGAAGCAACGGCTCTCGAAGTGGTGAAAGCCTATACCGACATTCTCCGCTATCGAGAGCTCCTTGGATTTGCAGAAGAAAACCTCCAGCAGCACGAAAGGATCCACGCCCAGGTCCAGGAGCGCTTTCATGCCGGCATCGGGCGTGGCGTCGACCTGCAACAGGCAACGGGCCGGCTGGCTTTGGCCAGATCGAACAGGATTACCGAGGCGAACAACCTGCACGATGTGAGCACCCGTTTTCTTCGGCTCACGGGGCAAATTCCCCAGGCATCGCTGGACCCGCCGACCGACCTCTCGCGGGAAGTCATCCCCTCGGATATCCAGATGACCCTGCGCCGCGCCTTCCTGACCAATCCGAGTTTTAATGCGGCCATTGAAAAAGTGCGCGCAGCCCGAAAGGCCCAGGATGGCCGCAAGTCCCCCTTTATGCCCCGCCTCGATTTGCGGGCTCATCATGATCGCGGGGACGATCGGGACCAGCTCAGCGGGCACAGTAATGAAAGCGTCGTTGAACTGGCCTTGAATTTCAACCTTTTTCGCGGTGGTTCAGACAGCGCGGCGTTGAAGCAGTTCAGGCGGAAACTTAACCAGGCCATCGACCTGAGAGAAAAGAGCTGTCGTGATGTCCGGCAGACACTGTCCATTGCCTACAACGATATCAAGCAGCTTGAAAGCCAGCTTCAGTATTTGAAGCAGCACCAGGTCTCCACCGCCAATTCCCGCGAGGCCTACCAGCACCAGTTCGAAATCGGTCAGCGCACCCTGCTGGATCTTCTCGATACCGAAAACGAGTACTTTCAGGCCCGCCGGGCCTACGGCAATGCATCCTATGACTATATTCTCGCCCATGCCCGAACCCTCGCAGGCATGGGGCAGTTGCTGCCAGCTCTGGGCCTGCGGGAGGAAAATCTCCCCGCGCTCAGTTCGCTCGGAGAGGAGCGCGAAGAGCTTGACCCGCAAAACTTCTGCCCCGCGCAGGCGGTTCCTGAAACCTTATACGCCTCGGGGGCCCGTACCGGGGAATCCTCGGTCGCCATGGCCTTTGCGCCCGAGCTCGACAGCGACCTGGACGGTGACGGCGTTCCGCTGTCGCGGGATATGTGCCCCGACACTCCGCCCGGGGTGAAGGTTGACGCCAACGGTTGCCCCGGAGCATTGCCGAAAACCGCGCCGGCCACTGCGGGCATCAGGTCTTTGCCGGTGATTGAAAAAGCGGAACAGGTCGACATTTATTTCGATCGCGCCCAAAGCCGCATTCCGGGAAAGTTCAATGCTCAGATCGCCCGACTTGCCGAAATCCTGAAAAAGCATCCGCGAACCAGCATTCTTCTCGAAGGCCACACCGACAGCACAGGATCGTCGGGTTACAACAAAATCCTTTCCCGCGACAGGGTGGAAGCGATCCGCAACCGCCTGATGGAAACCCACGGGATTGCCCCCGATCGCATCTATGTGAGCTGGTTCAAGTCGGACAGTCCGGTTGCCGACAATCAGACATCCGAAGGCCGCGCACTGAACCGCCGGGTCGAAGCGCATGTCAGCATTATTCTGAAAGGCATTGTGAAAAGCTGACCAGTCCTTTTCCTTGCGAGAGCTCAAGCCGGTGAGAGAGGCTTTGGTCTTCGCGGACGATCAAAAAGGGGCGTCTCCCTGCGTGGGAGACGCCCCCTTTTATCAAGCCCTTTACCCTGCCCGTCTCACCCTTCCACAATCGCCTTGAGCTCATCGTCAGAGAGCCTGTCCACATAATCGGTCATGCCGCGCATGGTGTTACCGAGAAAATACCGCTCCCGTGCACGGATATCCGGCGCCAGTTGGTTGATGTTGCGATAATTCTCATCCCGCTCCTGAAGCCAGCCAAAGAGGGCCTCCTCGCGCTTTGACTCCTCGACGGCTGCGGTCGCGGCGACCCCTTTGACCCATAGCAGCAGCTGCCTGCGGCCGATATTCAGATAGTCCAGGGCCGGCTCCACAAGACCGTAATGGGCGATGACCAGGTAGCGCGGCTGCAGGGCGATCATCCGGTCGATCGAATCGATCGCCACCTTCTGGATAAACCGCGGCGGGGTGGCCGGCCGCATGTAGATCCCCTTCGCCACTTCGCTGTGCACGCCGGCAACTTCGCCGCCGAAAAGCAGATCGTCGAGCATGTAACACACATGGTGCTGGGCATGGCCGGGGGTGAGATAGGCGCGGATGCCGCTTTGCCCGAGTTCTTCTTCAAAGAGGATGTTTTCGGCCGGCACCGGCACGATCTCGCCAAAGGCCTCGGCCAGACGCCCCAGGACCTGAAGCGATCCCTGCCAGAGTTTTTCCGGGTCGACCATGTGCCTGATGCCTTCGGGATGGCAGATGACCCGGGCCTCGGGGAAGGCCTTGACCAGTTCCCCGGTACCGCCGGCATGGTCGATATGGATGTGGCTCAAAAGGATGTAATCGAGCCGTTCGACATTGTATCTGCGCAACTCGCCCAGCAGGTGAGGAATGGTCGAGAGAGGACCGGGGTCGACGACGAAGGTGCAGCCCTCGCCCTGGTAGAGCCAGGCACTGATAAACTTTCTGAAGCCCTCGAGTTCGGGCTGATCGAGATCGATGCAGTGAAGATTTTCGAGATTCATAATGATCCTTTACAGATATGGTGACATTTTCACCTGAAAAACAGTTGGCTTGTAAAAATACCCGTAAAGCCCCCGTTCGGCCTGAGCCTGTCGAAGGCCCCCTTGCGAAAAACATATGCTTCGACAAGCTCAGCATGAACGGGCTATAGGGTCTTTCACGTATTTTTCTGCATTTGAGACGTGACCTGCTCCCCGTCACCCCTCGCCATACCCCCCGCCCCCGGGCGTCTCGATCCGCACAACATCCCCCTTATTCAGGCGCTCGGAAAATTTGCCCGGCATGGTGCGCTCTTTTCCTTCGCGAATCACCAGGTTGCGCCCCACCCCGCCGGGGCCTCCCCCGAACAGCCCGTAGGGGGGCAGTTCGCGGCGCTCGGAGAGCACCGTCACCTCAGCGTCCGAAAGCAGGCGGATCTCGCGGACCAGGCCGTCGCCGCCGTTGAAGCGTCCCCTGCCCCCCGATCCCTTGCGGATCGAGTACTCGGTGACCTGAAAGGGGTAGCTGTACTCCAGCGCCTCGATGGGGGTGTTGAGGGTGTTGGTCATGTGCGAGTGGACCGCGGACTCGCCGTGGTTTCCCGCGCCGGCCCCCACCCCGCCGGCGAGGGTCTCGTAGTAGGCAAAGGGGCGCCCGTCGCGCTCGTCGATGCCGCCGATGGTGGTGTTGTTCATGGTCCCCTGCCCTGCGGCGGGCACCGCCTCGGGCAGCGCCTGGGCCAAGGCGCCGAGGACCACGTCGACGATGCGCTGGGAGGTCTCGACGTTGCCGCCAGCCACCGCCGCCGGAAAGTTGGCGTCGACGATCGTCCCCTTATGGGTGACGACCTTTAAGGGGCGCAGGCAACCAGCGTTGGTGGGGATCTCCTCGCGGATCAGCGAGCGGAAGACGTAGAGCACCGCCGAGAGGGTGATGGCATAGACCGCATTGACGCTGCCGCTGACCTGCGGGTCGCAGCCGGCAAAGTGCAGCAGCGCCTCGTCCCCTTCGACCTCGAGGCGCACGGCGATGCGGATGCGCTCGCTGGCCACCCCGTCGCCGTCCATGAAGTCTTCGAACTCGTAGCTGCCGTCGGGAATCGCTGAGATGGCTGCGCGGGTCACCTTCTCCGAGTAGTCGTTGAGGCTTGCGGCGTAAAGGTTGACCGTCTCAAGGCTGTATTTATCCACCAGTTCCCCGGTGCGGGCCACCCCGGTAAGGTTGGCCATGATCTGGGCGGCAAAATCCCCCTCGCGCTCCACCGGGGTGCGCACGTTGGTCAGCAGAAAGCCCATTAGCTTGCGGTCGATCTCACCTTTCTCGACGATCTTCAGCGGCGAGATGATGATCCCCTCCTGAAAGATCGAGGTCGACAGGGGCATGGACCCTGCGGTCATCCCCCCCACGTCGGCGTGATGGGCCCGGTTGGCCACGTAGAAGTCGGGTTCGTCTCCACCGGTGTAAACCGGCACCACCAGGGTGATGTCGGGAAGGTGGGTGCCGCCATCGAAGGGGTTGTTGAGCATGACCATGTCCCCCTCGGCCATGGGGCAGCTTTCGATGGCCGCCTTCACCGACAGGGGCATGGAGCCCAGATGCACCGGGATATGGGCCGCCTGGGCGATCATGTCGCCCTTGCGATCGAAGATTGCGCAGGAAAAATCGCGCCGTTCCTTGATGTTGGGCGAAAAAGCGGTGCGGTTGAGGGTGACGCCCATCTCCTCGGCGATGGCGACAAAGCGGTTCTTGAACACCTGCATGAGCACAGGATTAACCTTCATGGCGCAAGTCCCCTATGCGTTGATGGTGAGAATGATGTTTCCGTAGTCGTCCACCCGCCCCGAAGCAAAAGGCGGGATGACAATGGTCGAGCTGTACTCGATAAGGACCGCCGGCCCCTCGACCAGGTTGCCGTGGCGCAGCTGCTGCCGGTCGATGATGCGGGTCTGCTCCGCGCGACCGTCGAAGACCACCTCGCGCTCGCCGAGCAACGCCACGGCCGCAGGCGTCTCGCCGGCAAAGGGCGCCTTGGGAAAGTGCGGCTTTTCGGGCCGCCCCAGGGCGCGCAGCCGCACGTTGACCACCTCGATCTCCTTCTGAACGTTGCAGTAGCCATAGGTCTTTTCGTGCAGCAGGTGGAAGCTCTGGTGAAAATCGCCGCCAAAGGGGACCATGATCTCGTAGGACTGCCCCCGGTAGCGCATGTCGAGGTAGCGCTCGAGAACGATGCAGCCTTCTGCCACCCCCTCCTCGAGCAGATCGTCCTGCCCCCGCTCCTCCAGGGGGTGAAAGTGCCCCTCCAGCACCTCGGTTTCTGCGGCCTGCTCGGCGAGCATCACCGTCTGCGAGTAATCCTTGATCACATCGGACATGAGCATCCCGGCCGCCGAGAGGATCCCGGGGTTGCAGGGGATGAACACCTCGGGCATGTTCAGGCCGCGGGCCAGGTAGGCGGCATGAAGGCCGCCGGCGCCGCCGAAGGAAAACAGGGTGAACTCCCGGGGGTCGAAGCCGCGCTCCACGGAGATGACCTTGATGGCCCGCTCCATGGTGGTGTTGGCAACCGCCAGCACCCCTTCGGCCAGCTCCACCGGCGAAAGCTCGAGCCGGGAGGCCAGTTGTTCGAAGTGCTCCTGCAGCTGCTGCCCCTGCAGGTCCATGGTGCCGCCGAGAAAGTGGTCGGGCACAAGGCGGCCGAGAAAGAGGTTGGCGTCGGTGACGGTGATCTCGCTGCCCTTGCCGTAGCAGATCGGCCCCGGATCGGCCCCGGCGCTCTCCGGGCCGACTTTGAGCGAATCGCCCGCGTCGATGGCGGCGATGGACCCGCCACCGGCGCCGACGGTGTGAATGTCGATCATCGGCACCTTGACCGGGTAGTCGGCAATGGCCGACTCCATGGTCAGTGGCAGCTTGCCGTCGATCAGCGCCACGTCGGTTGAGGTGCCGCCCATATCGAAGCTGATCAGTTTGGAAACTCCCGCCATGCGCCCGATCTCGAAGGCGCCCACGGCGCCGCCTGCAGGCCCCGAAAGGATGGTGCGCACCGACTCCTGCATCGCCGTCGCCGCAGAGATGCTGCCGCCGTTGGACTGCATGATGCGAAAGCGCTGGCCGCCGATATGCTCGGTGAGAAAGTTGATGTAACGTCCCATTTTCGGCGACACGTAGGCGTTGATCACCGTGGTCGAGGTGCGCTCGTACTCGCGGAATTCGCTGAGGGTTTCGTGGGAAAGGGATATGGGGATGCCGAGCCGCAAGAGGACCTTGCGGATCATCCGCTCGTGCTTCGGGTTGGCAAAGGAGAAAAGCAGCGAAACGGCGATCGACTCGACTCCGGCTACCGAAAGTGGCTCGAGCAGGGCCCCGATCTCGGCTTCGGCAAGATCCTCGATGATTTTCCCCTCCTGATCCACCCGGCCGGGCAGCCCGAAGCGCAGCTCCCGCGGGACCAGGGGCGGATTCTTGCGGTAGGAAAAATCGTAAAGGCGTCCCCGGTTCTGGCGGGCAATCTCGATCACATCCTCGAATTTGCGATTGGTCACCAGGGCGGTCTTTGCCCCCTTCTTCTCGAGAATGGCGTTGGTGGCCACCGTGGAGCCATGAACCAGGTCGTAATCCCGGTCACCGGCGATGTGGCAAATCCCCTTGAGGACCGCCTCGGCGGGGTTGGCCGGGGTTGAAAGGACCTTGTATTCACCCCACTGGTCGCCGTCCTTCCAAATAAAGTCGGTAAACGTTCCGCCGGTGTCGACACCGATGACGAGCATGCAAGCCTCCTGATGGGTGATTTTCATCCTGCCTTGAAATCTTGCATGGCGTAAACGGCAAGGGCAAGGAAAAAAGTTTCGTTACGACTTCAGCATAAGGCAAAACGTGCGGGTAACAGCTTCAAATGCAAAACCGGCGGGTCGCGTCCCGCCAGACGCCTTACTTTTTGTAAGAGCCGACAAAAAGTAAGCAAAAAGCGGCTTTTTTTTTCTGTGACGGTAGGTTCTGTATCCCCTTCGCTCGTCGCTGCCGGCGACCCCCCTCCGAGCTTCGGCCGACCTGAAAGCGAAAGGCCCCATGCTCGCAGGCTCACAATGGGTTAGATTGTGCCCGCGTTTCTCCGTCATGTCCCGGCAGCAGAAAAGACAAACGGAGGAAAAAGGCTTCAGGACCCAAGGGGCGGAAGTTATCCGCACCCCACACCACTGAGCCCCACCGCCCTCACCGTCTAACCCATTGCGAACCTGTGAGCATGGGGCAGTTCGGTATTCGTTGCCACGCAGCACTTCCTTGCTTTATGGGCACCACCATCAAAGCCGAGCTCTGAAACCATGCGAAAGAAATGCCCCCCGCAGGGGAAGCCACTTTTTGCTTCGTTTTTGGTGGCTTCCAAAAATGAAGGCGCCTGTCGGGGCGCGTCCCGACGGTTTTGCTTTGGCTCCATGGCTTCGATAAGTGGCTGAATAGTAAAAAAATTTCGACCACTGCAACCGGTATGCACGAATGTAGGAGCGGCTTCAGCCGCGAAGCCTTTTGATCGAAAAACCTTCGCGGCTGAAGCCGCTCCTACAAGTGCCCCCCCGGCACATTTCCCCCCCTTTTTTTTTAAAAAAAATCCAAACCTTGATCTGCGTCAAGTTCCATCTCGAAGCAAAGGGGTATTGTGTGTCCACCAGAACGAAGAAAAACGCCTTTCAGAGCCTTTGAACCACAACATACTGCGACAGGAGAGACATACCATGAAAAAGCTGCTGAATCTGTTCGGACTAGGCCGTACCCCTGAAACTTCCACCAACAAGGAGACCCCCATGGAAAACATGTTCTGCTACCAGTGTGAGCAGGCCGCCAACGGCGGCTGCACCAAGATCGGCGTCTGCGGCAAGCAGCCCGACGTCTCCGCCCTGCAGGACCTGCTCGTCTACGCCCTCAAAGGGATCGCCTTCTGGGCCGACAAAGCCCGCCAGAGCGGTAAAAAGGATGCCGAAATCGACCGCTTCATGCTCGACGGCCTCTTCACCACCGTCACCAACGTCGACTTCGCTGCCGACGAGATTGAAAAGCTGGTGCGCAAGGCCGCTGAGATCAAGGACAAGGCCAAGGCCCTGGCCGGCCCCATCGCAGGGGATATCCCCGAAGCCGCTACCTGGCAGCCCGCCGGCGACCAGGCCGCCCTCGTGGCCCAGGGCGAGGCCCACGGCGTCAAGGATCCCTCCATCGACCCCGACGTGCACTCGGTACAGCAGATTCTCATCTACGGCATGAAAGGCTATGCCGCTTACGCCCACCACGCCCTGGTCATCGGCCTGGAGAGCGAAGAAGTCTATGCCTACACCCACAAGTTCCTCGCCGCCACCCTCGACAAGAGCCTCGGCCTGATGGACCTTGTCGGCCTCGCCATGGAATGCGGCCGCATCAACCTGGTCACCATGGAACTTCTCGACAAGGCCAACACCGACAGCTTCGGCCACCCAGTGCCGACCCCGGTTCAGCTCGGCACCAAGGCGGGCAAGGCGATCCTGGTCTCCGGTCACGACCTGCGCATGCTCGAGGAGCTGCTCAAGCAGACCGAGGGCAAGGGGATCAACATCTACACCCACGGCGAAATGCTCCCCGCCCACGGCTATCCTGGCCTGAAGAAGTACGCCCACCTGGCCGGTAACTTCGGCGGCGCATGGCAGGACCAGGCCAAAGAGTTCGCAGGCTTCCCCGGCGCCATCATCTTCAACACCAACTGCATCCAAAAGCCTGCCGCCTCCTACAAGGACCGTCTCTTCACCTGGGGCCTGGTGCAATGGCCTGACGTACCCAACATCGACGGCTGGGACTTCAGCCCCGTCATCGAAAAGGCCCTCGAATGCCCCGGCTTCGAAGAGGCTCCCGGCAAAGAGATCCTGGTCGGCTTCGGTCACAACGCCGTGCTCGGGGTCGCCGACAAGGTCATCGATGCCGTCAAGGCCGGCGACATCAAGCACTTCTTCCTGGTCGGCGGCTGCGACGGCGCCAAATCGGGTCGCAACTACTACACCGAGTTCGCCGAGCAGGCCCCCAAGGATACCGTTATCCTGACTCTGGCCTGCGGCAAGTACCGCTTCAACAAGCTCGACTTCGGCGACATCGGCGGCATCCCCCGACTGCTCGACATCGGCCAGTGCAACGACGCCTACAGCGCGATCCAGATCGCCGTGGCCCTTGCCGGCGCCTTCGAGTGCGAGGTCAACGAGCTGCCCCTGTCGATGATCCTCTCCTGGTACGAGCAGAAGGCGGTAGCGATTCTGCTGACCCTGCTGCACCTCGGCATCAAAGACATCAAACTGGGACCGACACTGCCGGCGTTCATCACCCCCAACGTTCTCAACTTCCTGGTCGAGAACTTCAACATCGGCCCCATCACCACCGCCGAAGAGGACCTCAAGCAGATCCTCGGCTAAGCGATATAACCGGCAGATGAAATTGGCCGGTAAGGGATAACCCCACTCTGAAACAGTAAGAGCCTCCAGGTCACCGAGACCTGGAGGCTCTTGTTTTACACGCTTTTCTAGAAGAGGCCTGATGTGCAACTGGTGTCTTCGGCGCCACAAAATACCCTGAAAATTCAGGACCGGTCAGGACAGGTTCAAGCGGTCTGTATCTGGGGGATTTCAGACACCACCAGTCCAATGGCGCCTGTGGGGCAAAAGGAAGTCTACCGCCCCGTCTTTGTGAGGAGATTTCTGAAGTGACTGAATTTTTCCTCATGCCTTTCTTTCAAAGACCATCGCTCAATTTCGGACAGGTCGATGTCCATCTCCCCAGCGACGAGTAAGGCTTGCTCCAGACACTGCTGGTCGTTCCAATGAAAATAGGCCGCCAATCGGTCTTTGATGCAGTCCGTCGGCGATAGCGCCGTCAATTCACCCGTCTCGAAATGCAGAACCCTGATGTTCTGAGGAGGCTCATCCCCTAAGGCCAGAGGGCCGGGAGGAAACTCAAGAAAATACCTGGTCTCCGGATTCCGGAAATACCTCCCTTTTTCTTCAAAGCCGATCTCGGTCAGGGCCTTTTTGAGTTTGCGGCGGCCGGAGGATATATTTTCGATAAAATCCAGGTCGTAGGAGACGTACTTCCCCTCGGTATATAGGGTCACACCCCCCTCCCGATAGAACCACGTTGATGCCGTTTCTTTTGAGATGGGAGCAGACAAACGCTGCTAACTCCCCCCATGCTCATCTCCCGAATCTCCATCAAAGGGGCTTCCCCTTTCGCCTGGGTCGGCGTCTTTCCAGAACCATCCGGTTACGCTCGCTCTCGGGATAAAAGGAAAGCGCTTTTTCCAGCATGCTCTTCAACTCATCGAGAAATGGGTAGCGCGGATTGAAGACATAGAGGCGCGTGTTACCGACAAGACGGCTGTATAGAACCCCACCATTTTCCAGCTTTTCGAACTGGTTCTGGATCGCCCTGAGATCCGTCTCGAAAAATTTGGCAACTTCTCGCGGGTAGCCCTCTTCACGGGCGAATATATACAAAAGAACCTTTTCCCTATTGATGGTTCCGAACAATGCCTCAAGCATTTCGCTCCCCGCTAATGACTAATTTTTTTCGTCATTTGACGTATTTTCTTAGTCACAGTAGCAGATAAAGCCAATGCCTGCAATACTCTCCTGGATTGGGGGGGGGCGTCCCCCTTCTCCCGGGGGGATCGGCGCAAGAAGGCGAGGTTGGGGGCGGGGGGGAAGAATGACGCCGCTGCAATCGCCCAGGAAATTCTGGAGGTGGGCGATTACAAGCCGCGACGCATCCCGAGCAAGGCGTGTCGGCAGTGCATCAAAAAGGTGTGGGAGGTCGATCCGCTCCACTGCCCCAAATGTAGCGCCGAGTTGAAGATCGTCAGTTTCGCTACAGAGGTGCCTGTGCTTCGGAGAAGACTCGAGTCTCTGGCCTTGTGTCTGGAGTAACGCAGCCCGCCCGGTCGCCTCCCCTTCTGATCATACCCAACGAAATTGGCACCAATGAGCCCTTTGATGAAAGAGGGGGCGAAGAAGAGGAGTCGAGTATCACCACCCTATGACCTGAATGAAAAAGTTGTAGTGGGGAGGGGTGCATGTTTTTTGGGTAAAATTTACAAAAAAGACTCCCCCCTACACCAGTCAAAACCTTAATTTTACAGTGTTTTTATTGTGTTGACAAAATCCATCAAAAATTTGGCAAAATCGGTAAAGGAAAAATATTTTTCTATGATTGACTGTTACCTAAGGTTGGCAGGAAGGGGAGGAGGGCTTTGTTTTTCTATTTCATTCAACCCACCTTAAGTCATTAGTGTAGACGTTACCCCCTGTAGGGCCTGCAGTATCTGCAGGATTTTAGGATTTCTGTCAAATTACTCATTAATTTCACCATCAACTATCGACAATTGTTGCCATCAACCACCAACACCATGGGAGGTTCGTGATGACGAAGATAATCACTATAAGCTCGATCTTGGCTGGATTCGCGTCTCTGGTTCTCATCGGCAGTGCGCTTGCCTACGACCACAAGGTCGACGTTTGTCACTGTCCTGCGGGCGATCTCGACAAGTGTTTTACGCTGACCGTGGGCGAGGCGGCCGCGGAGGCTCATCTCCTCAACCACACCAACGATAGTGCCGGTGCTTGCCCCGATTGCCGGGTCGATGCAGATTGCGAGGAGCCCCAATGCGACGGCCCCCAAAAGATCTCCAGGGGGGTCTGCGAAGAAGGGTCCTGTCTAACCGTGCAGGCACAATGCCCCCCAGACAGTGCAAGCGCGGCGTGCTTGGAATGCCCAGACGGTAGTACCGCATGTTGTCAAGAGAGCACAATTTTCCAGTGCAACCCGGAGACTGTAGAGTGCGAAAGGACTTTCACTTCCAACTGCCCTCCAGTCTGCCCTCAGCTGGAGCCGTGACAGGAGCAGTCTAAAGCCCACCGATACGATTCGCGGGCTCTGCTTCAAACCCCGTGACCGAGGAGCCGGTGCCAACCCCGAGGGCGCTCGACGTCTAGATGCAGCGCGACCTGCGATCATCGGCAAGGCAACCCGTAAACTCTGTTGAACCAAGCCGCTTCGCAACAGCTCTGTAAGCCCCCGAGATCGTTGGATGTCTCGGGGGGGGGGGGCTCGTCGGGCAACGTAAGGGGGGACGGTAAGGGGGACATTCCATGAATTTTTGCGTTTCTATCATCAAACACGATCCCCAGCTCAGCCGCCAACCTCTCCCCCCGCACCACAGCCCGGCTGCGCGCCTTGACGCGCTGGGGGTGCTTCCCCGCCGCTATGACATCCAACGTCGGCATACTCAGAGCCGCGGCCGCCCTCTGGACAGCCGCGTCAAAACCGATTTTCAATCGCTGATATTCATTTTTCCTGCGCACCGCTTCGTCCGCCTGGTTGAGAATCGCTGCAACAAAATCACTCCCCCCCAGAATTCGTTCATCGCTTTTGCTCATTGCACCGCTCTGGCGCATGGCCTTGACCTGCTGCCACCCACCAGCGCTACGCACCAGCCCTCCCCCTGGGAGGGTAAAGGAGGACGTTCCCCTTCTCCGCCCCCATTCTCCGCAGAGCTCGACCGGCGCTCCGATAAGCCGACGGTGGTATGCCGCAAGTGCGGAGCTAAGGCCAACGAAAGCCGCGACCTCTGCAAACCTTGTTCCTGCTGAGGGACGGCTGCAAGACAAGGGCAGCCTGGGGGGCAGGCCTGAAAGAATCCAAGATTGACCTGTCCGGAAGACATCACAAGTGCAGTCTTTCAGACCGGAACCCAGGTCCCTATTTTAGAGATTTCATGCTCGGCTAAGACAAACACCTGTCAAATAAAGACCGGCCAGGGGTAAATCTGGCCGTTTTTTTTGACTTGGCTAACAAAGACCATTGAAAGCAACAGGCCGTCGGTCGTATGCTGTCAGCCTCATCCATAAAATCAGGGTGGGACTAACAGTTTTTTCAACCGAGGAAGAGTTCCATGGGAATCGCCGCTGATATCGCCATCATTGTCGTCGCTGCACTGTTCGGCGGACTTATTGCGCAAAAACTCAAGCAACCGCTGATGCTCGGCTACATCCTGGCCGGGGTGTTGATCGGGCCCTATACCGGCGGCATCACCGTCTCTGACGCCCACGAAATCGAAAAGCTGGCCGAGATCGGCGTTGCGCTGCTGCTCTTCGCCCTGGGGCTCGAGTTCTCGCTGCGCGAGCTCAAGCCGGTGCGCTATGTCGCCCTGATCGGCGCCCCGCTGCAGATCCTGCTGACCATCGGCTACGGTTACATGATCGGCCGCTGGCTGGGCTGGGAGAGGGTCCCCTCGCTCTGGCTGGGGGGGCTGATTTCGCTCTCCAGCACCATGGTGATCCTCAAGACCCTGATGAACCAGGGGCGCATGGGCACCCTCTCGAGCCGGGTGATGATCGGCATCCTCATCGTTCAGGACCTTGCGGTGGTGCCGCTGATGATCCTGCTGCCGCAGCTCAGCGACCCCGCCGCCGGCCTGCCGGTGCTGGGGGTGGCGGCGGTCAAGTCGGCGGTCTTTCTCACCGTGATGGTGCTGCTCGGCACCAAATGGCTGCCGCGCCTGCTGGCCCTGATCGCCGCCTGGAACTCCCGGGAGCTGTTTCTGCTCTCGATTACCGCCATCGGCCTGGGCATCGGCTACGCGACCTACCTGGCCGGGCTCTCCTTTGCCTTCGGCGCCTTTGTCGCCGGCATGGTGCTGAGCGAGTCCGATTACGGCCACCAGGCCCTGAGCGACATCATCCCCCTGCGCGACCTGTTCGGCCTGCTCTTTTTCACCTCGGTCGGTATGCTCCTCGACCCAGCTTTTCTGCTCTCCCACTGGGGCCAGGTGTTGATGCTGGTGCTGCTGGTGGCCCTCGGCAAGGGGCTGATCATGGGCCTGCTGGCGCGGGCCTTCGGTTACGGCAACGTGGTGCCGCTGGCCGTCGGCCTGGGGATGTTCCAGATCGGCGAATTCTCCTTCGTCCTCGCCCAGGTCGGGTTCAGCAGCGGCGCCCTCAATGACGAAGCCCACTCGCTGATTCTCTCAGCGACCATCATCAGCATGGTAATGACGCCGCTGGTCTCGGGGCTGACCGCCCCGCTCTACTCGCTGCACCGGCGGGTTTTCAAAACCGAACGCCTCGAGACCATCAACCTGCCCAGCGAGGGGCTCAAGGACCATGTGGTGATCGCCGGCGGCGGCCGGGTCGGCCAGCACATCGCCCGTGTTCTCAAGCAGATCGATGTGCCCTTTGTCATTGTGGAACAGAACTACCGGCGCATCCAGGAGTGCAAGGCGGCAAGGTTTTCGACCATATACGGAGATGCCAGCCAGGAGGTCGTTCTCGAAGCAGCCCGGATCGACCGGGCCCAGCAGCTGCTGATCACCGTACCTGCAATCACCGCTACCCAGGCGATGGTGCGCCAAGTGCGCCAGGTGCGGCCGGACCTGAATATCGTCGTGCGGGCCGAAGGCGGCGAGCAGATGGAGGCCCTTTACTCGCAAGGGGTCTACATGGTCATCCTGCCCGAACTCGAAGCCGGGCTGGAGATCGCCCGCCAGGCCCTGCTGCACCTGCAGATGCCGGTCCCGGTCATCCAGCGCTATACCGACTCGATCCGCAAGGAACTCTATCACCCGATCTCCGAATCCCGCGACGACCTCCAGGAAATCAGGCAGTTGAAAAATGCCAAGGACCTGCTCGAGCTGACCTGGGTGAGGCTGCCCGAAAACAGCCGCCTTGCCGAGCGCAGGCTCCGGGACATGGAGATTCGCCGCCGCACCGGGGTCTCGGTGGTCGGCATCCTTCGGGAGGGGGAATTTTTGCCCAACCCTGCGGTGGATTTTCGCTTCCTGCCCGGTGACCTGGTCGCGGTCATCGGCAATCCCACCCAGCGGGAAGCGTTCCAGAGCATGGCCGACGGCGCCGGGGGGAAACCGGGCGAGGGCCCGCTGTTCGGTCATCCCCGCCTCGAAGCCCCGGAGACCAAACCCACCCTATCAGGCTGACTGAAAGACCGGCGCTAACCGGGCCCAGCACACTCCGACCAGGCCCCCTATGGCGTGAGCCAGGGGGAGCGGTACAAAGGGTTGCACCCCGGCCAGGCTCAGCAGGCCGTGCCCGCTGAAAACCTCCCAGAAGATTTTCCCGCCAAGGACCAGCAGGGCCGCCGCGCAAACATGGCGAAGGCGCCCTTTTTCGCTCAACCCGCGGCCGCAGAAAAAGCCCACTCCAGCCGTGGCGACCCCGGAAAGCCCGCCATAAAAAGCCATTTGTGGTTTCAGCAGCAGCAGGCCCAGGCTGATGCACAGCGCCGAAACGACCCAGAGCAGAGGCAGGCCGGCATAACCGCGCCGCGCGATCATAAGTCCCGCCACGCCCACCGCCGCCAGGTTCGCCCAGAGGTGCGCGGCTGAAAAATGGACCAGATGCCCTGTGAGCAGGCGCCAGATCTCGCCTGCAAGGATCGCCTGGCGGTCATAGACCAAGCGCTCTGCCGCCCCCGGCAGCAGGTACGCAGCAAGGGCGGCGAGGGCCAGCCCCAGGGTCCGCAGAACCGTCCCCCGGCTCACCCCTTGCTGCTGCGTCCGGCCCACCAGAGAGCCCCGCAAAGCGTCAACACCACCGCCAGGGTCGGACCGTCGATCGCACCGCCGCCGCGATAGCCCGGTTGATGAACGACGCGCACCTCTTCGGGCCGACTTCTAATCTTCTCCTGAAAGAGCTCGAGCTGCTGCCTCAGGTTGACCACCAGCTCCGCGGAGGCCTCGTTGAACCCGCTCATCGCATCGATGCGCAACTGTTCGCTGAGATTGACCGGGGTGGCGCGCCCCTTGAGGTGACTCAGCCCGGGGGCCCGAAACAGCATCCTGCGGCTGGGGATATCGTAAACCGCCGCATCGAGCATGGTGCTGGTATCGTTTTTCTCCCCTTCGACCAGATAGGCCCCCACCAGGGTCCAGTAGCTCAGCGAAAGCAGTCCCTCGTCGGTGTGCTGCACCTGGTCGTAGGAGAGCAGGGCAACGACATCAACCCCGTACATGGTCCGGATCTGGTCCAGGTTGCCGAAACTCCCCTCGTGCACCAGGTAGGCCGAAGGGATCAGTTCTATGGTCTTCACGAAAGGATAATTGCGGAACTCGCCACTGATTTTCTGCATCAGGGTCATCTTGTCCCGCTCGCTGAGGGGAGGATGGCCGGCGGCGCCCGGTTCCGGCACAAAGGCCACCCCCACGCTCAGGGGCAGGCTGAGGGTCGGAACCGCAGGGACCTCCACCGGCTCGGACTTTTTGGGGTAGAGATACTGCACGACACTACTCGCTTTGTGGGTGCTGCTGCTCACGCAGCCGATCGGCAGGCAGGCGACAATAACCAGGATGATCAGCCTTGCCCGCAACCCTCTCGCCGGCTTTTTCATAGAGTCCTCCTTCGGAACGATGTCAACGGCATGGAGTAATTATACGTCCTAAGTCGCTTGCTACAATCTTCGGCGGCTTTACAAAACTTTACCTTAGAACATCGACTTTTAACCCAAGGTTAAGAGAGTTACGGTTAAATTGTGCAAGTACAGACCGAGATAACTTCTGCTGAGGATCATAGGATCACCTCCATGGATAAATTGACCGGATCCGCCCCGATGCGGCGGGGCTTTCTGCTACTCTTTTTCACCGCGGCCCTGCTGAGCGCCTGCGCCCCTTCGCTCCAACAGGTCAAAGGCCCCGTCGAGCTGCCGGAGCGGTTCTCTGCCTCCGGAACCGAACCGCAGCGCGACAGGTGGTGGTTGTCTTTTGAAGATCAGGTGCTGGAGAGCTTGATTGACCGCGCCTTGGCCGAAAACCTGAGCCTGCTGAGCGCCTGGGACCGCCTCGATCAGGCCCAGGCCGTGGCCCGCAAAGCGGGGGCCGACCTGGTCCCCTCCCTCGATGCCGAAGCGATCGCAGCCCGCTCGCGGTTTCGCGAAAACGGCCGGACCGATGACGCCAGCAGCTACGCCCTGGGGCTGGTCGCCGGCTACGAGGTCGATCTGTGGGGGCGCATCCGCTCCAGCCGCGACGCCGCCGCCCTCGATGCGCAGGCGAGCGCCGAGGACCTGCAGGCCGCAGCCATCACCCTGGCTTCGCAGGTCGTCTCCAACTGGTACCAGCTAGTCGAGCAGTACGGCCAGCTCGAGCTGCTCGATGCGCAGATCGCTATCAACGAAAAGACCCTCGAACTGGTCACCCTGCAGTTTCGCACCGGCCAGGTCGGTATTGCCGACGTGCTGCAGCAGCGCCAGCTGGTCGAATCGAACCGCGGAGAAAAGGCCCAGGTCGCATCGAGCGCCGGAGTGCTTGAACATCAGTTGGCCATCCTGCTCGGACTGCCTCCGGGCTATGCGGTGGCCGAGCGAATATCGGAGCTGGCCACACTCCCCGCCCTGCCGGCAACGGGAGTGCCTGCCGAGCTGCTGCAGCGCCGCCCCGATATCCGCAGCGCCTGGTACCAGGTGATGGCGGCCGACAGCGATGTCGCTGCGGCCATTGCCGACCGCTTTCCCCGCCTGGGGCTTTCGGCACAGCTCGATACCTCCGGGGGACACACCAGCGATCTGTTCAACAACTGGCTCGCCTCGCTGGCCGGCAACCTGATCGGCCCTCTTATCGACGGCGGACTGCGCAAGGCCGAGGTCGAGCGCAGCCGGGCTGCCGCCTCGGAAGCGCTGCACAGCTACGGTCAGACCGTTCTCGAAGCCCTCGGCGAGGTCGAGGACGCCCTGGTCCGGGAGCATCGCCAGCACCAGTTCATCGCCAGCCTCGATAAACAGCTCGAGCTGGCAGAGCAGGCCATTGAGCGAGTGCGCGACCGTTATACCAAGGGCGCTACCGATTACCAGCGGGTGCTCGACGCCCAGCTCTCCCACCAGCAGCTGCAGCGCAGCCGCCTGAGCGCCGAGCGGGAGCTGATAGAGGATCGCATCGCTCTCTACCGGGCTTTGGGCGGGGGATGGCAGATGGAACGCCATGCACAAACATCTTTCACCGCAGAGGACGCAGAAAAAAACAAAAGACAAACAAAGGCTTTCTAGTTTTTAAGTTCTTCCTCTGCGTCCTCTGCGCGCTCGAGTAAGCGCAGCGAACGGGCGTGAGGTTGGTTTGAACTTCCGATTTCAATAAGCAGACCCAAGGTGAAACCAATGCCATCAGAACCAAAAGCCTCAATGCTTCGCCAAGAAATTACTTTAGAGGAACAGGCTGCTGCCCGCCCCCACAGAAGCCTCCCTGCTCGCATCTTACGCACCCTGATGCCCCTTGCGGTGCTGGCCGGCGGTGTGGCCGTGGCCCTGTGGCTGATGCAGACCGGACCCAAGGCCAAACCAAGGCCCAAGGTACGCAACGCCACCCTGGTTGAAGTTCTGCCGGTCAGCTTCGGCCACCAGCAAACCACCATCTCCGCCATGGGGACGGTGACCGCCGCCCGCGAGGTGGAGCTCAAGCCCCAGGTCAACGGCGAGATCGTCGAGCTGAGCGCGGAGCTGGTTCCGGGGGGAACCTTTTCAAAAGGCGAGACGCTGCTCAAGATCGACCCTGCCGACTACCGCCTGGCGGTCAGGCAGCTGGCAACCGATGTGGCCAGGGCCGAGTCGGAGCTGAAAATCGAACAGGGCAACCAACTGGTCGCCCGGCGCGAGTACGAACTGCTCGGCGAGCCAGTCAGCCCTGAGGAAAAGGCCCTGATGCTGCGCCAGCCCCAGCTCGAATCGCTGCGCGCCTCCCTCGAAGCGGCCCGGGCCAGACTCGAGCAGGCCCGGCTCGATCTGCAGCGCACCGAGATCAAAGCCCCCTTCAACGGGGTGGTGCAATCACGCCAGGTCAACCTCGGCGCCCGGGTCAACGAATCGACGGCCCTTCTCACCCTGATCGGCACCGACGAATACTGGGTCGAGGCTTCGGTGCCGGTCAGCCAGCTGCGCTGGATCGACATCCCCAAAAACGATAGCGAAACCGGCTCCCCGGTACGGATCTACGACCAGGCGGCCTGGGGCGAAGCAGTCTTTCGGGAAGGCCGGGTGATCCGCCTGGCGGCAGATCTCGAGGCTCAGGGGCGCATGGCCCGGTTGCTGGTCAGCGTCAAGGATCCCCTGGGCCTGAGCGGGGAAAACGCCCCTGCCCCCTCGATGCTCATCGGCTCCTACGTGCGGGTGCAGATCGAGGGCCGACAGCTGCCTTCGGCCGCGGCCATCGACCGGAATCTGCTGCGCGACGGCAACAACCTTTGGCTCATGGATGAGCAGGGGCGGCTGGAGATCCGCCCCGTTGAAATCGCTTTCAAGGGCCAGGACCAGGTGCTGGTCAGCGGCGGCCTGGCACCTGGCGAACAGCTGGTCGTCTCTGACCTTTCGACACCGGTTGCAGGGATGGCGTTGCGACTTCAGGGCAAGGGGCAACAACCTTCTCCCGGCACTGATCGGCTTGCGGCCAACGCCGAACCGAAACGGGAGTCAAAACAATGAGCGCCCGAAGACTTAAGCGCTGGCAGCGCGGACCGCTCGCCTGGATGGTGGGCAACGGCGTCACCCCCAACCTGCTGATGATCTTTCTGCTGGTGGGCGGGCTGTTTATGACCAGCCGCATCAAACAGGAGGTCTTTCCCGAGTTCGACCTTGACCAGGTCAGGGTGCAGGTCGCCTACACGGGGGCCAGCCCGGAGGAGGTCGAACAGGGGATCATCCTCGCCGTCGAGGAGGCGATCCGGGGTATCGACGGCGTCAAGGAGCTGACCGCCACAGCCGCCGAAGGCAGCGGGACGGTCACCGCCGAACTCGAAGAGGACGCGGACCAGCAAAAAGTTTATCAGGAGATTCAGCAGGAAGTCGACCGCATCACCACCCTGCCCGAAGATGCCGAGGAGCCACAGGTCAGCCTCGCCACCCGTCGGCGCCAGGTCCTCGCCATCCAGCTCTACGGCCAGGCCAGCGAGCTGGCGCTGCGCGAAGCCGCCGAACAGGTGCGCGACCGGCTGCTGCAGCATCCCGGGATCACCCAGGTCGACCTGGCCGGGGAGCGGGACTATGAAATTCACGTCGAGGTCAGCCAGCAGAGCCTGCGCACCTATGGCCTGACCCTGGACGACATCGCCCGAAAGATCGACGCCGCCTCGACGGAACTGCCCGGCGGCTCGCTGAAGACCGTCGGCGGGGATATCCTGCTGCGGGTCAAGGATCGCCGTGACTGGGCCTTCGAGTTCGCCCGCATCCCCCTGGTGACAACCACTGAAGGCAGCCTGGTCTACCTGGAGGACCTGGCGAAGGTGGGCGAAGGATTCGAGGACAGCGACCGCTTCGGCACCTACAACGGCAAGCGCAGCATCGGCCTCGAGATCTACCGAGTGGGGGATCAGACCCCCATCGGGGTCTCCGAGGCCGGGCGCACGGCGATGGCCGAGATTGCGGCCGATCTGCCCGAGGGCATCGAGTGGAGCATCAACAGCGACCAGTCCGAGCTCTACCGGCAGCGCCTTGAGCTGCTGCTGAAAAACGCCTTTATGGGGCTGCTGCTGGTGCTGCTGCTCTTGGGGCTGTTCCTCGAGTTCAAGCTCGCTTTCTGGGTGACCATGGGTATTCCCACCTCTTTTCTCGGCGGCCTGCTCTTTTTGCCGCTGATGGGGGTGTCGATCAACATGATCTCCATGTTCGCCTTTATCGTGGCGCTTGGGATCGTGGTCGATGACGCCATTGTGGCCGGCGAGAACATTTACGAGTACCGGCAGCGGGGGATGGGCTTTGGCAGGGCCGCGGTGCTCGGCGCCCGCGACGTGGCCGTGCCGATCACCTTCAGCATTTTGACCAACATGGTGGCCTTCATGCCCCTGGCCTTCGTCCCGGGGATGATGGGAAAGATATTCAAGGTCATTCCCCTGGTGGTGATCACCGTCTTTATCATTTCCTGGGTCGAATCGCTGCTGATTCTGCCGGCCCACCTGGCCCACACCGAAAGCCGTCCGGCCAATCGCCTGAGCGCCCGCCTGCACAGCTGGCAACAGGCCTTCAGCCGGCAGTTCAGCCGCTTCATCGAAAAGGTTTACGGGCCGTTTCTCGATCGCTGCATCCGCTGGCGGGCCCTGACCGTGGCCTTTGCCCTGGCCGCCCTGATCGTGGTGGTCAGCTACGCCATGAGCGGCCGCATCGGCCTGATCCTGATGCCCAAGGTCGAATCGGACACGGCGGTGGTGACCGCCGTGCTGCCGGTGGGCAGCCCCCTGGAGAGGGTCAGCGCGGTCCAGGACAGGCTGGTTGGCGCCATGGAGCAACTCGCCAAAGAGCATGGCGGCGAGCGCCTGCTCGAGGGGATCTTTTCGGTCATCGACGAAAACCAGGTCGAGGTCAAAGCCTACCTGACCGACCCCGGGGTGCGCCCCCTGAGCACGGGTGAGGTGACCCGCCAGTGGCGCCAGCAGGTCGGGCAGATCGTCGGCCTCGAGAAACTGCGCTTCGAGTCGGACCGGGGCGGGCCCGGCTCGGGCGCGGGGCTGACCGTGGAGCTTTCGCACCGCGACATCGAGGTGCTCGATGCCGCCAGCGTCGCCCTGGCCGAGAAACTGGCCGAATTTTCCAACGTCAAGGACATCGACGACGGCTATACCCCGGGCAAACAGCAGCTCGATTTCCGCATCAAGCCCGAGGGGCAGAGCCTGGGGCTCAGCTCCGCTGAAGTCGCCCGCCAGGTGCGCAACGCCTTCTCCGGCGCCGTGGCGCTGCGCCAGCAGCGCGGCCGCAACGAGGTCACCGTCAGGGTGCGCCTGCCCGAAGCAGAGCGTGCCAGTGAGTACAACGTGGAAACCCTGATGATCCGCACCCCTGCCGGCAGCTTCGTGCCCCTGACCGAGGTGGCCGAGCTCGAACGGGGCCGCGCCTACACCACCATCAGCCGCCGCGGCGCCCGGCGCACCCTGACGGTCAGCGCCAACGTCGAACCGATCGGCGAAACCAGCCAGGTCACGGCCACCCTCAACAGCACCATCCTTCCGCAGCTTGCCAGGGACTACCCGGGGCTTTCCTACGGCTACCAGGGCAAGCAGGCGGACATGAAGGAGAGCATGCAGAGTATGCTCAGGGGCTTCGTCCTGGCGCTTCTGGCCATCTACTTTTTGCTGGCGATTCCCTTTCGCAGCTACAGCCAGCCGCTGATCGTGATGATCGCCATCCCCTTCGGCATCGTCGGCGCGGTTCTCGGTCACCTGCTGATGGGTTACAACCTGAGCATCATGAGCATGTTCGGCATTGTCGCCCTCTCCGGGGTGGTGGTCAACGACTCGCTGGTGCTCATAGATTACGCCAACCGCCGCAGGCTCGAGGGCGCCGGCGCCTTTGAGGCGATCCACGCTGCAGGGATTAGGCGTTTTCGGCCGATCATCCTCACGACCCTGACCACCTTCGGTGGCCTGACGCCGATGATTTTCGAGACCTCGCGCCAGGCGCGGTTCCTGATCCCCATGGCCCTGTCGCTGGGCTTCGGCATTCTTTTTGCCACCGGCATCATTCTGGTGCTGGTGCCGAGCCTTTACCTGGTCATCGAGGATGTGAAGGGCTGGTTCGGGTTGGGCAGGACGCATTCCCCTGAAGGGGCTGCGATTTCGGCAGACTGACGGGTAAAAGGAGAACGCTTATGCGACAGAATCCATCCAGGTTGGAAATGACCTCGACGGATGACAGCTGGGAGACTGTCTCCGCAAGCGAAAAACGAAAGCAGATCAGGGAACTGATCGTCAGTCCGCTGTGGAATTACCTCTCCGTTGAGACCAAGGAGCGCTGGCTCGACCAGTTTCTGAAGTTGCCAGAGGGTTGACTTAGTCCGTCACGAGCTGCGTAGCCGCCATCTCTTTAACCAGGATCGCCCTTTTCCTGGCCGTTCCCCACCGGTAGCCGCCGATCTCTCCAGTGGTGCGCAGCACCCTGTGGCAGGGGATCAGGTAGGCGATGGGGTTGCGCCCCACGGCGCTCGCAACGGCCCGGGTCGCTTTGGGCCTGCCGATGCTCTCGGCGAGGCGGCTGTAGGAAACTGTCATCCCCTCCGGGATGCGCAGCAGCGCCTCCCAAACCTTGAGCTGAAGGTTCGTGCCCCTCAGCAGAAGCTTGAGGGGCCGCTCCGCGCCGGGCCCTGTTGGCGCAAAGATCCTCTCGACCACAGCGCCCGTGGCCGTCACGTCCTCAGTCATGTCCGCTGCCTTCCAGCGATGATCCAGCTCATCCAGTACCTGCTCGCGGCTCTTCTCTTCAGTAAAACCGAGGCTGCAAATTCCCCGCTCGCTCAGCACCAACAGGCACTCCCCGAAAGGGGTGGGGTGGAAACCGTAGTGAAACTCGAGGCCTTTGCCAAAAGCCTTGAACTCGCCGGGGGTCACCGCTTCGACCGAAACGAAGAGGTCGTGCAAGCGGCCAGGGCTGCTCAGCCCCACCTCGAAAGTGGCGTCGAGGACCGAGGCGGACTCGCGCAGCAGTTTTTTGGCGTGTTCCACGGTCAGGTACTGGAGGAAGCGCTTGGGACTCACCCCCGCCCAGCGCTGAAACAGCCGCTGAAAGTGATAGGGGCTCAGCCCGATATGATCGGCAAGATTATTCAGAGATGGCTGCTCAGCGGCATGCATCTCCAGGTAGAGAATAGCTTGTTCGATGCGTTGGTAGTCCAGAGAATCCACGTCCATTCCCCCTTTTCGGTTTCCGTCTAAACTCTGTACTGAAAAACCTAGCATCCGTGGGACAATGCGCCAACCCGATTCTTGCTATTAAACCCAGATCCGTTAAACCTGGGTTAAAAGAACCAGGGTCGAGAATTCCTGGCAAGCCCTTCGCCCGTCCTCACCCTTCGCAACCCACTCCCAAAGGACTCAACGTTCCAGAACGGACTTTGCCCCTTGAACAACATGGCGAGTCAGTTTTTCAAGCAGGGCCGATTCCAGGTTCCAGCAGTGCCAGTGGAGCCTGACCGGAACCGAGTGCTTTGGCGCCAGATTAACGAGTCGACCGCTTTCGAGCAGCGGAGCGCTTTGCTGGTCGGGGAGCATGCCGAAAGCAAGGCCGGCGGTGATGACATCGGCAAATTTCTCAGCGGAGGGAACATAATGGGCCGGGAAGCTCACCGGCACCTCACCGAAGACCTGGTGCAGCAGATGGTTGTGCAGGTTGTCTTTACGGTTGAAGATCAGCCCCGGCGCCTGGCTTATGGCCTCCAAGGTGAGACCGCCACTGAACCACTTTGCGACGAATTCCGGGGTGGCCAGCAGGCGGTAGTTCATGGTGCCCAGATATTCCATCTGGCAGCCCTGTATGGTGTTATCTGCGGTGCTGACGCAGGCGACCACCTCGCCGTTTTTTAAAAACCGGTGAGTCTGCTCCTGGTCATCGACCCGCAGATCGAGAACCAGGGACTCCTGCTCGAGAAAAGGGCTGGTGACCTCGAGAAACCAGGTCGCCAGGCTGTCTGCATTGAGCCCAATGGCCAGCGAAGTGAATCCCCCCTCGGGCTGCCGGGTCAACCGGGCCGAGAGGTCATCCTCCAGCAGTTTGACCTGCCGGTAGTGCTTAAGCAGCTGAAGGCCGGCCGGGGTGGCCCGCGGCGGGGTGCTGCGGGAGAGCAGGATCTGGCCGATTCTTTCTTCGAGGAGCTTGACCCGTTGCGAAACCGCGGACTGGGTCAGCAGCAGTGATTTTGCGGCCTTGTCGAAACCGCCCGCGTCGACGACGGCAGCCAGGGCCTGGAGGAGTTTGTAATCGATCATGGATATATTATTAGCACAGCTAATAGATGGGCAAAACTATTAATTTTACTCCCAGGAGCTGACCAGCTATATTTCTAGAAAAATCGATGGAAGGGAAACAACCATGATGATGCCATTTTTTCAGGGGATGGGGGTCGGCGGCGGATTGATCATCGCCATTGGGGCTCAAAACGCCTTCGTTCTCTCCCAGGGGGTGCGCCGCAATTATCCCTGGATCGTCGCCCTGATCTGCATTCTGGGAGACGGACTGCTGATTACCCTGGGG
>CALZIZ010000044.1 GCA_945787465.1 uncultured Desulfuromonadales bacterium
AACGTCTTCGGCCAAAGGAACCTTACTGGCATGCACCTGCAGGATCTTGGTTCGGCCTTTGATGTCGGGGCGCGGTACCACCACCTGCCGGTCGAAACGCCCGGGACGCAGCAGAGCGGGGTCGAGAACGTCGGGGCGGTTGGTGGCTGCAATAAGAATGACCCCTTCGTTGGACTCGAAGCCGTCCATTTCGACCAGCAACTGGTTCAGGGTCTGCTCGCGCTCATCGTGCCCCCCACCGAGACCGGCGCCACGGTGACGGCCAACAGCATCGATTTCGTCAATAAAGATAATGCAGGGCGCGTTCTTCTTGCCCTGAACAAACAGATCGCGGACACGACTTGCCCCGACGCCGACAAACATTTCAACGAAATCGGAACCGGAAATGGAGAAAAAGGGCACCCCGGCCTCCCCGGCAATGGCCCGGGCCAGCAGAGTCTTACCGGTACCGGGCGAACCGACCAGCAGCACGCCCTTGGGAATGCGCCCACCGAGGCGGGAGAACTTCTTGGGGTCCTTGAGGTAGGAGACGATTTCCTCGAGTTCTTCCTTGGCCTCATCAATCCCGGCTACATCCTTGAATGTCACCTGAATCTGCGAGTCGGAGAGCAGTTTGGCCTTGCTTTTGCCGAAGCTCATCGCCTTGCCGCCGCCGGACTGCATCTGACGCGAAACTGCGGTCTTCTGCAGGCTTGGCCTCGATAATGACCCCCTTGCCGCGCAATTCGGCAATCAGGCTGGGATCATCGGGGGCAAAGGTTTTAAAGGTGGCACCATCCTGGTACTTGCCCTCGATGTTGGCTCCCTGAACGGTAATCTCCAGGACTTCACCCTGCTCAACCGCCTCAAGGAAGGCTGAGTAGGTGATAGGTTTCTGCTCACGGTCCTTCTGGGTCATCATATTAAACAGGAGAATCATCACCAGCGAGATGACCAGCCAGAGCGCGAGATTTTTATAGAATTGATTCACATGTCCCCCTAGGTAAACTTTTTTTAGGTAACCGCACTGGCCTTCAAAGCCAGTCAGGGTGCGGATTGGCAAACGAAAATCTAACACAAACCCTGTGAATTCACAAGCAATTTGATTTAAGATTCTGGATTATTGAAGACCAGTCGCAGGACCCGGCAGCGAGGTCCGGCAGGGCGTCTCTCTGCGCAGCGGCGCAGCCCGACCGCCCAGATAATTTCGTCGGCCTCGACCAGAACCGCCCTGCGCCGGGCCTCATGATCCATACGCTCTTCAATAAAGAGTTTTTTCAACCTTTTGCGCCCCACCATCCCCCCAAGCCGAATCCTGTCTCCGGGTTGGGGCGAACGGATCCGAAGCGGAAAACTGACCTTTCCGGAATCAAACTCAACGGCAAAGGCCCCCTCCCCCGAAGGGGCGGCACACAGGCCAACCTCAAGACAGCCCCCCCCCGGAAGCCGATAGCGGCCGGGACCATGTACGACGATTTCAAAAGGCTCGGGTTCAGCAGGCGGTTCGGTGCGAAACACCAGCTGATCGTAACGCCGTGCCACCCAGACACCGGGAAGATCCCGGGCGGCCTGCGGACGCTCGGCCTGAAGCAACTGCTCGACCGCACCGAGATGACTGGCGGCAATGCCGAGAAGATCGCCCCGAACCAGCAAAAGGACATGGCGCAACACGCGAGCCCTCAGAGCCGGGTGCAGCTGCAGAAGAGCCTGTCGCTCAAGCACCGGCCCTGCGTGCCCTTGCCTACTGACCTGCTCAAGCGCCTGCTCGACCTCGATGCGCCAGAAGTCCTCCTCCTCAGCAACCCTGCGGCTGAGGCGAGCCAGATGCTCTTCGACACGGGGATTGAACTGGCAAAGTAACGGCAAAACCTCATGACGGATACGGTTGCGGGTGTAGGCTGGATCCCGGTTACTGGCATCCTCAACCCATGACAGGCCCTCAGCAGCCAGGTAATGCTGGATTTGATCGCGGGAAAAATCAAGAAAAGGCCTGATAAAAGGTCCATTGCACCATTGCATTGCCGCCAGACCGCTTAGCCCGGTGCCACGGAGCAGCCGATGCAACACTGTTTCTGCCTGATCGTTGCGGTGGTGCCCCAAAGCAATGACCTGGCAGTCCTGATCAGCCGCAATCCTGAGCAGAAACTCGCGGCGAGCCTCGCGGGCCGCCTCCTCGGCGCCCCTGGAGCGCAGGCGCGCCAAAGCGGGAACGTCGATACGCGACGAGACCAACGGCAACTGCAGGTCGCCGCAGAGCGCACGAACAAAATCGGCGTCATGCAAACTTTCCTCGCGCATGCCGTGGTCAAGATGGGCTACCGTCAAAAACAGGGGGAAATCACCAGCCAGGCGGTGAAAGAGATGCAGCAGGGCCACCGAATCAGCACCGCCGGAGACGGCCACCAACACCCTCTGCCCGGGAAGAACCAGACGGTGTCGCTGCCTCGGAAGGGGCATGCTTGTAGATGGTGGCGGTGCAGAGATTCGAACTCCGGACACTGCGGATATGAGCCGCATGCTCTAACCAACTGAGCTACACCGCCTAAAAACCTTATTGGCAACCCCCTGCAAAAAGGAAGGTGTATTGCTTGGTTGCGGGGGAAGGATTCGAACCTCCGACCTTCGGGTTATGAGCCCGACGAGCTACCAGACTGCTCCACCCCGCGTCACGAGGCCTGGAATCTACTCGGACAGGCCTCAATTGTCAAGAAAAAAAATCAGGTTTTTTTCCCGGCTTGACAAAACCATTGAACGAACCGCTCGACGCCTTCGTCAACCGCCACCTCAGGGGCGTATCCGAGGTGCTGCCGGGCCTTGCTGATGTCGGCATAGGTGCAGACGACATCCCCCGGCTGCATGGGCAGTTTCTGCAACTGCGGCTCCTTGCCCATGGCCTTCCCCAGCAGGCGAACCAACTCGGCCAGGGTCACGGTTTGGGATTCACCCAGGTTGAAAACATCGTAAACGGGGCTCCTGGCCTCCTGCAGCCATTGCAGGCTGCCGAGAATGCCTTGCAGGGTATCGGTAATAAACGTGTAGTCGCGCCTGGTGGTGCCATCGCCGAAGAAGGGGATCTTCTGATCAGCATCGAGCAACCTGGTGAACTTATGGATGGCAAGGTCAGGCCGTTGCCGGGGGCCATAGACGGTAAAAAAGCGCAGACAGGCCACCGAAAGGCCGTAGAGATGGTGGTAATTATGGCAAAGCAACTCCCCGGCCTTTTTGGTCGCGGCGTAGGGGGAGATGGGATAATCCACGTTGTCGCTTTCGCAAAAGGGGACCTTGGGGTTGTTGCCGTAAACCGAAGAGGACGAGGCAAAGGCCAGGCGCTCGACCGCAAACTGCCGACAGGCCTCGAGCACATGCAAGGTGCCGGTCACGTTGACCTCATTGTACAGGGCAGGCTGGGCGATGGAGGGCCGCACCCCGGCCATGGCTGCAAGATGCACGACCGCCGCCTGGGCTCCTTCACCGAGGGCGGCGAAGGCCCGCTGCACATCATCGGGGCGGCGCAAGTCACCTTTCTGCACCACCAGTTCGGCTCCTGCCAGGCGCGCTGCAGCACGCACCTCGGCAAGATTGCAGGCCTTGATCGCCGGATCGTAAAAGTCGTTGAAGTTGTCAAATAAGACCACCCGCTTGCCCTGTTGCAAAAGGGCTTCGCAGAGGTGGGACCCGATGAACCCGGCACCACCGGTCACCAGAACAGAAGAAGTGGATTTCATCATACCCTCAACGTTTCTTTACCAGGCCGGAAAGTTTCTCTTCGGCCTTGAGGCGGGCCACAACCTCGCCCGCCTGCGCATGATCGGTAAAGGGGCCCACCAGGACTCGATGCCAGACCCCCTTTTCTCCAAGGTCAGCCTCCTGAAGAAAGGCCACATAGCCTTTTTTTTCTAACCGCTCCCGAAGCGACCGGGCATCGTCCTGGGTTTTGAATGAAGCCGCCTGGACCACATAGGCGCCCCCCTTGGAGGCCGTCGGCAATGGCGCAGGGGGCTCGATTGGAGGAATGGCTTCAGGTGCGGCAGGAGTGGCAACCCCCGGGGCGGGAGGGTGTTTTTGCTGCACCGCCGGGGGGGCAGCGGAGGGCGCCACCGGAGGCAGATTGATACCGCTGCCCAGTGGTGCCTGCTCGCCCTTGGGCAGGACGTCGTAAAAAGTCAGCGGCTTGGGAGTCGTATCGGGTCTGACCGCCGGGGCCGGTTCAGGCTCACGCACTGCAGGGGGCACAGGCGCTGCCTGAAGCGGAACCTGCGCCACCGGCACCCGCTCCCGCGGACCATCGACCGCCTGCGGTGCAGCGTTGCGCGAACCGCTCTTACCGACCACCACCCCGAGCACAAAACTGACCAGCGAAACGGCCAGCGCCAGCACCAGCAGGGTTACTGCCAGCTTCTTCTCCATGCGGCGTTCGGTTCGTGTTACCACCCGACGAGCCATAAACCAGCCTCCTTGTTACATCTGTTTCGTGGCCGATGGGCAGCGGCCTGCCCATCAACCCAGTATTTTCATCAGCCGGCGATGCCTTCAATCCTCAAAGCTGCCCCCCCTCACAGGAGGAATGACGCAACTGAACATCCTCACTGAAGTCGGGACAATGCAAAGTGCCATCGTCACCTCTGGTGAAACGCTTGGCGCAGTTGGCGCGCCAGGCGCACAGCGGAAAAATCTTTCGCCTATCCTCCCCCATGGGGCCTTCCCGGAAAACACTAACCTGAAATAAGCTTGAACCGTCAATCGCCTTGAACCTGCGGCAATGTCCCACCACTCCGAAGAGCGTTGTATGTTATCGCCCGGCGGGACCACTGTCAAGCAGTGGGCCGCTGACAAAAAAGCCCCGGACAATGCCGGGGCTCAAGGCTTCTGGTCAGAACAGCAACTCAGGGTGGTTGAACCTGAATGGGTTTTGGTGCGGGGTGAGAGCGAAACTGGTAGACAAGTTCATCGGCCTTGACCATCCCCAGTTCTTTGCGGGCGATCCGCTCGAGGTAGCGTTGATCGGAATGAAGGGCCTCGATCTCATCTCGCAGGGTCTGGTTGGCGGCTTGCAGCGTTGCGATCTGCCCTACAAGTTCGGAGCGGTATTGACTGGACTTGATCACCCGGACGATTCCCTTCTCTCCGAAAAAGGCCACACCCAGCAGCGCAAGAACAATGAGCAACGGCAGGAGGGGAAATCGTTTTCCCCTGTTGACCTCCTCCGCTTCCGCCATATCTCCCCTTCCCTCGTGTTGCTGAACTGAGCTTAACTACTCGACTGTGACCATGGAACTGATTTTGCCCAGGGTCTTCTCACCGACCCCCTTGACCTGGAGAACCTGGTCGATGGAGGTGAACCCCCCAACCTTGCTGCGGTATTCTATGATGCGCTGGGCTATTGCGGGTCCGATCCCCGGCAGGGTGGCCAGTTGCTCAACCTCTGCCTGGTTAAGATTGACCATAGCCTGTACCGAAGCCGAATCCGCGAGCGCCTGAGGAGCTGCTTGGGAGACAACCCCCGAAAATGTAACCATGCAAGCCAACATGATAACCAGTGTCACGACTTTTTTCATCTTTTTTCCTCCTGTTGGATAAAATTTCCCCAAACGGGGCCCATTTTTGTGGGAACTTTTTAACATTAAAAAACAACCATGTCAACCGGAAGGAATATCAAAACAAAACAAGCCGGCACTGCCGGCTTGTTTTATCTTCATAAAAGGGTCTCATCAGGGCTCGGAACTTGGCCTGCCGAGGTCTCCGCCAAATTTGGCGACCTTGCCAAGTCCGGAAAGAGCAAAAGAGACCAGGTATTCTCGATCCTCAAGCCGGTCGCGCAAGGTCAGAAAGACGCTCCAGCATTGGGCGCGGTATTCAAGGCTAAGAACGTTTTCCAGCGTGGTGCCGTCTTCGAAATCGTACCGGTACTGGTAATTCAGATAAACGGGGCGCAGCAGTGCCGTATTGAGAACCCCGCCGAGGTACTCGATTTCGCCCCGGGTAAACCGGTAGTCAAGGGACAGTCCGTTTCCGGCGCCATCCTCAAGCCCACCCCGGGCGTTGACCGAATTAAAACCGCCTTGGCCGTAAAAAACATCGAAACGGGTATCGAGATCGATATAGCTCCAGGTGGTGGGGCGAACCAGGAGTTCGGTGCGCAGGTCCGAAAAGGGGCGCCGCCTGTCAAGAAGGGTGGTGCGGTCCCTTTGGGATTCGCGAATATCGTATTCCTGCGAAAGGCGCAAATAGAGAAAGTCATGGTAAAGGCGCTCGCCGTTTTCAGGATCGATACGCGCGGTCATTCGGTTGGTCAGGGAATAAGCAAAACGGTTTTCGGGCTCAATATTGTCCTGCGCATCAAACTGGGGCAGATGCGCCTGATTCTCATTGGGAACATAGCTGTAGGAAACTTCAGGCTCGATACTGTGGCGGATCTTGCCCCAATAACGCCCGGGACGGTGAAAAACACGGGAAACTCGGCTCGAAAGGGTCGCGCCCAGATCGTAAATCCCCTCCCGCTCTTGCCCGGGACCCTCCCCCGAAGCCCAGTAAAGCCGCTCCCGGTAGCCGGCTTCAAGTTCCAGGTCGACCACCCGCCCGGGCTGAAAGACCCCGACAAGGGCCGGACGGATATTGACGCGATGCCCCCGGGGCAGCCCGGCAACTGGCTCTCGGCGCCAGAAATAGGTGTAGGTCCCCTCGAGCTCAGTGAAGAGCGAACTGTCCCCAAGACGGGTCCGCAGAGCATTATAGCTGATTTCAGGCAACCGCTGCAGGGTCTGATCGTTATCCTGCTCAAGGTCCTTGGTGTATTTCAATTGCCCGGTCAGATTGTGCTTGCGCCAATTGCGACCGAACCGCACCACCGATTCGGCCTTGTCCTTGTTGTATTCTTCGGCGATCTCGCCAAAATCCTCGAAATAATCGCGGCTGCTGACATACTCGACATCGGCAGCCATCTGCACCCGGCCTGGCAGGCTCCCCTGGTGGGTCCAGTCAAAGGCATAGCGGTTGTCGGCGTTCTCCAATCCGTTTATGTGATAGAGTTTGGCCTGCCCTTCGTTATCCTCGCCGATTATATATCGGTACTCCAGGCCCTTGCCGACCCCGAGGTCGGAGAGGTAATCGAGAAAGAAAGTGGCATCCATATTGCGGCCAAGCACCTGGTAATAGGCAAGAGAAAGTTCTGCCCCGCGCTTTTCAGAGTACCCGTAACGCGGCAGCAAAAAACCCGATTCCCGCTCGGTCTTCACCGGATAGGCCAGGTAAGGCATGTAGAGCACGGGAATGTCGCGCAGGTAGAATAACACGTGCTTGGCCCTGGCGTAGCCACCGAGGGTAACATCGAGGCGTTTGGCGCCGAACTTCCAGGCCGGGACATCACCGTCGCAGGTGGTAAAAGCCCCCTCGCTGACCCGGTAATGCAGCTCATCAAACCGCTCGATACGAGTTCCGGTCATGTGAAAATTGTGTTCCCGGATAAAGACCCGGCCGTTGGTCAGGCTGCCGCTACCTGATTCAAGATGCATGTTGAGCCGATCGGCGCTCAGGGTGCCTCCGGGCTCGGTGACAAAAACATGCCCTTCGGCCCTTGCAGTACCGGAGGCATCATTCCAGCGAATTTGATCCGAAACCAGAGTCACCGCCCCTTTACGCAAGACCACTCCGCCAGAGGCCTGGTAGGTCGCACTGGCCTGGTCAAAGTCGAGCTGGTCAGCCTCAAGGGATACCGGGACGGCACCGCTGAGGCTTTGCTGGATGGACTGGCCAGCCTCGGAGGGCAGCCCGGGCTTTGCAGCCCCATGCTGGGACTTTTCTGTGTCCTGGGCCTGGGCGCACAGAACCGATCCAAACCAGAGCAGGATAAAAATCAGCCAACGAAAAGTCATCGAATCAATCAATCTGCCCGGTTTCACCGGGAGCTTCAGAGAAATGTTCCAGCAACCACTGCCGCGCGGCACCGACGAGAAACAGCGACCCTGCAACCAGAACGACTTCCCCGGGCCTGCGATCGTTCAGGGCCGCAGCCAGGGCATCGCAAACATCGGCAAATATGCTGGAGGCAACATCGTGAAGGCATGCCTGAGCGGCAAGCGCCTCGGGGGCAATGGCCGACTCAACCGGCGGTACCGTGCAATAAAGGCGGCTGACCAGGGGCAGGACGGGCCCGAGGATATCGGCGAGGCACTTGTCGTCCTTGATCCCGACCACCCAGCGAATGCCTGCTGCTGGCAGTGTTTTCAGGTAGTCGGCCAGGGCCAGGGCGCCGCCCTGGTTGTGGGCGCCATCGAGCAGAACCTCACCGCGCCCCTGCCACCATTCGAGCCTTCCGGGCCAGCGCACCCGGGCCACCCCATCGCGCAGCGCCGGTTCGCCAATCTGCTCCCCCCCCCTGCGCAGCACCATGCAGCAGGCTAGAGCCTGAGACAGGTTCTGCTGCTGATGGGCACCGACCAGTCCAGGGCGCAACCCGGCAAGGTTCAGTTCAGCGCTGGAGAAGGAAAAGGTTTCCCCGGTCGCTGTGACAGTGTAATCCCGGCCGAATACCACCGCAGGGGCCTGCATCTGATCGGCCCTCTCCAGCAGGACCTCGAGCACCTCGGCCGGTTGGCGGCTGATAACGACGGGCACCCCGGGCTTGATGATTCCAGCCTTTTCGGCGGCAATAGCCGCCAGGTTTGCGCCCAAGTGCTCTCCATGGTCGAGACAGATCGGGGTGATCAGGCACAGCTCTGGCGAGACCGCATTGGTGGCATCGAGGCGTCCGCCCATGCCGACCTCAAGAACCGCGAAATCGACACGCCGGCACCGAAAATATATCAGGGCAAGGGCCGTGGTAAATTCGAAGAATGTTGCGGGGATGCCGCCTGACTGACTGCGGACCCTTTCGGTGAGGGCCACCACCTCGGCTTCGCTGATGGGACGACCGTCGACCTGGATCCGTTCGGTGAAGGAATGCAGGTGGGGCGAGCTGTAATGGCCGACCCGATAGCCGGCCTGCCGGAAGATTTCGGCCAAAGCCGCCGAGACCGAGCCTTTGCCGTTGGTCCCGGCCACATGCAGGACCCGGTAGTCCTGCTGCGGATTGCCGAGGCGCCCCAGGAGAGCCTGGATATTCTCCAGGCCGAGTTTGATCCCGAATTTCTGGAGGCCGTACAGGTAATCCAGGCTTTCCTGGTAGTCCACGCCTCAGCTCTTGGTAAAGATGCGCAAGATCTGCGACAGGCGCTGCTTCATTTCCTGTCGCCGGACGATCATGTCGACCATACCGTGTTCGAGCAGGTATTCCGAGCGCTGGAACCCCTCGGGGAGGGTCTGACGGATGGTCTGCTCGATGACCCGGGGGCCGGCAAACCCGATCAGGGCGCGAGGCTCGGCCATGTTGATGTCGCCAAGCATGGCAAAAGAGGCCGTGACCCCGCCGGTAGTCGGATCGGTGAGTACGGAAATAAATGGCAGACCGGCAGCCTTGAGCTTGGCCAGGGCGGCGCCGGTTTTGGCCATCTGCATCAGCGAAAGGATACTCTCCTGCATCCGGGCGCCGCCTGAAGAAGAAAAGATAATAACCGGCATGCGCTTTTCCAGGCCGGCCTCGATGGCGCGGGTGATCTTCTCGCCGACCACCGACCCCATGCTGCCGCCCATAAAGCCGAAATCGAAAACGGCCACAGCCACGGGCAACCCGTCGATGGCCCCCTCGCCACAGATCACCGCATCACCGCCGCCACTCTTCTTCACCGCTGCCTTGATCCGGTCTTTATACTTTTTTGAGTCCTTGAACTCAAGAAAGTCGACCGATTCCATATCGCTATCGGCTTCGACAAAGGAGCCTTCGTCGAGCACCAGGGCAATGCGCTCACGAGCACTGATCCTGAAGTGGTAATCGCACTTGGGGCAGACGTTGAGGTTTCGCTCTATTTCCTTGGTGTAAATAATTTCATTGCAGTTCTTGCACTTGATCCAAAGCCCCTCGGGCATCTGCACCTGCTTCTTTTCAACGGACGCAATCGGTGCCTTCGATTTTTTAAACCAGGCCATATCCTTACCTCATTGTAGGGGGCTGCCGACGAGTGTCAGAAGTGGAATTCTTCGCCGCCCCGCAGAATCTGTAGACGATGGTCCCCAAGTTCACTCAGTTCCCGGCTGATCTCATCGAGAAACTGAGCCTTCAGGTGGAGAATTTTAACGGGGAGCTGCTCCCGGCCGAGTTTGGCCAACTCCCCCTGCAACATGGCCGGAGTTAAATGACCGCTGGTCTCGGCAAGTTTATGCAGGCGGTTGGGAAAGGTTGTCTCCACAAAAGCAGCCTTGAGTTCGGCGCCTTCTCTGCCGAGTTGCCAAAGCGCATCGGTAGGTCCGGTATCTCCAGAAAAAAGCACAGCCGACCCTTCATGGCAAAGGCGATAAGCGGCAGAAAAAACGGGATGATTGGTCTGCGCCCAGCGCACTTGAAGTCCGCCGATCTCGACCTCGTTGCCAACCGGCAATTCAACGAACACCAAGGCGGGAGACCGGGTATCGGGAAGCCTGGTGAAATCGGGCCAGACTTCATCATTGAACACATGGCGGCGCAGGGTTTGCAAAACCGGCCCAGGCGCCCAGACCCGCACCGGCTCTGTGCGCAGGGTGAAAACATTGTCGACCAGAAACGCCAGGTCGGCCATATGATCGAGGTGCGCATGGGTCAGCAGAACGTCGCTGATCGCAACCTGTCCATCAAGACTGAGCGCCGCGGCGACATTGCCTGCGTCGAGCAACACGGATCCGTTGATCAGCATGCTGCTGGTACGGTGGTCAGGAAACTTGGAGCCGGAACTGCCGAGCACCCGGATTTTCATTGCCCCTCCGGCATAGCCGCCCGGGCGCCGACTGGCATCAGGAGGCCCTTCCCTGGGCAGCACGCTTAAGGGAACTGACAAAGGCGCGAACCTGGCCGATCAGTTCGGTCGACTGCCCGTAGGCCTCAACGATCTTGACCAGCGCACTGCCCACCACCACGGCGTCGGCGAGTTGTCCCACCGCCGCTGCGGAAGCCGGCGAAGAAATACCGAATCCGATTGCCACCGGGACCGGGCTCAACTCACGGACCTGGCCCACCGCGGCCTCTATGGCACCGGCATCGATCTGCTGCGTTCCGGTCACGCCGGTCATCGAGACATAGTAGACAAAACCCTCAGCATCGGCGACCAGCCGTGCCATGCGCTCCACGGGCGTGGTCGGTGAAACCAGGGTGATCAGGTCGATGCCGCCCTTGCGCAAAAAGCCCTGAATTTCGCCGGCCTCTTCAGGGGGTAAATCGACCAGCAACAAGCCGTCGACCCCTGCCGCTGCGGCATCTGCAGCAAAAGATTCAGGGCCATAGCTGAAGATCGGGTTGTAGTAGCCCATCAGCACAATGGGCACATTGGTATGCGTCCTGATGCGGCCGACCATCTCCAGAACCCCGGCCAGGGTTGTCCCCGCCGCCAGCGCCCGCTCGGAAGCGGCCTGAATGGTCGGACCGTCGGCCATGGGATCCGAGAAGGGAAACCCGAGTTCGATGATGTCGGCCCCGGCATCAACCAGGGCATGGATGATCGCCTCGGTGGTTTCCAGATTCGGGTCACCGGCGGTGATAAACGGAATCAGCCCCGTCTCACCCAGGCTCTGCAATCGCTCGAAGGTCGCCTTGATGCGTCCCATGATTTTACCTCTATATCGACAAGAATTCTGCAAGCTTAATAAAACGCCCGGCCCTTTTCAACCGTTTTCTCCCTCGGCGAGGGCCCGGGCCTGATCCAGCAGCCGAAGAAACATCTCGGGAACAATGCGCCCGGTCTGCACGTTGTAGCGGCTGGTATGATAGCTGGCGACCAGCCAGGGCCCGCCCTGTAATCGGTAGGCGGCGCCGTGGGCGAAGGGATAATCGGCAAGACGCCCAATCCTCCCATCGTCCTTGAGGTGGCGAAGATAACTGGTGAAGGCTCCCTGGCCCAGCAGGATGACCACCTTGAGCCGAGGCAGGCTGGCGAGTTCTTCGGCGAGATAGGGCCTGCAGTTGGCAAACTCGGCGGCCGTTGGTTTATTCTCGGGTGGCAGACACTTAACGGCATTGCTGATGTAAAGGTCGCTCAGTTGCAGGCCGTCGGCGGCATGTTCGACCAGCGGCTGGCTGGCAAAACCGGCCTGGTGGAGCAGCGGGTACATGAAATCTCCGGCACCGTCACCGGTAAAAGGACGCCCCGTCCGGTTGGCCCCATGGGCCCCTGGAGCCAGGCCCACCAGGCAGATCCGCGCCATCGAGTCACCAAAGCCCGGCACCGGTGCGTTCCAGTAATCCTCTCGGCTCAGGCCCTTGCGCGGCGCCAGCTCGGCCATACACCTCACCAGCCGTTGGCACTTCCGGCAGCCGGTCAGGCCCCGAACCTCTGCACCGAGCATTTTATTGCTGCTCCTTGGCTGCTGGTGGCGCAGGTTGTTCCATAAAAGCCATTAATCGCTCGAGCACCAGACGGTGATATTTACTGAATTCCTCTTTGCCGGTAAAACGAGCCATAAACGCCTGAGGTCCCAGAATTCGGCTGGAGATGCTCACCAGGGCGCCGCCACCGGTCGGCTCGATCCTGACCTCGGTCATGGTCGAACTGCCAAGCACGCCGGGCCGCGACCAGGCAAACCTGTGTGGAGCTACGACCCCGGCCACATGGGCAGGTTGCCTCTCCGGGGTTCCCTTGAGAATCAGATGCAGGGCCGCCCCCTGCTGCAAACCAGGCTCCAGCCGGGCCTCCTGCACACCCGGCCACCAGCCGGGCCACTGTTCCACGGCCGTCAGCGCCTGCCAGATCGTCTCCGGTGTCTGCCCGATATTCAAGGAGTCCGAAACATCAAAGGTGCTTGAGCGGGTGGTGGCCATCATCACCCCGAAAGCGATCCCCAGAGCCAGCAGCAGGACAACAAGTTTCTTAAGCATAACCTTCTCCCGAGAAAGGCGAGTGCCCCGGGCGGTTCATCCTGTCTGCGCTGCGCCTCGTTGACTTAGCGCAGGCCAGGCCTGCGTCGGAGCGCCTTGACACCAGGCAAATTGCCTCAGGATTATTTAACACGCCTACCCACTAGGGACACAAGTACAGACGGGCGAAAGTCCGTTGCTGGATTCGGTCGCCGCTGCATCCCGACCCGCTGCGTTGCTCGGCGGTTGAATATGGCTCAATATTCTCCCTTCATCGTGACCGCCGGCCTTTTCGGGCACCGGAGCCTTTTTGCGCGGCGCACTGCGTTTGTACTGCCAGCAGAAGTCGTCCTCGGCAGGGAAGAGGCTGGGGATTTTGCGACCGATGAACTCTTCGATATCGCCAAGATAATAGACCGTATCTTCATCGGCAAATGAGATCGCTTTGCCGCCGGCGCCAGCCCGGGCCGTGCGCCCGATGCGGTGGACATAATCGTCAGAATCCTGGGGCAGATCATAATTCACCACGTGGGTCACCCCTTCGATGTGAATCCCCCTTGAAGCCACATCGGTGGCCACCAGCATCGTCAGGCGGCCTTCCTTGAAGTCGTCAAGGATGCGCATGCGCTTTTTCTGGGGAATGTCCCCGGAGATGACGGCGGCCTTGAAGGCGTTGGCCTTTAGCCGCTCGGTAAGATGCTCTGCCTCTTTTTTGGTATTGACGAAGATCAGAACCCTCTCGGTTTCGGCTTCCTTTTTCAACAACCCCAGCAGCAGGGGAAACTTCTCCCGCCGCGAGGCGTGGTACAGCACCTGGTCGATCTTTTCGGCGGTGACCTGCTCGGGTTCGATCTGCACCTTTTCAGCCAGATCCATGAACTCGTAGGCCATCTCCATCACTCGGGGTGAGAGGGTCGCCGAGAAGAGCATGGTCTGGCGCTTTTCAAAGGACGGCAGCTTGCGCAACAGGTAGCGCAGGTCCTTAATGAACCCCATATCAAACATCCGGTCGGCCTCGTCAATGATCACGGCCTCGATCGACGACAGGGAAAAAACCCGCTGCTTGAAATAATCGATCAAACGCCCGGGCGTGGCGACTATAACGTCCACCCCCTTTTGCAGCGCCTGGCGTTGCTTTTCGTAATCGACACCGCCGAAGATCGGCTGGATCACCAGCGGGCAATGAGCGCCAAGACCTTTGGCCTCCTCGCAGATCTGCACCACCAACTCCCTGGTGGGGGCCATAATCAAGGCACGGGGATTGGCGCCGGTCCGCTTTTCTCCAGCCAACAGACGTGCGAAAAGCGAGATCAGAAAGGCCGCGGTTTTGCCGGTCCCCGTCTGCGCCTGGGCAGCGACATCCTTGCCCTGCAGGGCCAGCGGAATCGACTCCTGCTGAACCGGGGTCAGTTCGACAAAGCCCGTCTGTTCGATTCCTTTAAGAACCGCTTCAGGCAGACTTAGTTCGGTGAATTTCATAAGGTCCTTTCGTCAAAAGGGCTCAGGCGTCAGCCCATGCAGACTGATTCCTGACACCCTAGAATTCAATGCCCAAAGCTTCGGCAACAGTGTGAATATCCTTATCCCCCCGCCCTGAAAGGCAAACCACCACAATCTGGTCCCTGGAAAGTGTCGGTGCAACCTTCATCACCTGGGCCACGGCATGGGAACTTTCGAGCGCGGGAATGATACCCTCGAGACGGGTCAGGGCCTGGAAGGCTTCGAGGGCCTCCGAATCGGTCACCGAAACATATTCGGCGCGACCGATGTCATGCAGATGCGAGTGTTCGGGGCCGACCCCGGGGTAATCGAGGCCCGCCGAAATGGAGTGAGCATGTTCGATCTGGCCTGCGTCGTCCTGCAGCAGATAGGTCTTGTTCCCGTGCAACACCCCCACCCGCCCGGCACTGATACTGGCGGCGTGTTTGTCGGTGTCTATGCCGAGGCCAGCGGCTTCGACGCCCATCAGGCGAACCTGCTCATCTTCGACAAAGGGGTAGAAAAGCCCCATGGCATTGGAGCCCCCACCGATGCAGGCGATGGCCAGATCGGGCAGCCGCCCTTCAGCCTCGAGGATCTGCTGCCGGGTTTCACGGCCGATAACGGCCTGAAAATCCCTGACCAGTTCAGGATAGGGATGGGGCCCGGCAACGGTGCCGATCACGTAAAAGGTATCCCTGACATGGGTGACCCAGTGACGCAGGGCATCGTTCATCGCGTCCTTGAGGGTTGCAGTTCCGCTCGTCACCCCGTGCACCTTGGCGCCCAGCAGCTTCATGCGAAAAACATTCAGGGCCTGGCGACGGATGTCCTCAGTGCCCATAAAAACCTCGCACTCCAAGCCGAACAGCGCAGCAGTCGTTGCGGTGGCGACCCCATGCTGACCGGCACCGGTTTCGGCGATCACCCGCTGCTTGCCCATGCGCTTGGCGAGCAGCACCTGGCCGACGGTGTTGTTGACCTTGTGGGCCCCGGTATGGTTGAGATCCTCGCGCTTGAGGTAGATTTTGGCCCCGCCCAACTGCTCGGTCAGGCGCTCGGCAAAGTAGAGGGGGCTTGGCCTCCCGACATAATTGGCCAGGTAATGGTCGTTCTGCTTGATGAACTCCGGGTCGGCCATGGCCTCGCGGTAGCCCTGTTCGAGTTCCAGAAGCGCCGGCATCAGGGTCTCGGCGACGTAGCGGCCGCCGAACTGTCCGAAATGTCCCTTCTGGTCGGGGAATTTATACATAATAACTACATCCTGCCTGAGAGTGCGTTTTTGGCAGCGCTGACAAAAGCTTCGACTTTTGCCCGATCCTTACGCCCGGGAGCCGCCTCGACCCCGGAGGAAACATCGACCCCGTAGGGCCTGACCGCGGCAATGGCATCTGCAACATTGGACGGGGAGAGCCCCCCGGCTAGGATAATCTGGTGGCCTCTGGCTGCCTCGGCTGCCAACTGCCAGTTAAAGCTGCGACCTGTGCCGCCGTAGGCACCTTCGACCCAGGCATCGAGCAGCAGGGCCGAAACCGGGTAGCGATCGACCCCATCGATGCTGGCGGCATCTCGAACCCGCAGCGCCTTGATCACCCTGTGAGGTGGCAGAAGACATTTCTCTGGTGCCTCGTCGCCATGCAGCTGAACCACATCGAGGCCGCAGGCAGCGGCAATCTCAGAAACCCGCCCCGGTTGCTCGTTGACGAACAGACCGACGGTAGTCACAAAAGGTGGCAGCCCGCAGATGATCTCGCGCGCCACCTGCGGGGTAACGCAGCGGGGGCTTTTGTCGTAAAAAACAAAGCCGAGCGCATCGGCCCCGCAGCGAGCAGCATGCAACCCATCCTCAACGCTGGTGATGCCACAGATCTTAACCCGAACCATTCGAACTCCAGGGAAAAGGCAAGGCAAAAGGCGTAATGAGTAATGAAAGGACGCCCTTTGTTTTTGCCCGTCACACGTCACATGTCACGCTTGTCAAGCCTTTAGCCTTTGCCTCGTTTTTATACCTTAGGCAGATTGCCCAGCGACTGGCGAATGCTTTCTTCGGGGTACTCGTAATCTTCGAGGTTGCCCGAAAGGTATGTATCGTAGGCGACCATGTCGAGCTGGCCATGCCCTGAAAGGCCGAACAGGATGGTCTTCTCCTTGCCTTCCTCTTTGGCGAGCAGAGCCTCGTCTACCGCCGCCCGCACCGCATGGGACGATTCGGGAGCCGGCACTATCCCCTCGTTGCGCGAGAAGAGCACCGCGGCCTCGAAGCAGGCATTCTGCCTGAAGGCGCGGGCCTCGATCTGGCCCGCATTGTAGAGTTGGGAGACCAGCGAGGAAGCGCCGTGGTAGCGCAGCCCGCCCGCATGAATGCCGGGGGGCATAAAATCGTGCCCCAGGGTGTACATCTTGGAAATTGGGGCCATCTGCGCCGTGTCTCCGTAGTCGAAGGCATAAACCCCCTTGGTCAGGGTCGGGCAGGAGGCCGGCTCGACGGCAAGGCACCGCACCTGCTTGCCGTTGGCACGGTCGGCGAGAAAGGGAAAGGCGATGCCCGCAAAATTCGAGCCGCCGCCGCAACAGCCGATGACCACATCGGGGTAATCGCCCGCGATGGCCATCTGCTGCTTGGCCTCGAGGCCGATGACCGTCTGATGCAGGCAGACGTGGTTGAGCACGCTGCCAAGGGCATAGTTGGTATCGGCGTGGCTTGCCGCATCCTCGACCGCCTCGGAAATTGCGATCCCCAGGCTGCCCGGACTGTCGGGGTGCTCGGCAAGGATTGAGCGTCCGGCGGCGGTCAGGTTGGACGGCGAGGGAATGACCTTGGCGCCCCAGAGTTCCATAAGGCTCTTGCGGTAGGGTTTCTGGGTGCAGGAGACCTTGACCATGTAAACGGTACACTCAAGACCGAACATGCTGCAGGCCAGGGCCAGGGAACTGCCCCACTGGCCGGCACCGGTCTCGGTGGCGAGCCTGCGGATGCCGGCCTGCTTGTTGTAATAGGCCTGGGGTATCGCCGAATTGGGCTTGTGGGAGCCGGCAGGAGACACGCCTTCGTACTTGTAGTAGATCTTGGCCGGGGTCCCCAGGGCCTTTTCAAGGCGATGAGCCCGGTAAAGAGGAGCGGGCCGCCAGAGTTTGTAAATCTCTCGCACCTCATCTGGGATGTCGATCCAGCGCTCGGTGGAGACTTCCTGCTCGATCAGGCTCATGGGAAAGATGGCCTGCAACTCCTGCGGGGTTACCGGCTTGAGGGTCTGGGGATTGATGACCGGCTCCAGAGGCCCTTGCAGGTCGGGAATGATATTATACCACTGCTTGGGCAACTGGTTTTCATCGAGCACAATTTTGGTCTGCACCATTTACTCCTGTCGCATCTCAGTCATGTAATAAGGATTGCAACTTGGCCTGAAAATCGGCTTCACGCATCAGGCTCTCACCAATCAGGAAGGCACCGGTTCCGGCCTGCTGCAAGCGACAGATATCGGCGCGGGAATTTATGCCGCTTTCAGAAACTACAAGCAGTTCGCGGGGGATCAGCGGCAGCAGCCTCTCGGTGGTGCCCAGGTCGGTAGCAAAGGTCTTGAGGTTGCGATTATTGATGCCGATCAGCGGCACCGGGACCTGCAGGGCGACTTCGAGTTCTTGCTCGTCATGCACCTCAAGAAGGACATCCATGCCAAGCGTATCGGCCAGGGCGGCAAACTGCTGCAAGGCTTCAAGATCGAGGGCGGCGGCGATCAACAGGATGGCGTCGGCTGCATGGGCCCTGGCCTCATAGATCTGATAGGGGTCAACGATAAACTCCTTGCGCAGCAGCGGCAGACTCACCGCCTCGGCAATACGCGTCAAAAAGCCCAATTCCCCGTAAAAGAACTCGCGGTCGGTGAGCACCGACAAACAACTGGCGCCGGCCTCCTGGTAACCCCGGGCAATGGCCACAGGATCGAAGTCCTCGCGGATAATTCCTTTAGAGGGCGAGCCCTTTTTCACCTCGGCGATGATCGCCGTCCCCTGGCAGGAGTGCCGGCGAAGAGCCTCGGCAAAGCCCCGCGGAGCCTTTTGGCCGGCAATGGCGGCCTCCAGCTCACTCAGGGGCACTTGGCGCTTGGCCGCAGCAACTTCTGTAAGCTTCTGTTCCAGGATTTTATCAAGAATCATTGGTTGGTCATTTCAATCAGGCCCTGAAGCTTTTCCAGAGCCCGGCCCTTGTCGATAGCCTCGCTGGCCAGAGAAATCCCCTGGCTGACATCCTCGGCAAGCCCTGCCGCAGTCAGGGCAAAGCCGCTGTTGAGCAGCACCACATCGCGCCGCGCACCGGGGTTGCCGCCAAGCACCTCATGGACAATTTTTGCATTGGCCTCAGCATCGCCGCCCTGCAACTGGCTCAAGGAGCAGCGGGTCAGACCGAAATCTTCGGGCTCGACGGTAAAGAGCCGCACCTGCCCATCGCGAATTTCCCCGACCCGGGTTGGCCCGGTCAAGGTCACCTCATCCATACCGTCCAGACCGTGAACCACAAATCCTCGGCGACAGCCGAGCTTGCTGAGCACGTTGGCGATAACTTCGACCAGGTCCTCCCGGTAGACGCCGAGCACCTGCCGGTCGGCACCTGCGGGGTTGGTCAACGGCCCGAGGATGTTGAAAATTGTGCGAATGCCGATCTCTTTGCGCGGCCCGATAGCATGCTTCATCGCTCCGTGTAGAGCCGGCGCATAGAGAAAGCCGACCCCCAGCCGGGCGATGCAGTCTTCAACCACCGCCGGGGGCACATCGAGGTTGACTCCGAGCTTTTCCAGCACATCGGCACTGCCGCAGGCCGAGGAGACACTTCGGTTGCCGTGCTTGGCAACCCGGCCGCCACAGGCGGCGACGACAAAAGCGACCGTGGTGGAGATATTGAAACTTTTCGTGCCACTGCCGCCAGTGCCACAGGTATCAAGAATGGTTTCTCGGTCAAGATTAATCTCATCCCGGTCAATATCGAGAACCTTCCCAACGCTGATCGGTGTCGCCCGATCGCGCATAACCCTTGCGGCGCCGGAAATCTCTGCCACCGTCTCGCCCTTCATGCGCAAGGCGGCGATAAATGCGCCAACCTGCGCATTGGTAGCCTCTCCGCCCATGATCTGATCCATAACCGCAACCATTTCTGATTCGGACAAGTCAATGTGTTCGACAACCTTGGCGATCGCCTCTTTGATCATGTTACCCCCTGTGGTGGCACCCCTTGCCGGTGGACAAGGCTTGGGCCACCCTCGGACCGGCCCCGGTGCATAAACATTAAATCATGTCAGCTCAAGAAAGTTGGTCAGCAGCCTCTTGCCTTCGAGAGTCAGGATCGATTCGGGGTGAAACTGCACCCCCCAGACAGGTAGCTCGTGATGCTCAAGCCCCATAATATCGCCCTGCTCGGTCCAGGCGGTGATCCGCAGGCACTCAGGAAGGCTATGCCGCTCGACGATCAACGAATGATAGCGAGTGGCCTCGAAAGGATTGGACAGGCCGTTAAAAACCCCGCTGTCATCATGGCTTATGGGGCTGGTCTTGCCATGCATAAGCGATGCGGCTCGAATCACCCGGCCGCCGAAGGCGTGGCCGATAGACTGATGCCCGAGGCAAACCCCGAGCATGGGGATTTTACCGGCCAGTTTTCCAACGGCTTCGACCGAAATTCCGGCTTCGGTCGGCGAACAGGGTCCGGGCGAAATCACCAGGCGACGGGGCCGCTTGGCCTCTATCTGCTCTACGGTGATTTTGTCGTTTCGATAGACCTCGACCTGCTCGCCCAGTTCCTGGAGGTACTGAACCAGATTATAGGTAAAAGAGTCGTAGTTGTCGATCATCAGGAGCATCTCAACCAAGCCCCCCTCTGGCCATCTCAATGGCTTTTTGGACCCCTTGGGCCTTGTTGATGGTTTCCTGGTACTCGGCATCGGGGTCGGAATCGGCAACAATCCCGGCACCGGCCTGCAGGTGAATTCGCCCATCCTGAACCACCAGGGTACGAATGGCGATAGCCATGTCCATATTACCAGAAAAAGAGAAGTAACCGACCGCACCGCCATAGACCTCGCGGCGGCAGGGCTCAAGTTCGTCGATGATCTCCATGGCGCGAATCTTTGGGGCCCCACTCAGTGTCCCCGCGGGAAAGGCCGCCCGGAACACGTCAAAGGCATCGAGCCCCGCCTTCAGTCGACCACGAACGTTGGAAACAATATGCATGACATGGGAGTAACGCTCAATAAGCATCAACTCGCTGACCTCAACGCTTCCTGCCACAGAGACCCGGCCAATGTCGTTGCGTCCAAGATCGACCAGCATGATGTGCTCGGCACGCTCCTTGGGATCGGCAAGCAGTTCCTGCTCGAGTTGCAGATCCTCCTGGTCATCAGCACCACGATGCCTGGTCCCGGCAATGGGCCTGACTTCGACCTGTTGACCTTCCTTGCGCACCAGAACCTCTGGAGAGGCCCCGATGACCTGAGTCTGGCCAAAGCGCAAAAAGAACATGTAGGGAGACGGGTTGATGGTTCGCAAGGCCCGGTAGATGTCGAAAGGATCGGCCTGAAGCGGCCCGGAAAACCTCTGGGAGAGAACAACCTGAAAAACATCTCCGGCCCTGACGTAGTCCTTGCATCGCTCGACAGCGGACTTGAAGTCTTCACGGGCAAAATTGGGCGTCAACTCCACAGCCTCCTGCTGCACCTCGGCAGAGGGCTGCGGCAAAGGACGTCGCAGCTTGGCGATGACCGCCTCGATGTTCTCGATGCCGCGCCGGTAAGCTGCCTGCAGGTTTTCGCCGTCGCCGAGGTGAACGTTGCTGACCACCTTAATCTTCTGACGCATATTGTCGAAAATAACCAGGGTCTCGGTCAGCAGGAAGCAGGCGTCATAGGTACCGATACTTCGCGGGTTGGAATCGGGCAACTGCTCGACGAAACGCACCATGTCGTAACCGAGATAGCCGACTGCACCGCCAAAAAACCGCGGCAGGCCGGAGACCTCGACAGGCCGGTAAGGAGCCAGAAACCTCTGCAGCTCGGCCAGTGGGTCAGGGCATTGGCCGCTCTGGACAATTTCGCCGTTGACCAGGATTTCAAAACGCTGGCCCTGGCTTCGGAAAACGGTTCCGGGGCCGCTGCCTAAAAAGGAGTACCTTGCCCACTTTTCCCCCCCTTCGATACTTTCAAGCAGAAAGGAAGTCTGCTGATCATCGACCTTCTTAAATGCCGAAACGGGGGTTTCCATATCAGCCAGAATTTCCCGATAAACCGGAATCAGGTTGCCCTTGCGGGCGAGGTCTTCAAATTGTTCTGCGGTGGGAAAATACATAGCAGCTCCAGCAACTTAAAGTGGGTCAAGGTAGCACGAACCACCCCAGCTCCAGCAACTTAAAGTGGGTCAAGGTAGCACGAACCACCCAGCAAGGTCAAGCTGCAAGGCCGAGGCGGCATCCGGCAAATAAAAAAAGGCAAGGAGTAACCTCCTTGCCTTCTTTCATCTTGTGAAGAACCAGCCCTCAGGCCTACTCTTCTTCACCTTCTGCCGCTGCAGCCTCAGGTGCGGCGGGCGCAACCGGGGCAGCTTCACCAGCAGGGGCGGACTTGCGGGGCCGGGGAGTGAATTCCTCCTCGACGAGCTCGATCAGCGACAGTGACGCATAGTCACCAGCGCGATGGCCGAGCTTAATGATGCGGGTGTAACCGCCGGGACGCTCCTGGTACCGCGGAGCAACCATTTCGAACAACTTACCGACGACCTTAGGGTCGCGGATCACCTTGAGAGCCTGACGACGGGCATGAAGGTCGCCACGCTTGCCGAGGGTAATCATCTTCTCAGCAAGTTTCCGCAGCTCCTTGGCCCGGGCATCGGTGGTGGTGATCTTTTCGTGCTCGAGCAGTGAGGTCACCATGTTACGCATCATGGCCGCACGGTGGCTCGAATTGCGTCCGAGCCTTCTACCGGATTTATTGAAAGCTGTCCAGCTTCATACCAAGGGTCAGGCCCATTTCAGCCAGGATATCCTTGATTTCATTGAGAGACTTGCGTCCGAAGTTCTGAGTCTTGAGCATTTCGGCCTCAGACCTCTGAACCAGATCACCGATCAGCTTGATATCGGCATTCTTCAGACAGTTTGCACTGCGCACCGACAGCTCGAGTTCCTCAACGCTACGATAGAGGTTCTCGTTGATCTTGACCTTGTCATCATCCTCGGACACCTCTTCAGGCTCCAGCTCTTCATCGAAGTTGATGAAGATCTGCAACTGCTCCTTGAGGATTTTTGCCGCATAGGCTACCGCATCATCAGGCCGCACGCTACCGTCAGTGTTAACCTCGAGGGTCAGCTTGTCATAGTCGGTGATCTGCCCGACACGGGCGTTGGTCACCGTGAAGTTAACCTTCTGAATAGGCGAGAAGATAGCATCAATGGGGATAGTACCCACTGGCGCCCTTTCGTCCCGATTGCGCTCGGCAGGCACATAGCCTTTACCCAGGGACACGACCATGTCCATCTCGACATCGGCATCCTTGGAGCAGGTGGCGATATGATGGTCAGGGTTGAGTACCTCGACATGGGTGTCGGAAATAATATCCCCGGCGGTAATCGGACCTGCGCCCTTCTTGACAATACGGATGTTGCGGCTTTCATGCCCGTGCAGCTTGAGCAGCACGCCTTTGAGGTTGAGAATGATGTCCGTAACATCCTCGGTCACACCGGGAACGGTCGAGAACTCATGAAGAACGCCCTTGATACGCACCGAACTAATGGCACCGCCCTGCAGAGAAGAAAGCAGTACCCGGCGCAGGGAGTTCCCCAGGGTGGTCCCGAAGCCACGCTCGAAGGGCTCGGCGAAGAACTTCCCATATTTTCCGGTCAGGGTATCAGTCTCAACCTGGAGGCGCTTGGGCTTAATGAGATCTCTCCAGTTTTTATACATTCGTATCCTCCCTAGTGAGGTTGCCTCTAGCGTCTACCAAGACTACTTGGAGTAGAGCTCGACGATGAGATGCTCTTGGAAAACAGGCGTAGTCATCTCTTCACGAACGGGAAGGGTCTTAAGAGTCCCCTTGAAAGCCGCACGATCAAGCTCGACCCAGGAGGGTACACCGCGACGCATAACGCCGTCGAGGGCCTCGTTGACCCGGGCGACCTGACGGCTCTTCTCACGCAACTCTACCACATCACCGGGACGCACCAGGAAGGACGGCACGTTGACCTTGCGGCCATTGACCAGAAAGTGGCTCTGGCGCACCAGAGTGCGGGCCTCGTTGCGAGACGAACTGAAACCCATGCGATAGACAACGCTGTCAAGGCGCCGCTCGAGGAGGACCAGCAGGTTCTCACCGGTGACACCCTTCATACCGTCAGCCTTGCGGAAATAAGCGCGGAACTGCTTTTCAAGCAGGCCGTAGGTGCGCTTAACCCGCTGCTTCTCACGAAGCTGGGTGCCGTAGTCGGAAACCTTGACACGCCCCTGGCCGTGCTGGCCGGGAGCGTAATTGCGGCGCTCGACAGCGCACTTATCGGTGTGGCACCTGTCCCCCTTGAGGAACAGTTTCATATTTTCCCTTCTGCACAGACGGCAGACGGGACCTGTATATCTAGCCAACGTTCATCCTCCTTGTTTGGTTAAACTCTTCTGCGCTTGGGGGGGCGGCAGCCGTTATGGGGGATGGGGGTAACATCCTTAATCATCGAGATATTCAACCCAGCACCCTGCAGCGCCCTAAGTGCCGATTCCCGACCGGAGCCAGGCCCTTTGACATGCACCACAACACTGCGCAGCCCGTGCTCCTGAGCCTTCTTGGCCGCAGTCTCGGCCGCCATCTGAGCAGCAAAGGGAGTGCTTTTACGAGACCCCTTGAAGCCCTGACCACCGGCCGTAGCCCAGGAAATTACATTCCCGCTCACGTCGGTGATTGTAACGATAGTGTTATTGAAGGTTGCCTGGATGTGGGCCACCCCGTTGGCAATATTCTTTTTCTCTGTCTTTTTTCTTACAACTTTTCTTCCCGGCTTAGCCATCGTTCCTCCGTTTATTTCTTCTTGCCGGCCACGGTCTTGCGGGGACCCTTACGAGTCCGGGCGTTGGTTTTAGTTTTCTGGCCACGAACCGGCAAACCACGACGGTGGCGCAGGCCCCGATAACAGCCCAGATCCATCAGCCGCTTGATATTCATAGAAATCTCGCGACGCAAGTCACCTTCAACCTTGTATTCACGGTCAAGGACCTCGCGGATCTTGGCGACTTCATTCTCCGTCAGATCATCGGACCTGGTGTTGAAGTCGACCCCGGCCTTGACAAGAATCTCTTGGGACGAGGAGCGACCGATTCCATATACATAGGTGAGGGCCACCTCAATCCGTTTATTTCTCGGTAAGTCGATACCAGCAATACGTGCCAATGTCTGATCCTCCTAATCCCTTATCCCTGTCTCTGTTTATGTTTGGGATTCTCGCAGATGATGCGGACAATTCCCTTGCGCTTGATTACTTTACATTTGTCACAGATCTGCTTCACCGAAGCTCTGACTTTCATGTCTCTGTTCCTTTGCTCGTACTGAAAATTTTCCGAAAAGCGAAAAAAAACAAGTCAGGCGATGAGCCTTACGCCCTGCCCGCCTGGCGGATTTAGATTCTGGTCAGAATCTCGGGGCCGTTGTCGGTCACAGCCACCGTATGCTCGAAATGGGCGGAAGGCTTTCCGTCCAGAGTTACTGCCGTCCAGCCGTCGCCAAGTATCTTGACCTCGGCGCCCCCGGCGTTGATCATCGGCTCGATGGCAAGAGTCATCCCGGCTTTAAGCCGCGGCCCCTGCCCTGGAGGACCGAAGTTCGGAATCTGAGGCGATTCATGAAGCTGTCGCCCGACACCGTGGCCGACAAACTCCCTCACGACACTGAACCCCTCAGCCTCAACGTAAGACTGAACCGCATGAGAGATATCGGAAAGACGTCCACCGACTACGGCGGCCGCGATGCCTCGGGCAAGAGACTCCTCGGTCACCTTCATCAACCGCGCCTTGGTCGAGTCGATATCTCCCAACGCCAGAGTTACGGCCGAGTCACCGTAGTAACCTTCGCAGATGACCCCGAAGTCAATACTGAGAATATCGCCGGACTCCAACGGATTGTCATCGGCAAAGCCATGAACAACCTTTTCGTTCGGCGATGAGCAGATGGTAAAAGGAAAACCACCATAACCTTTGAAGGCCGGCCGAACTTTCCTTTTCCTGCACTGCTCCTCGGCCAGACGATCAAGTTCTTTGGTGGTTATCCCAGGAACAACCTTCTCGCGAAGCAACTCCAGAATTTCGGCAACGATTCTACCAGCAACCCGCATCCGTTGAATTTCTGCGGGCGACTTAATTACTATCACTTCAGGATGCCCGCAAAGCGCTCAGAATTTCAGCCTGGACGACATCGATATCCAACATGCCGTCAACAGTGGCAAGCAGCCCCTCGCCCCGGTAGTAGTCCACAAGCGGCATTGTCTGCTGGCCGTAAACTTCGAGACGCTTGCGAATCGTCTCCTCCTGATCATCGTCACGCTGAACCAGCTCGCCGGCACAACTGTCACACTTTCCCTCGACCTCAGGAACATCGAACGTGACATGGAAACCCCGACCGCATTCGCGGCAGGTGCGCCGCCCGGTCAAACGCCCAATCAAGGCCTCAGTGTCGACCTCCAGGGAGAGCACCTTGTCAAGGTTCTTATCCAGCGCAGCAAGTGTCTGCTTCAGGGCATCGGCCTGAGGCACCGTCCGGGGAAACCCGTCAAGAATGAACCCCTTTACACAGTCGTCCTTCTGCAGACGCTCATGCACTATCCCGACGACAACCTCGTCAGGAACAAGACCGCCAGCATCCATGAAAGACTTGGCCTTGACCCCCATGGGGGTCCCTTCCTTGACAGCGGCCCGCAGGATATCGCCTGTCGAGACCTGGGGGATATCAAACCGCTCGGTGAGCATCTTGGCCTGGGTCCCCTTGCCGGCCCCAGGAGGCCCGAGAAGAATAAGTTTCATAACATCCTCGCCGCGTTAACCTTGGCGCCCCTTGAGGGTCACACCCTTCATGAACCCTTCATATGAACGGGAGATCAGATGGGCCTCTATTTGCGCCGCCGTATCAAGCCCGACGCCAACAACGATGAGCAGCGAGGTGCCGCCAAAGTAAAAGGGCACATTCAACTGACCAATCAGAAGAGTGGGCAATACGCAAACCAGCGAAACATAGATCGCCCCGGCAAACGTCAACCGGCTCAGGGTCGTATCAAGGTATTCTGCCGTCGCCTTGCCCGGACGAATACCAGGAATGTAGCCCCCTTGCTTTTTAACGTTGTCCGCAACATCAATGGGGTTGAAGGTTACAGCCGTGTAGAAGTAACAGAAGAAAACAATAAAAGCAACGAAAAAAACATTATAGAGCCAATGGCTCGGCGTCATCATCGAAGCAAGACTCTGCACCCAGGGCACATCGACCAGATTTGCCACAGTGGCAGGGAACATGATGATGGAGCTGGCGAAGATCGGAGGAATAACCCCGCTCATGTTGATCTTCAACGGCAGGTGACTTGACTGCCCACCGTAGTTGCGCATGCCGACCACCCGCTTGGCATAATGAATAGGCACCCGCCGCTGGCCGCGCTCCATAAAGATAATCGCCCAGATAACCGCCACCATGACCACAAGCAGAAGCAGCATCACCAGGGGCGAGATTGCTGAGGTCCGCAACAGTCGTATCGAGTTGACGATGGCAGCAGGCATATTCGCAACGATACCTGCGAAAATGATCAGGGAGATGCCGTTGCCGATACCGCGCTCGGTAATCTGCTCGCCGAGCCACATGATAAAGGCTGTACCGGCGGTCAGGGTCACGACCGTCAGCAGGATGAAGCCCATGCCGGGATTCGGCACAACACCCTGCCCGCCTGGCCCGGTCATAGTCTGCAGACCCACGGCGATGCCGGTACCCTGGATGACCGAAAGGATAATGGTCCCATAACGGGTCCACTTGGTGATCGTCTTGCGCCCCTGTTCACCCTCTTTGGCCAACCGCTCTACCGGTTCAAAAACAACTGTGAGCAACTGCAGGATGATCGAGGCGCTGATGTAGGGCATGATCCCCAGAGCAAAAACTGTCATCCGCTCGAGGGCGCCACCGGTAAAAGCGGACACCAGACCGAGCAGAGTACCCTCGGTGCCCTCGAAAAAGGAGGCAAGAACCTGGGAGTCCACCCCTGGGGTGGGCACATGACATCCAATCCGATAAACGGCGAGCATCCCCAAAGTAAAGAGGATGCGTCGCCGCAATTCGGGAATGGCAAGGATACTCTGGATGCTGGAAAACACCTTAGATAACCTCGGCAGTTCCGCCGGCCGCGGCGATTTTATCCAGGGCCGACTTGCTGAATTTGTGAGCTTTAACAGTAATGGCCTTGGTCAGATCCCCGTCGCCGAGAATTTTGACACCATCGTAAACCTTGTTGATCAGGCCAGCCTTGCCGAGCGCCTCGAGATCGACGACCGTGCCGGCATCGAAAAGTTCCAGGTCCCGCAGGTTGACCAGGGCATAAACCTTCTTATTCAAAGGAGTAAAGCCCCGCTTCGGCAAGCGCCGCTGCAGAGGCATCTGGCCGCCCTCAAAGCCGGCCTTGACACCGCCGCCGCTGCGGGCATTCTGTCCCTTGTGGCCCTTACCGGAGGTCTTTCCGGTACCGGAGCCCGGGCCGCGCCCGATACGCTTACGGTTTTTCGTTGAACCGATTGCCGGTTTCAGATTACTCAGATCCATATCGCTTTATCCTTATTGAATCACTCTTCAATAGAAACCATGTGCTCCACCTTGCGAACCATCCCGCGAATTTCGGGGGTGTCGGGCAGAACCACGGTCTTGTTCAATTTGGTCAACCTCAGGCCCTTGAGAACCTTAGTGAAGTATTCCTTACGGCCAATGCCGCTTTTCTTCAAAGTGACTTTGATTTGTCCGGGCATTGCTTGCTCCTTGTCGGCTTGGCTTATTCTGCAACCCCAACCCCGCGGCGTGCCATGATTTCTTCAGCGCTCTTAAGTCTCCCCAGAGCGTTAATGGTCGCCTTTACGACGTTGTGAGGGTTGTTGGAGCCAAGGCATTTGGACAGAATATCAGAGACGCCGGCAACCTCGAGAATAGCGCGCACGGGTCCACCTGCGATAACTCCTGTACCTTCTGAGGCCGGCTTTAAAAGGACCTTGCCGGCGCCGTACCTGCCGATGACGTCAAAAGGGATGGTCGTATCCTTCAAGGGAACCCTGATGAGGCTCTTTTTGGCCTGCTCAACGCCCTTGCGGATGGCCTCAGGGACCTCCTTGGCCTTACCAAGACCAAAGCCGACATGGCCAGCCCCGTCGCCAACAACAACCAGCGCGGAGAAACTGAAGCGACGGCCACCCTTGACGACCTTGGAACAGCGATTGATGTGAATAACCCGGTCGGTCAAATCCAGTTCATTTGGATCGATGCGATGCAAAGACATCCTTCTATACCTTCCTTAAAGAACCAAGCCGGCTTCGCGGGCCGCTTCAGCCAGGGCTTTAACACGACCGTGGTAGAGAAAGCCGTTGCGGTCGAAGACCACCTGCTTGATGTTTTGTTCCAGGGCCTTTTTGGCGATGGCTTCACCCACCGCCTTGGCAGCCTCAACATTACCGCTGTACTTCACCCCTTCGGCAACGTCTTTGGAGACGGTCGAGGCGGCCACAAGAGTCTTGCCGGTGGAATCCTCGATAATCTGGGCGTATATGTGTTTGGCGCTGCGGAAGACGCTCAGTCGCGGACGCTCGGTGGTCCCAACGACCTTTTTCCGAACCCGCACCTGGCGTTTCAGCCTGGCCATACGTCTTGCATTTGCGACGCTCACTGTATTTCTCCTTGGCCTAATTTATTTATTTCTTACCGGTTTTACCGGCTTTACGAACAATACGCTCATCGGCGTAGGCGATCCCCTTGCCTTTGTAAGGCTCGGGCTCACGAAACGAACGGATCTTGGCAGCAGTGGCGCCAACCAGTTCCTTATCGATCCCCCTGACGGTGATCTTGGTCTGCTTTTCCACTTCGGCGGTAATTCCTGCAGGCAGCGGGTACTCAACGGGATGTGAGTAACCGAGGGCGAGGTTCAAAACCTTACCCTTAAGATCGGCGCGATAACCGACTCCGCTGATCTGCAGCACCTTTTCAAAACCGTTGGCCACCCCATCGACCATATTGGCGATCAGGGTACGGAAAAGCCCCTGCATGGAGGATCCATTTTGCCCGTCGCCCAGAGCCACTTGGATCTGGTCGGCTTCAATTTTCACGGTGACGGCCTCGGAAAGCTCCCTGCTGAGTTTTCCCTTGGGGCCCTCAACGGTAATGCTCGAGCCGCCAAGTGCGACCTTAACCCCGGAGGGGATAGCAATAGGTTTTTTCCCAATTCTTGACATTATCCAGCTCCTTAAGCCATTACCTTACCAGACGGTGCAGAGGACTTCCCCGCCCACCTGAGCCTCTCGTGCCGCCACATCGTGCATTACCCCCCGCGAGGTGGAGAGGATGGCACAGCCGAGGCCGTTTTTCACATAGGGGATTTCTTCTTTGTTCGCATAGACACGGCGCCCGGGTGTTGAAACCCGTGTTATTTCGTGGATCACATGTTGGCCTTCATTGTCAAATTTCAAGTAAATCCGCAGCATACCTTGCTTGTCATCGCTGACGGACTTGAAATTCTTAATATAGCCAAGATCCTTGAGCACCGTGGCAACGGCCACTTTGAGCTTGGACGAAGGCATGTCCAGCTTCTGGTGCTTCGCCATGCCCGCGTTACGAATGCGGGTCAGCATGTCCGCGATCGGATCTGTCATTGCCATGGATGCAACTCCTTTTTCTTTACCAGCTAGACTTGATCACGCCAGGAAGCTTGCCTTCCGACGCCAGCTTGCGCAGACAGATTCTGCACATATCGAATTTTCTATAGTAGGCCCGGGGGCGGCCGCAGAGCGGGCACCGGTTGTAGTTCTGGACCCCGAACTTCTTGGGCCGCTGGGCCTTGATCCTCATAGATTTTTTAGCCACGTTTTCCTCCGCAATCCGTTTCCGGCTATTTCCTGAAAGGCATGCCCATCTCTTTAAGAAGAGCGCGCCCCGCTTCGTCTGTTTTGGCTGAGGTGACGATCGTCACGTTCAGGCCCTTCACCTTGTCGATTTTGTCGAAATCGATTTCGGGAAAGATGATCTGCTCCCGAATACCCAGGGTGTAGTTGCCCCGACCATCAAAGGCCTTGGGCGAAACGCCCTTGAAGTCACGGACTCGAGGAAGACCGATATTCAACAGACGATCGAGAAATTCATAGGCCCGATCACGGCGCAGAGTGACCATGCACCCGATGGGCATGTCTTCACGCAGCTTGAAGCCGGCTATGGAACGCTTGGCCTTAGTGATGACCGCCTTTTGACCGGTAATCTGGCTGAGCTCTTCCACGGCCGATTCAAGAACCTTGATGTTTTGGATAGCCTCCCCGAGGCCCATGTTTACGACGACCTTTTCGACGCGGGGAACCTCCATGATGTTCTTCATTTGCAGGTTTTTCATGAGCCGGGGCGCCACCTCGGCTTGGTATATATCTTTAAGTCTGGCCATGGAAACTCTCCGTTACTTGTCCACGATCTCGTTGCACTTCTTGCAGAAGCGGGCCTTGGTACCGTCCTCCAGCTGCCGGGTCCCGGTACGGGTCGGCTTGCTGCAGGCCGCGCAGAGCAGCAGAACGTTCGAGGCATTCATAGGAGCCTCTTTTTCCACAATACCGCCCTCCTGGTTGACCCGATTGGGCTTGGAGTGCCGCTTGACCACGTTGAGGTTTTCAACGGTCAGCCGGCCCTTGTCGGGAAAAACCTTGCTGACTTTGCCGGTTTTCCCATTATCCTTGCCCGCTATAACCATCACCATGTCATCTTTTTTGACATGAAGTTTTTTTGCCGCCATCGTCTCAATCTCCCAATAGCTATTTTAAAGGACTTCAGGTGCCAGCGACACGATCTTCATGTAGCGGCGGGCCCGAAGTTCCCGGGCGACCGGTCCGAAAATACGGGTTCCGACAGGCTCCCCGGCCTGGTTGATGACCACGGCGGAGTTGTTGTCGAAACGAATAAAGGACCCGTCGGGACGGGGCACTTCTTTGGCAGTCCGTACGATGACGGCGCGAACCACATCCCCTTTTTTCACCTTGGAGTTGGGCATTGCCTCTTTTACCGAACAGATAATGATGTCTCCAATGCCGGCATACTTCCGTTTGGAGCCGCCGAGCACCTTGATGCAGCAGAGCTTCCGGGCTCCGGAGTTGTCTGCCACATCAAGCATGGTCTGCATCTGTATCATGACTTATATCTCCTAAACGGTTACGTTCTTTTCAAGAACCTCGCGGACTCTCCACCGCTTGTCCTTGGACAGCGGTCTGGTCTCCACGATCAGAACCTTATCGCCGACGTTGCAGGCATTCTGCTCATCGTGAACTTTGCAGGTAACCCTGCGCTTAATGTATTTTTTGTAGACAGGATGTTTGACGAGGTGGTCGACTTTAACCACGACAGTCTTTTCCATCTTATCGCTGACTACGATCCCGACACGGGTTTTTCTGTTTCCACGCTGAGTCGTCATAGGTGTCCTCGTCAATCCTCGTTATCCCTGCTTTTGCCGCAGCACCGTCTTCACCCGAGCGATGTCTTTCCGTACCTGGGAAATCCGCGCGGTGTTTTCCAGGTGGCCGGTGTGCATCTGGAATCTCAGATTGAACAGCTCCTCGTTAAGTTCTTCGTTCTTCTTCTGTAGGTCCTCGACTTCGAGGCCACGAATTTCATCAGCCTTCATGAGTTGCCTCCTCCCTGGCTACGTACTTGGTCTTCATCGGGAGTTTGTGAGCAGCAAGCCTGAAAGCTTCCCGGGCCACATCTTCTTCAACACCTTGCATTTCGTAAAGCATCATGCCAGGCCGAACGACTGCAACCCAACTGTCCGGTGCTCCCTTACCCTTACCCATGCGGGTTTCGGCGGGCTTGGCGGTCAGCGGCTTGTCGGGAAAGACACGGATCCAGATCTTACCGCCCCTTTTGATATACCTGGTCATGGCGCGACGAGCGGCTTCGATCTGCCTCGAGGAGAGCCAGCCACACTCGGTGGCCTGAAGACCAAAATCCCCGAAGTTAAGCTCAGTCCCCCCCTTGGCAGCGCCCTTCATGCGCCCTTTAAACGTTTTTCTATGTTTAACCTTCTTGGGCATTAACATAGCTAGATTACTCCTATCCCAAACTCGTTACTGTTCCCGAGCGAGAACTTCGCCCTTGAAGATAAGGACTTTCACTCCAATGATGCCGTAGGTGGTCTTTGCCTCGGCATAGCCGTAGTCAATATCTGCCCGCAGTGTGTGCAGGGGCACGCGACCTTCACGGTACCACTCGGTACGGCTCATCTCGGCGCCGCCAAGCCGCCCGGCGCAATTGATCTTGATGCCCTGGGCACCAAACTTCAAAGCCATGCTGACCGATTTCTTCATGGCCCGCCGGAAGGCGACACGACGCTCGAGCTGAAGCGCGACATTTTCCGCCACCAGCTGAGCATCAACTTCAGGCTTACGCACTTCCTGGATATTGATAAAGACTTCCTTATCGGTGAGTTTGGCCAGCTCTTTTTTGAGAGCCTCAACCTCGGAACCCTTTTTCCCGATAATGATACCGGGACGAGCGGCGTAGATATTTACCTTGGCCTTGCTGGCCGCACGCTCAATCTCGATTTTGGAAATCCCCGCATGATACAGCCTTTTCTTAAGGTAGTCACGCAGTTTAATGTCCTCATGGAGCAGCTTGGCGTAATCCGCTTCGGCATACCACTTGGAGTCCCAGGTTCTGATAACCCCCAAACGAAACCCTATTGGATGAACTTTCTGGCCCAAACTATCACCTCCTCAAAATCTTACTTTTCGTCCAACACAATGGTTATATGACTCGTGGGCTTACGAATTTTCGTAGCCCGCCCTTGCGCCCGGGGAATAAACCTCTTCAGCGCCGGCCCCTGATCAACTGTGACCGCCTTGACAAACAACCGGTCAACGTCAGAAACACCCTTCTGCTCAGCATTGGCAACGGCCGAACTGACAACCTTGGCAACCACGTCTGCAGCCCGCTGCGGAGAGAATTTGAGTATATTCAGGGCGTCCTGCACCCCCTTGCCCCGGATCATATCGATAACTAGACGGGTCTTCTGAGGGGAAAGGCGCGCATACCGCAATTTTGCTCTGGCTTCCATGAATCGAAACTCCTCTACGGAATTATCTATCTCTTTTTGCTTTTCTTATCTGCGCCATGCCCGTAGTAAGTCCGGGTGGGAGCGAATTCCCCCAGTTTGTGACCAACCATATTCTCCGAGACAAACACAGGAACAAATTTCTTACCGTTATGCACGGCGAAGGTCAGTCCGACAAATTCAGGGAAGATGGTGGAACGCCGGGACCAAGTCTTAACGACCTTCTTGGTTCCTGCCCCACCCTCTGCCTCAATCTTGCGCAGAAGGCTCTGCTGGACGTACGGCCCTTTTTTTATCGATCTAGCCACAACCGTCTCCTCTATCAAAAAAATGGGTTAATTATTTCCTGCGGCGTACAATGAAGCGATCGGTCCGCTTATTGGAGCGCGTCTTGTAGCCTTTGGTAGGCACACCCCAGGGAGTCACCGGGTGACGACCGCCGGAGCTCTTACCCTCGCCACCACCATGGGGGTGATCAACAGGGTTCATGGCCACACCACGGGTCTGCGGACGCTTGCCGAGCCAGCGATTACGGCCGGCCTTACCGATTTTGATATTTTCGAAATCAGTATTTCCCACCTGGCCGACGGTGGCGCAGCAGTCCTGCAGAACCAGGCGCACCTCGCCTGAAGGCAGTCGCAACTGAGCGTACTTGCCCTCTTTGGCAGCGATCATGGCATAGGTCCCGGCGCTGCGGGCAAGCTGCCCGCCTTTGCCGATCTTCAACTCCACATTGTGCACCCAGGTACCCAGGGGAATCGAACGGATGCTCATGGCATTACCCGGCTTGATGTCAGCTTCTTCGCTGGCAATAACCGTGTCGCCAACCTGAATGCCGAGCGGCGCAAGAATGTAGCGCTTTTCGCCATCAGCATAGTTCAGCAGGGCAATATTGGCCGAACGGTTAGGATCGTATTCGACGGTTACGATTTGCGCAGGGATGTTTTTCTTGTCCCGTTTGAAATCGATGATCCTGTATTTGCGCTTGTGACCCCCACCTGTGGCACGCTTGGTAATGCGGCCATTATTATTGCGGCCCCCGGATTTTTTCAGGGGAGCAAGAAGGGATTTCTCAGGGGTGGACGTCGTAAGCTCCTCAAAGGTGGAAGCGGTCATATTACGACGGCCCGGCGAGGTCGGTTTGAACTTTTTGATCGCCATTACACTAACTCCGTATCACTTATTTTCAATCCGTTAAACGCCAAAGAAATCGATGTCGCTTCCCTCTTGCAGGGTGACGAAGGCCTTTTTCCAGTTGGGCCGCTTGCCAAAGTTGCGACCGACACGCTTTTTCTTGCCGGCGAACAGCGCGGTATTGACGTTTTTAACCTTGACGTTGAAGGCTTTTTCAACGGCCTGCTTGATTTCGATTTTATTGGCACCAAGAGGCACCTCGAAGGTCACCACCAGCCCAAGCTCTTTGGCCAGGCTTGACTTTTCAGTCACCAGGGGCCTCTTGATAATCTGATGCAGCGGTTTCATTGCCCTAACGCTCCTTCCAGCTGAGAGACGGCCTCTTCGGTGACCACCAGGTTACGGTATTTCATCACGTCGTAGACGTTAACCCCCTCGGCACGCAGCACCTTAACATTAGGCAGATTGCGCGCGGAAAGCTCAATGTTAGGGTTGCTGCCCTCGATCACCACCAGTGCGTTGGAAATATCGAAACGCTTGAGCACCTCAACAAAGCCCTTGGTGCTGATGGCCTCCAGGGCCAAAGCATCAAGGACGGTCAGCTTTTCTTCCTTGTAGCGAACCGAGAGTGCGCTCCTGAGGGCGGCCTTCTTGACCTTGCGATTCAGCTTGAAGCTGTAGTCGCGGGGGGTGGGCCCGAAGACGGTGCCGCCGCCGACAAAGTGAGGCGCCCGAATGGTGCCCTGGCGAGCATTGCCGGTCCCCTTTTGCTTATAGGGCTTTTTACCGCCGCCTGCGACTTCGCCGCGGGTTTTGGTCTTAGCAGTACCCTGGCGACGAGCTGCCAGCTGATAGCGAACCATATCGTGAATCAGGTAGCCCCTGACATCATCGTTAAACACTTGCTCAGCCAGTTCCCGTTCGGAAACCTGCTTGTTCTCAATATTGTAGACTGCAATCTTAGCCATGGTTGTTCTCCCAAGTACTTGGTATCAATCGCCTTATTTTTTGGCCTTGACAGCCTTGCGGAGCATCACCAGGCCGTTTTTGGGACCGGGAATGGCTCCCCTGACCAGAACCAGGTTCTGTTCCGGCCGCACTTCGACGACGACGAGGTTCTGGGTGGTCACCCGCTCATTCCCCATCTGACCGGCCATCTTCTTGCCCTTGAAAACCCGTGAGGGCCAGGCGCTACAGCCGATGGCGCCAGGGGCCCGGTGAAACTTGGACCCGTGGGAAGAGCGACCGCCGGAGAAGTTCCAGCGCTTCATGACACCCTGAAATCCCTTACCCTTGCTGGTGGCGGTTACATCGATGGTATCGCCGGCACTAAAAACCGTACCGCAAGTGACTTCATCTCCGACATTATAATCGTCAACGTTTTCGGCCTTGAATTCGCGAAGGGAGGAAAATGCCCCCTGACCGGCCTTCTTGAGATGGCCCATCTCCGGCTTATTAAGCCGGTGCGTCTTCTTGGCTCCAAACCCAAGCTGCAGAGCATTGTAACCATCGGTCTCGGCCGTTTTCTTTTGCAGAACCACGCAAGGCCCGGCCTCAACCACGGTTACTGGAATCTGCTTGCCATCTACAGCATAAACCTGGGTCATCCCCAGCTTTTTACCCAAGATTCCTTTTATCATTGCACTTACCTTTTGCCTGTTTCCAAAGAGTTAAAAGCTTAAAGCTTGATTTCAACGTCAACGCCTGCGGACAGGTCAAGCTTCATCAGCGCATCCACGGTCTGCTGGGTCGGCTCGAGTATATCGAGCAGACGCTTATGAGTCCGCATTTCGAACTGCTCACGGCTTTTCTTGTCAACGTGGGGCCCGCGAAGAACACAGTACTTGTTGATGACCGTGGGCAGCGGAATCGGACCGGCAACGCGGGCGCCGGTGCGCTTGGCGGTGTCGACGATCTCATTTACGGAGAGATCAAGCAGCTTATGATCGTAAGCCTTCAAACGAATTCTGATTTTCTGGCTCTGCATGGGTATATCCTCTACTTTATTCGATAATATCGCTGACGACACCAGCGCCAACGGTCCGGCCACCCTCTCGGATAGCGAAGCGCAGCTCTTTGTCCATAGCGATGGGAGTAATCAACGCCACGCTCATGGCGATATTATCGCCAGGCATAACCATCTCAACACCCTCGGGCAGTTCGACAATGCCGGTTACGTCGGTGGTGCGGAAGTAAAACTGGGGACGGTAACCCTTAAAAAACGGGGTGTGACGTCCGCCCTCTTCCTTGGTCAGGATGTAAGCTTCGGCCTTGAACTTGGTGTGAGGGGTGATGCTGCCGGGCTTGGCCAGAACCTGACCGCGCTCGATGTCCTCACGTTTGACGCCGCGCAGCAGAATC
>CALZIZ010000045.1 GCA_945787465.1 uncultured Desulfuromonadales bacterium
AGCCCGCCCCAGGCGTCCTGACCCTCCAGGGCCAGGGCCTTCGGGTCGCAGGCCAGGGTGTCGAGGATCTTGGCGGCGGTATCGGGCATAAAAGGGGCCACCAGCAAAGAGATCAGACGGACGGCCTCGAGCAGGTTGTAGAGCACGGTCCCGAGTCTTTTCCTCTGGGCTTCGTCCTTGGCCAGGGCCCAGGGGGCGGTTTCGTCGATGTACTTGTTCGAAGCGCTGATCAGCTCCCAGATCGCCTGCAGGGCCTTGTGAAAGGCCAGGTCGTTGAGGTGAGTGTCGACGGCGGCAACCCCTTTGGGGAAGCGGGCCATGTAGGCATCGTCGATTTCATCCGTGGCCTGGGGAGCGGGCAGGGTGCCGGCGAAATATTTGTTGAGCATGGCGGTGGAGCGGCTGACGAGGTTGCCCAGGTCATTGGCCAGGTCCGAGTTGATGCGGTGAACCAGCGCAGCATGCGAGAAATCGCCGTCAAGGCCGAAAGGGACCTCACGCAGCAGGAAGTAACGAATGGCGTCGACGCCGTACTTGTCGATGAGCATGTTCGGCTCGACGACGTTGCGCAGGCTCTTGCTCATCTTCTGCCCTTCAACGGTCCACCAGCCGTGGGCGAAGACCTTTTTGGGCAGCGGCAGCCCGGCGGCCAGCAGAAAGGTCGGCCAGTAGACGGTATGAAAGCGCAGGATGTCCTTGCCGATGACATGCACATCGACAGGCCAGAACTTGGCCACCTTGCCTTCGGGGTCATCGGGGTAGCCCAGCGCGGTGATGTAGTTGGTCAACGCATCGAACCAGACGTAAATGACGTGTTTCTCATTTTCGGGGACCGGAATCCCCCAGGAGAAGGTCGTTCTCGAAATCGACAGATCCCGCAGCCCTTCCTTGACGAAATTGAGCACCTCGTTGCGGCGGGATTTGGGCTGGATGAAGTCGGGGTTCTCCTCGATGTGCCTGATCAGCGCATCCTGGTATTTGCTCATGCGGAAGAAGTAAGATTCTTCCTTGAGCTTGTCGGTCTCACGGCCGCAGTCAGGGCAATTGCCGTCCATCAGCTGGGTTTCAGTCCAGAAGGTCTCGCAGGGGGTGCAATACCAGTCTTCGTACTCGCCCAGATAAATGTCTTCCTTGGCGTGGATTTTCCGGAACAGCTCCCAGACGCCCTTTTTGTGCCTCTCCTGGGTGGTGCGGATAAAGTCGGTGTTGCTGATGTTGAGCTTTTCCCAAAGGGCCTGGAAGCGCTTGACGACACGATCGGCCAGCTCAAGAGGAGTTTCTCCGGCCGCCTGGGCCGCTTTTTCGACCTTCTGGCCGTGCTCGTCGGTGCCGGTCAGGTAAAACACCTCGTAGCCGCGGGATTGTTTGTAGCGCGCAAGCACGTCACAGGCCAGGGTGGTGTAGGCATGGCCGATGTGCGGGACGTCATTGACATAGTATATGGGGGTGGTTATGTAGTAGCGCTTGTCCATCGGTTTCTCCTGATATTTATTTTCGCCGCGGACGGCGTCGGCTGCGGCTGCGCTTTTTGCCGGGTTTGGCCTCGCCATCGGGGGCGGGCTCGGGGGCGGTCACTTTGGGGGGGGCCGGCGGTTTTTCCCTGGTGGCCCTGGCGGGTTTTGGCTGGCCCTGAGGTTTGCCACCCCTGGGGCGTCCCCCCTGTTTCTTTTTGGGTTCCCGGGGTTCGCCGGGCTGGGACGGTTTTTTTTGCTGGGCCGACTCCTGGTCTTTGGCGATCTCGGTTTCGCCGGCCGGAACCTGGGCGGTCTTGCCGTCCAGAAACCTTACCGTAACCTTCTGGCCCAGGACGTCTTGCGCGACGACATCGCCCTCGCGGCCTTCGTGCTTTACTCTGCGGCCGCACTTGGGCAGGGCCTTTTTAAGCGCACAATAGGTTTCAAACTCATATCCCAGACAGCACAGCAGTCTGCCGCACTGGCCGGAAATCTTATTGGGGTTCAGGGCCAGGCCCTGCTCTTTGGCCATGCGCACCGAAACCGGGGCGAACTCGGTCAAAAATGTGCAGCAGCACAACTCGCGGCCGCAGATGCCAATGCCGCCCGTCAGTTTAGCCTCGTCGCGAACGCCGATCTGGCGCATTTCGATGCGGGTGTGAAAATAGTGGGCCAGGTCTTTGACCAGTTCCCTGAAATCGACCCGGCCGTCAGCGGTGAAATAAAAGACAATCTTGGAGCCGTCGAAGAGGTATTCGGCCCGCACCAGCTTCATGTCCATCTTGCGATCTTCGATTCGCCGCTGGCAGAAGCCATAGGCCTCTTTCTCACGGCCGGCGTGACTGGCGGCCATTGAGAGGTCCTCTTCAGTGGCCAGGCGAAGAACGTTCTTGATGTCCTCCGGTGCCTGGTCGCGGGGGACCTCCCGCGGTTGAAGAACCACCGATCCCAGTGCCCGCCCGCGGTCTGTTTCAACGACCACCCGGTCTCCGCCTTTGAGCTCCAGGTCTCTGGCGTTAAAGGTGTAATGTTTTCCGGCGGTGCGGAATTTGAGAGAGACGATACGGATCATAAAGAGTATTTGAATCCTATTCGGTATAATTAATAGTATTTTTAATGCAGTGACTGCCGGGGTCAGGCTGCCAGTCGCAGCAGCAGAACCTCCATGGCCAACTGGCGGTTCACGTTGCGCTCCAGTTGGTGGCGGCTGGCGTCAATGGCCTCGAGCTTGCGCAGTAGAGCGGGCACGCTGGCTCGGGCGGCAACACGACGAATCTTGTCGGCCAGGTCGAGGTTGACCATTTCCGATTCCGGGCGACCGTGCTTATGAAGCAGAAGGTCGCGGTAGAAGGCCTGCAGAATGTCGAGTATTTCGCCCAGGCGATCTTTGTCTTCAGCGATCTCTTCGGCTAGTTCGAAAAGCGGAAGGATGCTTCCTGGAGAAAGGGCGGTGACCGCCTTGAGGAGGCTGCGGCGTTTCTCCAGGTAGAGGTCGCGGTCCTTGCCGAAGGCCTTTTTAAAGCTGCCCTCAGAGAGGGCCGCCAGAATGTGTCCCTGAACCTCGTCGACCTCAAGGCGCTCGATAAGCACCTGTTGCAGTAACTGTTGGGGCAGCCGGGAAAAAGGCAGCCTCTGGCAGCGCGATCTGATGGTGGATAAAACCTTTTCCGGTTTTGCCGATAGCAGAATCAGCAGTGCCTCACCTGATGGCTCCTCGAGGGTTTTGAGCAAGGCGTTGCCTGCCGCCGGATTCATTTTCTCGGCGCCATCGATGAGGCAGATCTTTTTCGGAGCCTCAAGGGGGCGGTAAGAGAGCTCCTTCTGCAAGGCGCGAACCTGTTCAATTTTGATCAGCGTGCCCTCGGCTTCGAGAAGGTGCAGGTCGGGATGGTTGTGGTGGTCAACCTTGCGACAGGCACTGCAGTTACCGCAGCCGGTTCCTTCAAGGCAGAAGACGGCACGCACCAGGGCCAGGGCGACCAGGCGCTTGCCGACCCCCTCCGGGCCTTCAAACAGGTAGGCGTGGGCGAGGCGGTCAGAGCTGATGGCCCGGCGCAATATGTCCTTTTGGCGGTCGTGTCCCAAAATCTGGGCAAAGGTCATGACCTCAGGCTCTCCGCTTGAGAAAATCTGTTACTGCTGCATCGATCCGCTCTTCCACCACTTCGATACTGCCTAGCGCATCGATTCGGGCGTATCTTGGCAGGTTCTGGCAGATGGCCAGGTAACCCTCTCTCACCCGCTGATGAAAGGCGAGGGATTCCGCCTCGAAGCGTCCCTCCTGTTCGAGGTTCGATCTGGCGTTGCGCCCCAGCGCACGGTTCAGGCCATGCTCGACGGGCATGTCAAGCAGCAGGGTCAGGTCGGGGGTAAGCCCCCCTGCGGCAAGATCATTAAGCTCTGCGATCAGGTTGCGGTCGAGCCCCCGGCCAAAGCCCTGGTAGGCCAGGGTCGCATCGGTGAAGCGGTCGCAAAGCACCAGGACGCCCTGCTCCAGGGCGGGCTTTACCACTTCCTCGACATGCTGGGCCCGCGCCGCGGCGTAAAGCAGCAGCTCGGCCCGGGGGGCCAGGTCGCTGTTGCCGGGGTCGAGAAGGATCTTGCGAATCGCATCGGCGATTGGGCATCCCCCAGGTTCTCTGGTTGTGAGCACCTGGCGTCCGCGGGCCCGCAGTTTTTCTGCCAGGCGGGCCAGTTGGGTGGTCTTTCCGCAGCCCTCGATTCCTTCAAAGGTGATGAATATCGGCATAGATTAGTCGCCATCCGAAAACTAGGACGGCATAGGATAAGTTCCGGGTGTGGAAACTGGATTGTATTGGTCAGGAAAATCAAAATATTATATGGGTCGATGGGGGTATAATCAAGGAAAAAGCGGGTTTTGCGTCGCTATGCGTTGATCGCCAGGGGCGAATCGAGTATACTCGGGCGCCAGTGTGCTGTTAGGAGCCAAGGCCGGAAAGTGGAGAGCGTAGAATTTTATGCAGGGTGAGGCGATAACAGAGATTGAAAAGAAGATCGGGTACCGTTTTCGGCAACCGGTGCTGTTGCGTGAAGCCCTGACCCACAAGTCCTACAGCAATGAAAAGCCTGACCACGACGTGCCCCACAATGAACGGCTTGAGTTTCTTGGCGATGCGGTTCTTGACCTGGTGATCAGTCACCGGCTGTACCGGGACTATCCGGATAGCCCCGAAGGGGAGTTGACCCGCGTCAGGGCCGAGGTGGTCAGTGAGAAAAGTCTCGCCCGCTTTGGTCGCGAACTGCAGCTCGGTGGTTGGCTGCTGCTCGGGCGGGGAGAAGGACTTAGCGGCGGTCGTGACAAAGACAGCCTGTTGGCCGACACGCTCGAAGCGTTGCTGGGGGCGGTGTACCTCGATGGCGGTCTGGAGCAGGCCAGGGCGGTCACCGAACCGATGTTTTCCAAGGCGATTGTCCAGTCGGCCAGGCGCAAGGCCGGGGTCGACCACAAGACCCGCCTTCAGGAGATCTTCCAGGGGCGGGGAGAGCGGCTTCCGGCCTATGTGCTGACGCTGGTCGAGGGTCCGGACCACCAGCGTATCTACACCGTCGAGGTGCGTGCGGCTGGGCAGGTCTTGGGCTGTGGGCGGGGCCGCACCAAAAAGGCCGCCGAGCAGGAGGCGGCCCGTAACGCCTTGGCTGGGCTAGAAGACTAGCCAGATGCGCCTCTATCCCTTTTTTATCCCCCACCAGGGATGCCCGAACCGGTGTGTTTTTTGTCAGCAGCACCATGTCAGCGGGCAGGGGGAGGCGCCAACTGCCGATCAAGTTCGCCGGCAGCTCGAGGTCATGCTGCCTGAAAAAGGCGATGGGCAGGTCGCCTTTTATGGCGGAAGCTTCACCATGTTGCCCTCGGAGGTCCAAAGGGCTTATCTTGAGGCTGTGGTTCCCTGTGTGAAAGCTGGCCGGGTGTCAGGTGTCAGGGTGTCGACACGGCCCGACGGTCTGGGCCGGGCGCAGGTGAAGTTGTTACGTGGTTTTCCGGTTGCAACCGTCGAAATCGGCTGCCAGTCTTTTTGCGACCATGTGCTGCGCAGGGCCGGCCGCAACACGCGGGCCGCTGAGGTTGCCCCGGCGGTGGGGATGCTGCGTGAAGCAGGGATTGCGGTTGGTTTGCAATTGATGCCAGGGCTGCCTGGGGCGGGCCCTGGTGAAGCCGTTGAATCATTGGTGTATGCTTTGGCTCTTGAACCGGATTTTTTACGTATTTACCCAACGCTGGTGTTGCGCGGGACAGGACTTGAAAAGGCATACCGCCAAGGGACTTACCGCCCGCTGGATTTAGGTCGGGCCGTGGAGGTCTGCGCCGAAATGTTCTGGCGCTGCCACAGGGCGGGGGTGCCGGTGATTCGACTGGGATTGCAGGCCACGGCCGAGCTTGACTGGCAAGGGGCTTTGGTCGCCGGGCCCTATCATCCTGCCTTCGGCCAGTTGGTTCGTTCGCATCTCTGGCTTCGCGCCTTGCGAAGGGTCGGCAGCTGTACCGCTGAGGTTGGAGTCCATCCCTCCGAGCTCTCCGATGCTCTTGGACAGCGGCGTTGTAATCAGCAGGCCCTGCAGGAGGAGTTCGGTGACTACTTGATTCAACCGAAGGCCGGGGTGACCCGGCACAACCTCGATTTTTCCGGTCGGCAGGTCTCCTTGTGGGAGCTTGCCGCCTATGAAGGAAGTGACTCCATTGACTGAACAGACAGATAAGTTTCGCTCCGGATTCGTGTCGATTGTCGGGCGGCCCAACGTGGGCAAGTCGACTTTGCTGAACCGGGTTCTGGGACAGAAAATCGCCATTACCACGCCCAAGCCGCAGACCACCCGCAATCGGATTCTGGGGATCCACAATCTTCCCGACGCCCAGATTCTGTTTCTCGATACCCCGGGAATTCACCGTGGTCGCGGACGACTCAATAAGTTCATGGTCGATCAGGCGCTCTCTGCCTGCTCGGGTGTCGACGGGGTGTTGTTTCTGATTGAAGCGACCGATCCGCCCGGCGGCGGGGACGAATTCATTCTTGAGATGCTCTCCCGGGGTAGTTCGCCGGTGATTCTCTGCATCAACAAGATCGACCTGATCAAGCCACCGGTTCTGCTCAAATTGATCGATACCTACTCCAAGAAGTTCAATTTTCAGGCAATTGTCCCCATCTCCGGCCTGAACGGGGCGGGGGTCGAGGAGCTGCTTGCCGAGGTGCGCAAGCTGCTTCCGGAGGGGCCGAACTATTATCCCGAGGATATGGTGACCGATCTTCCCGAACGGTTTATCGTTGCCGAAATGATCCGTGAGCAGGTTTTGATGCAGACGCGGGACGAGATCCCTTACGGGGTGGCGGTGGTGGTCGAGGATTTCGAAGAAAAGACCGATCGCAACCTGGTGGTGATTCGGGCGGTGATCAATGTGGAACGCGACAGCCAGAAGGGGATCATGCTCGGCAAGCGCGGCGCCCGCATTCGCGCAATTGGCCAGTCTGCCCGCATGGAGGTAGAAAAGTTTCTGGGCACCAAGGTGTTTCTCGAGCTCTTCGTCAAGGTGCAGAAAAACTGGACCGATTCCCAACGCCTGCTCAGGGAGTTTGGTTACGAGTGAAAAATGCAAATTATGAATTCCGAGTTTTAAATTTTGAACTGATCTTCAAGGGCAGGGGCCTTCGACAGGCTCATGCCGAACTGCTGTCAGACTCCCTTTCTGCTGCCTTTGTGCATGTGGAATCGAACATATAGAAGTTAAGGGCAAATACTTATGTTACCGGTTGTAGCCATTGTGGGGCGTCCCAATGTGGGCAAGTCCACGTTGTTTAACCGTCTGCTCGGCAGGCGCAAGGCGATAGTGGAAGATTTTCCCGGCGTGACCCGGGATCGGCATTACGCCGAGGTGACCCGGCACCGGGTGCCTTTTACGCTGATCGACACGGGCGGTTTTGAGCCGGTCAGCGAGGAGCGGCTTCTGGTTCAGATGCGCGAGCAGTCCCAGTTGGCCGTGGAAGAGGCCGACCTGATTCTTTTCGTCATGGACGGAAGGGAAGGGCTGACACCTTCGGACGAGGAAGTGGCAGGCATGCTGCGTCGGGTCTCCAAGCCGGTGCTCTACGTCGTGAACAAGGTCGATGGAGAGAAGCAGGAGGCCGTTGCCGCTGAGTTTTACGGACTCGGGGTCGATGAGATCATCACCATCTCTTCAGAACATGGCCGGGGTATAAACGAACTGCTTGAGTCCATGTTCGAGTGCCTGCCGCCGACCCCGCCGGTCGAAGAGGATCGGGAAGAAACCCGTTTGGCGGTTATTGGTCGGCCCAACGTGGGAAAATCGTCCCTGGTGAACAAAATTCTGGGGTACGATCGGGTCGTAGCCAACCCCACTGCCGGCACCACCAGGGACAGTGTCGATACGCCCTTTGTTTACAATGACAAGCGCTATGTGCTGATCGATACCGCCGGTATCAGGCGTAAGGGGCGGGTGAGTCAAAAGCTTGAAAAGTACAGCGTGATCCAGGCCCTCAAGGGCATGGACCGGGCCCACGTCGTTTTGATGGTAATCGACGCCCAGGAGGGCGTTACCGATCAGGACCTGCATGTGGCCGGTTATGCAGCTGAAAAGGGGCGCGGGATAATCCTGGTCGTCAACAAGTGGGATCTGGTGGCCAAGGACCACAAGACCATGGGCGAGTACCTTCGCGACCTGCGGATATCCTTTAAGTTCCTGGCCCATGCGCCGGCCATTTTTGTCTCGGCCCTGACTGGTCAGCGGGTGGCCAAGATTATGGGGGAGGTCGAGAAGGTTTCGGCCGAGTTCAATAAACGCCTGACCACCTCGGCGCTGAACCGGGTGCTTGAAGAGGCTGAAAAGGCTCACCAGCCGCCGATGTACCAGGGCAAGCGACTGAAGTTTTTCTATGTGACCCAGACCGCGGTGAGGCCGCCATCGTTCGTGGTGTTTGTGAACAAGGCCGAAGGCGTTCACTTTTCTTACCAGCGTTACCTGGTCAACAAGTTTCGCGAGGCCTTCGGCTTTGAGGGGGTGCCGATCCGCATCGAGTACAGGGACCGGACGCGCTGAGCGCAAGGGGAAAAATACTTTACTTGCCCAGGTTCCTGCGATATAGTGTTTCCTGTTTAATTTTAGCCCTTTACGGTTCATTGTCTTAGCCTGCGCTCATCCTGCCCAGGGCAACTGCAAGCAGCCGGTTGCCGTTGCTCTGAGGCAGGACTGCAGATTCCCTTTTTAATGCTCAGAGGGGCATTGCGGAATTCAGGTTTCAAGTCGCGGGTCGAAACGTCCTTATGCATTCCGGGGATCCATGAGCCTTGTCGGAAATCTTGAAGATCTGGGTCTGGGAGACATTCTCCAGATCGTCAGTCTGAGCCGGAAGTCCGGGGTTCTGGTCCTGGCCAGCCGCAACAGGGAAGGTACCATTGTTTTTCTGAACGGCCAGGTCATCCGAGCCACATCCAGTGTCAGCCGCGACAACCTCGGCGATCTTCTGGTGCGGCAGGGCGTGGTTGACCTTGAGACGCTCAAAAATGCCTTGATGCTTCAGAAGCAATCTCAACCCCCGCCCCGCCTGGGAATTATCCTTTCTGAAAATTTTGGAATCCCCAAAGACGGCATAGACAAGATCGTCAAAGAAACGATCGAAAACATCGTCTATAGCTTTTTCGGCTGGACCGAGGGGACCTTCTCCTTTGAACTTGGTGAGCCTGAGGAGCTGGCCGCCACCCAGCTCAACCCCCTGCAGTTCATGCTTGACCAGGGGCTGAACCCCCAGTGGCTCGCTATGGAGGGGAGTCGGATTTTTGACGAAAAGCGTCATCGCGGTGAATCCCTGGAGCTTCCCTCCGAGCGTCCCATGGTCGACATGGAGGCCCTGCTTCGGGAGGTGGACAATGCCGCCGGGGTTGCCGTGGTCACCAGTGACTCTGCGCCCGGTGGTAGCGGGTTGCAGCCTGTGCAGATTTACCTGGTGGACGATGATGTCTTCACCGGAGAATTTCTCGGCCGCCTGTTGCAGGAGTTGGGCTACCAGGTCATGACCTTCAGCGAAGCCGAAGCCACCCTCGAGGCGCTTGAACGTGCGGTCGACGAAGGGGAGAACCCGGTGGTGGTGATCGACCTGATTATGCCGAGGATGGATGGAGCCGGCATCCTCGGCGGCATGGAAGTGCTTGAGCAGGTTCACGGCAGATATCCCGACCTCAGGGCGCTGCTGATGTCCGATCACGCCCATCCCGATGCCGAACGGCATGTTCACGCCCTGGGGCTTCCGGCCATCCTTGCCAAGCCCAAAAAGAGCGATGTTCGCGATGAGGCCGGGCGCAATGCGTTGCAATCTCTGGCCCAGGCGATCGATTCGCTGCTCAGAGAAGAGCCTGCCCAGGGTTCTTATAACTTCGGGGCAGATCTTCTCAAGGAACTTGGCGAGGACTCTGGTGCCGCCACAACGATCAGTGCTCAAGGCTCCGCCGGCTTGAGGCAGCTCAAGGGGATGTTGCAGGAGCTAAGTCATCCCGCTCTCGGTGGGGGCATTATCCTGCTGGTGCTGCGCTTTGCCAGTGAATTTGTCAATCGTGCGGTCATGTTCCTGGTTCAGGATGAACAAATCGTCGGCCTCGGTCAGTTCGGCATCGAAATTGCAGAAGTTCTTGCCGATGCCAGGGTCCGCCAGACCTGTATCCCGACCACAGAAGAGTCCATCTTTCTGGGAGCGTTGCGGCAGAAAGTGCCAATGGTGGTTCCCTTCGGGACCAGCGACTGGGACAATTATCTGTCACAGCAACTCGGGGGAAAGGCGCCTAGGGAGGTTTTTCTCGGGCCTATCCTCAGCGAGGGCAAGGTGGTTGCCATCATTTACGGCGACAACCTGCCCCAGGGGCAACCGTTTGGCGATACCGAGCCGCTGGAGATATTTCTTTCCCAGGCCGGGCTGGCCATGGAAAAGGCGCTGCTTGAAAGACGGTTGCGCGGGCGCAACGACGATTGAACCTATATATTTTACCCGGCCGCCAACGGGTTTTCAGGCGTATTTTCTGAATGCTGTGGGCGGTCTTGAATTTTTTGGAGGTGGAGAGGGCCAATGCCTAAGAAGATCCTGATAGCCGAAGATTCTTCAACCATGCGGGCTCTGATCGTTTCAAGTATCGCCGCCATGGGCGATTTTGAAATCTTTGAGGCCGCCAACGGGTTTGAAGCCTTAAGGATTTTGCCCCGTGAAAAGGTGGATCTTGTCATTACCGATATCAATATGCCTGATATCAATGGCTTGGAGCTGGTCAGCTTTGTGCGGAGCAATGCCAACTACCAGTCCATCCCGCTCTTTATCATCAGCACCGAAGGCAGCGAGCGCGACCGGCAGAAAGGACTGAAGCTGGGAGCCAATGCCTACCTCGTCAAGCCATTTTCTCCCGATGAGCTGCAGGCTCTCATCCGGCAGTATCTCGGGTAGGAGGCCCTGGTGACTGACAACTCTTCCTCGCAGGTGCTCAATGAATTTCTTGGCGAAGCCGAAGAGATCATCGAAAAACTCAACGTCGACCTGGTGACCCTTGGCGACAGCGCCGATGCCGGTGAGGGAGACCCTGATCTGCTCAACGGCATATTTCGAGGGGCCCACTCCTTGAAGGGCCTGGCGGGAATGTTCGGTTTTGACGATGTCTCCAGCCTGGCCCATCATATGGAGGGTCTGCTTGACAGTTTGAGACTCGGAAAGGTCCCTCTCGACACTCCGCTGGTCGAGACTCTGTTCGATGCCCTGGAGATCATTACCCGTCTGGTTCATGGCAAGGGCGAAGGGGATGGCTTCACTCTTGACCTCAAGCCCATCCTCGATCAGATCAGCGGCATTCTCAGTGGCAGCGGGCAGGCGGCCGGAAATCAGCTTGAAAATCTTAATATCGATCAGGAAATTCTCAGCGTTCTTACCGAGTATGAAGAACACCGGCTCCTTGACAATATTCAGAAGGGGCGCACGCTGTTCAAGGTTAAGGCGTCCTTCGACCTGACCAGCTTTGACCAGGACCTCGCCGAGATTAACCACATTCTCAAGCAGCACGGAGAGGTGGTCAGCACTTTGCCCTGCAGCGGGGATGTCTCTGACCGGATTGCCTTTCAGCTGTTGTTTGGGACTAATGCTGACGTTGAAACCATTCAAAAGGCTCTGGGGCGGGACGATGTAGTGATCGAAACCGTCGGCCAGGCGGGCTCCGCCCCCGTCGTTCAGGCGGCCCCTGTGGTTTCGGCCCCCTCAGGAGAGGCTCGAGAAGTGGCGCCGCCGGCTGTAGAAACCTCGGTGCGCTCCATCAGCCGCACGGTTCGAGTGGACATCGAAAAGCTTGACTCTTTGATGAATATTGTCGGTGAACTGGTTCTGGCCAAGAGTTCGATCGCCGGGCTTTGTGAGCAACTCAAGGAAGAGTATGAAGGGGAACTGGCCAGTTCCATGATAAAAGCGACCCGGATTCTAGAGCGGCGGTTGCATGAACTGCAGAGCGGGGTCATGGATGTGCGGATGGTTCCCGTCGGTCAGCTCTTTGAGAAGATGAACCGTATCGTGCGGCGGGTTGCCAGCGAGACGGAAAAAAAGGTCAACCTCGATTTGCGCGGGGCCGACACCGAACTGGACAAGCTGATTATCGAAGACCTCTCCGATCCCCTGATGCACATCATCCGCAATGCCATCGATCACGGCCTCGAGTCTACCGCTGAACGCCGCGCAGCAGGCAAGCCCGAGAAGGGGACCATTTGTCTGTGGGCGTCGCAAAAGGGCAATAATGTCGTCATTGAGGTCAGGGACGACGGGCGTGGCATCGACCCTGAAAAAGTCCGTCACAAGGCCGTAGAGAGGGGTTTGATTTCCGAGGGTGTCGAACTGTCCAGGGAGGAAGTCTTCGAGCTGGTTTTCATGGCCGGCTTCTCAACCAGGGATCAGGTCACCGACCTTTCCGGGCGCGGCGTTGGCATGGACGTGGTTAAGAACAATATCGCCATGCTCTCGGGGGTCATCGAAATGGACAGCCAGGTCGGGCAAGGAACCAGTCTGGCCATTACCCTGCCAATTACCCTGGCCATCATCAAGGCCCTCGTCGTCAGGGTCTGCGGCAAGACCTACGCGATCCCCATCAATTCGGTGATGGAGACGCTGATGCTCAATCCGGCCGATATCCATACCATTGAGCGGCGCGAGGTCATCGAACTGCGCCAGAGCACCTTGCCGCTGTTGTGGCTCGACCGCACCTTCGGTCTTCCTGCCGGTGAGCGAAAGGAGGATAAGTTCTTTGTCGCGGTCGTCGGTCTGGCAGAAAAACGCATGGGCATTGTGGTCGATGAGCTTCTGGGGCAGCAGGACGTGGTTATAAAATCACTCGGCAGCACCCTCTCTTTCGTCAAGGGGATTGCCGGGGCGGCCGACCTTGGCAACCAGAAGACAATCCTGGTGCTGGATGTGGGAGGATTGATGGGCGAGGCGTTCCGCGGGGAATCGAGTTTATATGTATGAGGGTTTTTACGGGCTCCAAGAGCGGCCTTTCAGTAAAACCCCCGATCCCCGTTACCTCTACCTCAGCACCCAGCATCGTGAAGCGCTGGCACGGTTGCATTATGCCGTAGAGGAGCGGGAGCTGATTCTGTTCACCGGGGCCATCGGCTGCGGCAAGACAACCCTGTCCCGGGCCTTGATGGATGAACTCGGGCAGGATTTCAAGGTCATCCTGTTGATCAACCCCAGGTTGGCCCCACTTGAGTTTTTGCGGGTGATTGCCCGCAGATTGGGGGGCGGTGAGCCAGCCCTGTACAAGAGCGAACTGCTTGATCAGTTGGGCCGTGAGCTGGCCCTTCTTCACGAAAAACAAATCTGCCCGGTCCTGGTGATCGATGAAGCCCAGCTGGTTCCCTACCGGGAAACTTTTGAGGAGATCAGGTTGCTGACTAATTTTCAGCTCGATGATCGCAACCTGCTGAGCGTCGTTCTGATGGGGCAGCCCGAGCTGCGACAACGCCTTGCTCACCGATTTTACGAACCGTTGCGTCAACGGATCGGAATGCAGTATCACCTTGAACCGCTTTCGCTTCAGGACACCGGTCAATACATCAATTTTCGCCTTGAGGTCGCTGGAGCGCAACCGGGACTTTTTCTGCCCGAGGCGGTGGAACAGATTTATCGCTACTCCGCAGGTGTGCCCAGAAAGATCAATCACGCCGCATCGCTGGCCCTGCTCGAAGGCTTCGGCCGTGGGTCAAGGGTTATCGATGGACAGATTCTCGAAGCCATTATGCCGGAGCTGAACCTGGCGCTCTAGAAAAGATGTCTGATGATGGATCTCGCTGAAATACGCAAAAAAGCCAATTCGCAAAAGCAGGACGGGGTTGCCCCGCCGTTGCCAAGCGAGGCCGAGCCCGACGCGGTGGCCTTTGACCTTGATGTTCTGGAAGTCCCTCCGCCTGAAGAAAAAGGTGGATTGGCCCAGGGCTCTTCGATCGATCCCCTCGATGCCTTGTTTGCATCGCAGCGGGGGCTGGATCTGATCAAAGATGAGCAGTACCTTCAGGGGTTTGGCGAAAATGATTTGGTAAAAACGGAAAATCTTGTCGAATGGTTGACGTTTTCTCTCGGTAATGAAGATTATGCGCTGGACATCAACTCCATTCACGAGATAATAAAACCCAGGGAAATTACAGATATCCCCCGGGTGCCCGAATTCATACTTGGTATTATCTCGTTGCGCGGTATAATACTGCCTGTATTCGACCTGACCCGGCGTCTCAGGCTGGGCTCAGCCGAAGTCTCTCCGCATTCAAGAATAATCATCTGTGAATACGGGGAATGCACCGCGGGGCTTCTGGTCGATCATATCAACCAGGTGGTGCGGATCAAAAAAGAAGAGATCGAACCCCCTCCCGCCGTCCTTTCAGGCCTGGATCGAGATTTGATCGAGGGGGTCGGCAGGCAAGAAGGCAAGATGATGATTTTGTTGAATTTGAAATGTGTTCTGGACCCTGAACTTATCTGATGCAAAGAAAGGAGTGGCCCAGTGTCTAAGAAAAAGATTCTGATCGTTGAAGATGAGGAAAGCCTTCTTAAGCTCGAAAGCATTTTGTTGACCTCCAAGGGATATGATGTCAAAGGCGTTGCCAATGGCCAATCTGCCCTGGATGCCATTGCCGAAGAAAAACCCGACCTGGTTTTACTCGATATCATGTTGCCCGAAATCGATGGCTTCGAAGTGTGTCAGAGAATCAAGGATGAGCCGACGACAAAGAACATCCCGGTTATTATGTTGACGGCCAAAAAGAGCCGCGAGGACATGGCCCGGGGAGAGCGTGTCGGCGCCGACTGGTACATTACCAAGCCTTTCAAGTCGGCCATGGTGATCGAAACCATCCAGAGGTTTCTGGCTAAATGATGCACGCCCCCTCGCCAGATTTCGCAACAGAATCCCGCCAGGAGATTCAACTCGCCTGTTTTCGTATCGGTGCCGAACTCTATGGGCTCGATATCATGCGGATCCGGGAAATAATCCGTCCCCAGAAACTGACGCCCGTACCTCGTGCACCCGCTTTTGTCGAGGGGGTGATCAACTTACGCGGGGCTGTCATTCCGGTGGTCGATCTGCGCAAGCGATTTGAGCAGGGCATCACAGAAGATAATCGCAAGGCGAGAATCATTATCTGTTCCCTTGCAGGAAAAATCTTTGGGTTGATGGTGGATGAGGCCTATGAAGTGCGCCGATACACCAGGGCAGAGGTGCAGCCGGCCCCCCGATTTATGAGTGGCAAGGGGGCGGAGTTTTTCCTCGGGGTTTGCCGTCGCGAGGACGACCTGGTGATGGTGCTTGACCTGGAGAGAATTCTTTCCTCCGATGAGCGAATCGTTCTGGAAAAAATCCAATCCTCGCCTCGCTGAACCATCCGCTTGAGTACTCCGCCGAATCGCATCGGTTGCGGTGAGGCGGCTGAGGTTTTAATGATCATTCAATGCCCGGCCTGTGCCGGCCGATTTTCTGCCAGGCAACAGCGCTTTGCAGGAAAACGCATCTCTATCCGCTGTTCCCGTTGTCAACACCTGTTTCAGGTGGCCGTTCCCCCAATCCCCAGAAGGAAAATTCTCCTTGCCCATCAAGACAGCCGCATTTGCGAGAGCGTCTCGCAGCTGTTAAAGGCAAACGGTTTCGCTTTGCACGTGAGCCAGGATGGGGCACAGACTTTGCAGGACTTAGAAGCCTGGCAGCCGGATGTGCTTTTACTTGGCGTTGCAATGCCCGGATTTTTGCCCTTTGAGATACCACAGAAGATTCGCGGCAACCCTCTTCTGATGCGGACCAAAGTCATCCTTTTGGCTTCGATTTTTAATCAGGCGGCCTACAGACGGCGGCCCGACAACCTTTATGGGGCCGACGACTATGTCGATGAGCATCTGTTTTCCCAAGAGTTGGTGAATAAAATAGACAGGGTTATGCAGCAACCGGAGGTTTTAACCAACGACGACACCTCCGCGGGATAGGGGCATGGCTGAACATGCACCGGCGGACATTGGGGGGTGCCCGATTGACAGCTTTTGTCTGTCTTGGGCAAATCATAAAATCTCTTTGGACGGCTGCGTTGTCAGTTGTCAGGTGAGGTGGGGTTTTGGAAATAAACGATAATGTACACATCATGCTTCAAGCAGAGCAGGAAGAGCAGCGCCTTCAAGGTCTGAAGCTGCTTTCTTCTATGGATCTTGCCGAGCACCTGCCGCTGTTGCTCTCGGCCCTTGGGGATGACAGCTGGAGGGTGCGCAAAGAGGCGGTGGAGCTGTTTCTCGCCACACCCAGGGCGGGCGTCCTTGCCGCTGAGATTGTAGAGCTGTTGCACTCGCAGGACAACGCCGGGTTGCGTAACGCTGCTGTCGAGATTCTAACCAGGTTGGGGCGTCATAGCGTGCCGGCGTTGCTCGACGAATTGCCATGTAATGATCATGATGTTCGGAAGTTCGTGATCGATATTCTCGGTGATATCGGCGACATCTCATGCCTTGAGCCGATGATCGGGGCTCTTGATGATCCCGATAGCAACGTGAGGGCTGCGGCAGCTGAGAATCTCGGCAAGCTTGGTCTCTCAGGGTCAGTTCCGGCTCTGCTCGATGCCATGGAGGTGCCTGATCTGCTGTTGAGATTTTCGATCCTCGAGGCCTTGAGCAAAATTGGCGGCGAGCTTCCTGTCGAAAAGCTGCTGGCCTATCAGGACGACAAGCTGTTGCGAAAAGCCCTTTTCGATTGCCTCGGACGGGTCGGCGGGGTCGAGGCCGTTCCTGCCCTGGTTCAGGGCCTTGCCGATCCTATGAGCAATGTTGGCGAGGCCGCAGCACTGGCTCTCTATCGCCTCTGCGACAATTATGGCCAGCAACTCGACGAGCTGATGGCCCGCTTGGTCAGTGAAGATGTCTGCCAGGCGCTGGGGCGATTGCTGAACAGTTCCAAGCTTTCGGTCAAACAAGCCGCAATCGGGCTTTTGGGCCGCTTCGGCTGTGCCCCATTGGCTCTTGAACTGCTGCAACTCCTGGAGCTCGAGGAGCTGCGTGAACAGACAGCCTCGGTTCTGGTGGCAAGCGGGTCACAGACCGGCCCGGTCCTGATTGAGGCCTGGCCCGGTTCGGACAATCGCATCCGCATCTATATCGCTTATCTTTTGGGCGAGATTGGCTGCGAACAGGCACTTTCGCTGCTTCTCGAAGGGCTCTTGAGCGACGAGCCGAATCTGAAGCTGGTTTGTGCCCAGGCGCTTGGCAAGCTCGGGCAGGTTCAGGCGGTGCCGCAACTTGTCGATTGCCTTGGCGACGAATCGGCGGACGTTCGCGAAACGGCCATGCGCGCCCTGAGCTCCCTGAGTCAAGCTCATCAGCAAGAGACTTTGGCCATTCTAGAGCCCATGTTCGAAGACAGCGACCCTGAGAAGCGTATGTATGCCCTGCAGATTCTTGGGCAATGTGACGGTCCCGAGGTCGAGGCTCAACTGGCCTTTGCCCTTAAGGACGAATCGGCCCATGTGCGTAGTGCTGCGGTCAGGGCCTTTGAAGGGCGCGGCGGGGAGGGGCGCCTGCAGAGTCTGATGCTGGCCCTGACTGATGAAGACCCCGAGGTGAGGCGTCTGGCCGCCGAGGTGCTCGGCAGTTCGGGCGAGCCGCAGGCCGTCGACTCTCTCGAACTCGCTCTTCAGGACGGGGATATCTGGGTGCGTACCGCGGCCGTACGCTCTCTTGGGCGCCTGGATGGGCCCCGGGCTCTTGGCCTGGTGCAACGGGCTGTCGAAGACAAGGTGGGGCTGGTCATCATTGCTGCCCTGGAAACCCTTGAAGAACTCGATCCGGAAGCAGCTTCGCCCTTTCTGGCCAGGATGTTGGGCCATCATGATGATGAAGTGGCCCATACGGCCCTGAAGCTGCTTTATCGCAGCCAGAAAAAGGACTGGATTGCTCCAGTCAGAGATCAACTGCTCAACCACGCCCATTGGGAGATCAGGTTGACCATGGCTCGTGCCAGTGCCGAGCTTGAAGGGGTTGAGGCCATTGCCGGTCTGGAGCAGCGCTTGTTAGTCGAGGGTGAGCCGATGGTCCGTGACATGATTCAGGACCTTTTGCTTGACCTCAAAGTGGCCCAGGGGTGAGGGTGCCATGTTGATATTTACCCCCGAAATCCCCATGTCCGATGAAGAGTTCCGCCTGCTGCGCGACCTTGTTTATAAGCACTGCGGGCTTAACTTTACAGAAGATTCCAAATATCTTCTCGAGAGGCGGCTCGGCAAGCGCCTTCAGCACCATCGGCTGAAAAACTACAAGGATTACTATTACCTGCTGCGGTATAACCGGGACAAGGAACAGGAGTTAACCGAGGTGGTCAACTCTTTGACTACCAACGAGACCTATTTCTTTCGAGAGGATTTTCAGCTGCGTTCCTTCACCGAGGAGATTCTCCCTGAAATCCGCGCCCGAAAGGAGCAGCGTGGCGAGCGCAAACTGCGCATCTGGAGCGCAGGTTGTTCCAGCGGCGAGGAGCCCTATACCCTTGCCATGCTGCTTCTCGATGATCCAAGCTTTCGTGGCTGGCAGATTGAGATCGTCGGCACCGACATCAGTCAGAAGGTGCTGCAAATCGCCCGAAAGGGACTTTACGGAACCAGCTCCTTTCGCAGTACCTCCCCTGATTATCAGCGGCGTTACTTCACCCAAAAGGATGGTAAATTCCAGATCGCTGACCGGGTCAGGGACCTGGTGACCATCAGTCATTTGAATCTCTTCGATGCCCCCAAGGTGGCTTTGCTGGGCAAGATGGATGCGATTTTTTGCCGTAATGTCATTATTTATTTCGATATGACTGGCAAGAAACGGGTCATCGAGAACTTTTTCCAGCGCCTTAAACCTGAAGGCTTTTTGATGCTGGGGCATTCTGAATCGTTGATGAACATCTCAACCGCTTTTGTGCTGCGTCATTTCAAGCACGACATGGTTTATCAACGCCCTGCAGCGGGGCCCCCCGGTGAGGGGCTGCTATGACAGACAACATCCGCATTCTGGTGGTGGACGATTCTGCCTACAATAGGCGTTCGCTTAGAAAGATGCTTGGCGAGTTGCCGGGCATTGAGGTGGTGGGCGATGCCTGCGACGGCGAAGAGGGGTTGCGCAAGGTCTTTGATCTGAAACCTGACCTGGTAACCCTTGATCTTGCCATGCCCCGTCTCGATGGCTTTGGTTTTTTACGCATCGTCATGGAGCAATGCCCGGTTCCGGTAATCGTCATTTCATCCCATTCCGAGGACGAGAATGTCTTTCGCGCCCTTGAACTCGGCGCCGTTGAATTTATTCCCAAACCTTCAAAAAAGATCACTCCGGAGATTTACCAGGTACGCGAGGAGCTGCTGCGCAAGGTCAGCCAGGCTTCGGGGGCCGACATGCGTAAGGTGCTGGCCCGGCCGGCCATCGACCCTCGGCGCAAGGTGCGCAGGCGCCAGGTCGCTTCCCCTCCCCGCAAAAGCTTTGGCGGCGGGGGCATCGGGCACGTGGTCATCGGCTCTTCGACCGGCGGTCCACCAGCGCTGCAAACGATTTTTTCTGCCATTCAGGAATCTGTTCCTGTTGCCTTCGCCGTCTCGCAGCACATGCCGGCGGTTTTTACCAGGGCCTTTGCCGAGCGCCTCAATAGATACAGCGCCCTGGAAATTCGCGAGGCGCAAAGCGGCGATATCATGACGCCCGGCAGGGTCCTGGTCGCCCCCGGGGGCTGTAACCTGGTCTTTGACAGGCGCCGGGAAGAGGTTTGCGTGCAGGTCGTCGATCCCGGCTCAGCGCAGCGTTACGTGCCCTCGGTCGATGTCATGTTCAGTTCGGCCGGGGAGATTTTTAAAAAAGATCTTCTTGGGGTTGTGTTGACCGGGATGGGCAACGACGGTGCCCAAGGTACTATTGATATTAAAAAGTGCGGTGGGCAGGTGCTTGCCGAGGCTGAAGAGTCAAGTGTCGTGTTCGGCATGCCGAGAGAAGCTATAGCGACCGGCCAGGTTGATAAGGTCGTACCTCTACCGCTGATGTGCCGGGAGATTTTTCGGCGTTGCAATCTGGCATCGCAATAACGGATGGCTGCCTCTGAGGACAGGAGATCCCCGATGATGGAACCGGAAGACGAAAAGGGTTCGGCAAAAAAAGTCGAAGAATTCCTGCAGGTATTTAAAAAGGGCGCAGAATTCACCCAGGAACTGCTCAAGGAAAACGAGCGCTTGCGTTACCAGATTCTGCAGCTAAGGCAAGGTCCTCACCAGAGCCCGCCTGCTCCTGATGGTTCGGAGGTTGCTGCGCTCAAGAAGCAGATTGAGGACCTTGAGAGGGATAAACAGGAAATCCTCGATCGAATCAAGCAGATTCAGCAGGAAAACCACGATTTCGCTAATCGCTATGTTGAAATCGAATCCGAAAACAACAACCTGGCCAATCTCTATATCGCCTCATTTCAATTGCACTCGACCCTCGATTTTCGCGAAGTGCTGCAGGTGATCATGGAGATTGTCATTAATCTCATCGGCGCTGAAGAATTTGCCATTCTGCTGCATGACGAAAAGACCAATCGGCTCCAGGCTGTGTCGGCCGAAGGGGTAGACAAAGCCGAGCTGCCCTCGGTTGGTCTTGGCGAAGGGGTTATCGGTGAGGTGGCACAGACGGGTGAGAGCTACTTCTTTGCGAACATCGAGGACTACCAGGAAGATTTTTCCCACCCCATGGTCTGCATTCCCCTGAAAATCAAAGACCACGTGATCGGGGTGATTGTCATCTACAAGCTCCTGGTCCAAAAAAATCGTTTTGCCGAGGTTGATTTTGAGCTTTTCACCCTGCTGGCCGGTCATGCCGCTACGGCCATTTTCTCTTCAAAGCTCTATTCCGAATCTGAACGCAAGCTCTCGACCATTCAGGGGTTCATTGAGCTTTTGACCAAATAGTCCGGGAGGGGCCATGGTGCAATACAGAATCCTGATTGTAGAAGACTCGCCGACCATGCGTCAGTTGATTGCCTTTGCCCTGAAGCGGGTTCGGGAATTTATCATCGACGAAGCCGGCGACGGGGTCGACGGCTTGAAAAAGCTATCCAGCGTCAAGTATGATCTCATTCTGACCGACATCAATATGCCGATCATGGACGGTTTGAAGCTGGTCAGTCTGGCTCGCAACGATCCCGGGTACAAGGATGTGCCCATTGTCATCATTTCCACCGAAGGGGCCGTTGAGGATCGGGAGCGGGCGTTGGCCCTGGGGGCCAACGAATATATCACCAAGCCCGTTCAGCCGGCCAAGGTGCTTGAAACCGCCCGTCGACTGCTGGGTCTCCAGCCCTGATTCCCATCCCGAACCAGAAAAATACGCCCGTCCTTTGCTGAGGGTTGACAATTCACTGAAATTTTATGTTTAATATCCAGCTTGGATGTTAAAATGAGTTTGAGTTCAGGAAATTTTAAAATCTCCTGTCCAAACGCCACTCACAAGGAGGAACCTTTGGCTAAAGAAGAAGCTATTGAAGTCGAAGGGGAGGTCATAGAACCCCTTCCCAACGCCATGTTCAGGGTGAAACTGGATAATGGCCATGTTGTTCTGGCCCACATTTCGGGCAAAATGCGCAAGTTTTATATCCGCATTCTCCCTGGAGACCGGGTCACCGTCGAACTCTCGCCCTACGACCTGACCAGGGGACGCATCACCTACCGGGAGAAATAAGCGACGGAAGCACAGTGTCTGGGTGCCGGCCAAGGTGGGGGGCTATGCCCCCCGTTTGAAAGTGGTCGCCGCTTTTATGGTGACCCTTGATAAAGGTTGTTGTGTGCATACCGGCATTGGCCGGTATTCCTGTTTTATGTAGGTTGCCGCAAAGGCCGCGGAGGATTCATGGAAGAGCGTTATAATCCGTCAGCAATAGAAGAAAAATGGCAAAAGACCTGGGAGCAGCAGAAAACCTTCAAGGTCACTGAACAGAGCGCCAAACAGAAATACTACCTTCTCGAGATGTTCCCCTATCCCTCGGGGCGGATTCACATGGGCCATGTCCGCAATTACTCCATCGGCGATGTGGTGGCCCGTTTCAAGCGCTTGCAGGGTTTTAACGTTCTTCACCCCATGGGTTGGGATGCCTTTGGCATGCCCGCTGAAAATGCCGCTATTCAGCACGGCACCCACCCGGCCAAATGGACCTACGAAAATATCGACAACATGCGGGCCCAGCTCAAAAAAATGGGCCTTTCTTATGACTGGGACCGCGAGTTCGCCACCTGCGATGTCGATTATTACAAGTGGGAACAGCTGATTTTTCTCAAGATGTTCGAGAAGGGGCTGGCTTACAAAAAAAGCTCCTCGGTGAACTGGTGCCTCTCATGTCAAACCGTGCTGGCCAATGAGCAGGTCGAGGATAACTGCTGCTGGCGCTGCGACAACGAAGTCGCGCAAAAGGAACTGGAACAATGGTTCTTTAAGATCACCGATTACGCCCAGGAGCTTCTCGACGACACCGAACGCCTGCCTGGCTGGCCCGAGCCGGTGTTAACCATGCAGCGTAACTGGATCGGTCGCTCCATCGGTTGCGAGATCGAATTTCCCCTCGAGCACAGCCTGAAGAAGATCAAGGTCTTCACCACCCGTCAGGACACCCTGTTCGGCGCGACATTCATGAGTCTGGCCCCCGAGCACCCCATGGCTGCAGAACTTGCCACCGCCGAGCACAAAGAGGCCGTTGAGGCTTTTATCGCCAAGGTCAGGCGCCAGGACAAGGCCAAGCGAACCAGTGACGAACTGGAAAAAGAAGGGGTCTTTACCGGCTCGTACTGCATTAACCCGGTCACCCGGAAGAAGATGCCGGTGTTTCTGGCCAACTTCGTCCTGATGGATTACGGCACTGGTGCGGTCATGGCTGTCCCTGCCCATGACCAGCGCGACTTCGAATTCGCCGCCAGATACGATCTGCCCTTGACGGTTGTCATCCAACCCGAAGGCGACAAGCTCGACCCCGCCACCATGGCCGAAGCCTGGACCGGTCCCGGGATGCTGGTCAACTCGGGGCAGTTCGACGGGCTGGACAACGAGGGAGCCAAAGAAAAGATTGCCGCCTACCTTCAGGATGAGGGAATCGGTCAGAAAACCGTTAATTTCCGCTTGCGGGACTGGGGTGTTTCGCGTCAGCGCTACTGGGGGACGCCGATTCCGGTCATCTACTGCGACGTCTGCGGAGTAGTGCCGGTCCCCGAAACCGAACTGCCGGTGGTGCTGCCCACCGATGTTGAATTTACCGGGGAGGGCGGAAGCCCCCTTGCCAAGTTCGATTCCTTCCGCAACGCGACCTGCCCGCAATGCGGCGAGGTTGCCCGCCGTGAGACAGACACCTTCGATACCTTTGTCGAAAGTTCCTGGTATTTTGCCCGCTATGCCTGCTCCGGCTTTCCCTCCGGGCCCATCGACCGGCAGGCCGCCGAATACTGGCTGCCCGTCGATCAGTACATCGGTGGTATCGAGCATGCGGTCATGCACCTGCTTTACGCCCGCTTTTTCACCAAGGTGCTGCGGGATCTGGGCATGATGAGGGTGGATGAGCCCTTTACCAACCTGCTCACCCAGGGGATGGTCTGCAAAGAGACCCGCAGCTGCCCTGAACATGGCTGGCTGTTTCCCGAAGAACTGGTGGACGACAAATGCGTTAAATGCGGCAAGGATGCCGCCGTCGGGCGCACAGAAAAGATGAGCAAGTCGAAGAAAAACGTCATCGACCCCGACGGTCTTATCGAGCGTTACGGGGCAGATACGGCACGGCTTTTTTCTCTTTTTGCCGCTCCGCCCGAAAAAGACCTGGAGTGGAACGAACAGGGCGTTGAGGGGTGTTACCGGTTTCTCAATCGTGTCTGGCGGGCGGTCTTGGAGAATCTCGAGATTATCCGGGATGCCCAGGCGCCCTCTGAAGCTCAGGGGGAGGCCCAGGTGCTGCGCCGGTTGACCCATCGCACCATCAAGAAGGTCACCGAGGACATCGACGGCCGATTCCATTTCAACACCGCTATAGCTGCAATCATGGAGCTGGTTAACGGAATCTACGGATTCCAGGCCAAGCAAGCGCACCCCGAAGTGCTTCGTGAGGCACTCGAAGCCGCGGTGCGTCTGCTTGCCCCTTTTGTCCCCCATGTCGCCGAGGAGCTTTGGAGCAGTCTCGGTCACGAACAGAGCCTGGAGCAGGTCGGATGGCCGAACTGGGATCAGGGGGCAATGGTGGAGGACGAGAAACTAATCGTTGTTCAGGTCAATGGCAAGGTCCGCGGCAAGGTCACCGTGGCAGCAGATGCCGATGAGCAAACTGTAAAACAGATTGCTCTTGATGATCCGAACGTGGCGCGGTTTATCGAGGGTAAGACCTTGCGCAAGGTTATAGTCGTGCCAGGCCGCCTGGTGAACGTGGTGGTTTCCTGATGCGTTTGGGGGTATTGCTGGTTCTGGTTTTTGCCGTCCTGTCCGGGTGTGGTTATCATCTGCCCGGACAGGGCAGCGACCTGCCGGGGAATATCCGCACCCTTTATATCGAACTGTTCACCAATCAGACCTTTGAGCCGTCCCTGGAAAACCTGGTGACCAACGACCTTTCCGAACAGTTCGCCCGCAAGAGGTCGCTGCGCCTGGTTGAAGATCCATCCCGGGCCGATGCCGTTCTCTCCGGCGCTATTGCCGGGTATTCTACCGCTGCAGCCTCCTATGACCGTACCGACCGAATCACCGAATATCGCGCCACCATGAAGGTCAGCGCCGTGTTGAGACGGTTCCGAGACGACAAAATCCTCTGGAAGGGGACGGTCTCCTGGTCCGAAGAATATCCTGCGGATCTCGATAAGGCGGCCCAAGAAGATAACGAAGCTGCGGCCATTGAACGGATCAGCGAGCGAGTGGCCGAAGAGCTGTTCTTCCGCATCACCGACAACTTTTGAACAAGAGTGGCATGACCCCGGCAGAGCTTCTAAAATCTATCCGAAACCGGGATTTTCCGTCCCTGGTCTTTCTCTATGGCAGCGAAAGCTTTACTCTTGAGAAGGCGCAGCGGCGCTTGATCGATGCGGTGATACCTGCAGAGGGACGGGATTTTAACCTGAACCGCTATCATGGCAAAGACTGCGATGCCGCTGCGGTTCTGGATACCGCCAGAACCTTTCCGGTTTTCGCCTCGCACCGTTTGGTGTTGGTCAAGGACGCCCACCAGCTCAATGCCTTCCAGCTTGAAAAATTTCTCGACTACCTGCGCGATCCCGTTCCCGAGACAGTGCTGGTATTTACCGCCGAAAAAATCGACGGGCGGAAAAAATTTTTTCAGGAATTCAAAAAGCGCGGGGCACTGGTCGAATTCAAAAAACTCTACGACAATCAGATCCCCGGGTTTATCCGTGAGCAGGCTAAAGAGGCCGGGCGCAGCTTTACCGAGGATGCGCTGCGGCTTTTCTGCCGCCGGGTCGGAACACACCTCCAGGAAATCCACGCCGAACTGGTCAAGTTGTTCGATTATCTTGGGGAGCGCACCCTGGTCGACGTGGCCGATGTGGCCGCGGTGGTCTCTGATACCCGGGTTGACAGCGTGTTCGATTTTACTGACGCCTTGGGCAAACGCAATCGTGCAGAAGCCTTGCGCCTGCTAGGTCGCATCATGAATGAGGGCAGCGCACCGCTGCTGATTCTCTCCATGATGGTCCGACACTTTCGTCAGCTGTGGAAAACCAGAGAATTGGTAGAGCAGGGGGTCGGTAGTCGGGATATCGCACGGCGGGTTGGCATCAACCCCTATTTCGTTGATGGTCTGGTGAGCCAATGCCGGGGCTTTTCAATGGGCGAATACCGGCAACTCTTCGTCCGGTTTCTGGAAACCGATCTGGCACTTAAATCGAGCGGGGCGAACGCCGCAGCCCTGCTCGAACAATTGGTACTGGGGATTGGGACCAGCAGGTAGGGGGAATAAAAAAAGGGGCCTTGAAGGCCCCTTTTTCATGTCTTACTGAATTGCATTCACCAGTTTGACCAGGCGGGAAATCTTGCGGCTGGCCGTCGCTTTGTGAATGACACCCTTGGTGGCTGCCTTGTCGATGAAGGGAACCGCCTTTTCCAGGGCTGTTTTCGCTGCTTCGGCATCTTCGTTGGCCACGGCCACGCGAACCATTTTAACAAAGCTTCTCATGGTCGAGCGAATGTGGGTGTTGCGAGCGGTACGAACGGCAGCTTGCTTGTTTCTTTTGATGGCAGACTTGTGATTAGCCAAGGTAACAACCTCCGAGAAAGTTAGTAGTTTTTTATTTCCCTGTTTTTAATGACGTGATTTATAGCACCTGAATCGGCCTCAGTCAAGTTAAAAAAATTCCAATCAATTCTAAATAGATGCGTATGATTAGGTGCTTAGCCAAGAGACATGTCGGATTAACTAAAAATAATCCTAAAACGCAAGCAATCGAACTCCATATTTTGGTTTATCGGGAGGAGGGCGGACCATGAGTCGCTCAGAAAAACGCCAGATTTCCAAGGCAACGGGCATCATGGGCCTCGCCACCTTATGCAGCCGGGTGGCCGGATTGGTTCGGGATATGGTTGTCGCCGGCCTGTTCGGGGCCGGGTTTGGTACCGATGCCTTTTTTATGGCTTTTACCATTCCCAATCTTCTGCGGAGGTTTTTCGGCGAAGGTTCGCTCACCGCCGCCTTCGTGCCGACCTTCTCTGAGGTTCAGCAACGCCAGGGCGAAGAGGAGGCCAACCGCATTGCCGGTATTTGCTGGACTCTGCTGCTGCTGGTGATGGCTGCAGTCGTGATTGTCGGTATTCTTGGCTCTCCCCTGGTGGTGCGCTTTATCGGCTTTGGCTTTGGCGCCGTCGAGGGCAAGCTTGCCCTGACCGACAGCCTGAACCGCATCATGTTTCCCTATATCTTTTTTGTCAGCCTGCTGGCCTTGCTGACGGGGATCCTTAATGTTCGGGGTCATTACTTTCTGCCTGCCTTGTCGCCGCTGTTTCTGAATCTGACCATGATTGTTTGCGCGCTCTCGCTTACAGGCCTGTTTGCCGTGCCGATCAAGGCCCTTGCCATAGGGGTGCTTCTCGGCGGAGCGGTGCAACTGCTAATGCAGGTGCCGGTGCTTCGACAAAAAGGCATTCGGCTGCGTCTTGATTTTAATTTTCGCGATCCGGTGGTGGTTCGAATTGTCAGACTGATGATTCCAGGTATCGCAGGGGTGGCGATTTATCAGATCAACGTAGTGGTAACACGTTTACTTGCCTCTTTTCTGCCAGAAGGCAGCGTGTCTTACCTTTACTACGGCCAACGGCTGTTTGAATTTCCCCAGGGGATCTTTATTGTCGCCCTGGCCCAGGCTGTCTTGCCCGCCATGAGCCGCCAGGCCAGCTCCGAGAACCTTGAGGGGCTGCGTGATTCCCTCGGGTTCGCGCTGGCCTTAATTGCCCTGGTGACCATTCCTGCGGCTGCTGGCCTGGTGCTGTGCGCCGTGCCGATCTACAGCCTGTTTTTCATGAAAGGGGCTTTTGGCTTCGAAGAGGTTCGCCAGACATCGCTGGCATTAATGGTCTACGCGCCGGGGTTGCTGTTTCTTGGGGTCAGCAGGGTGGTGGTGCCTGCCTTCTATGCCCTTAAGGATACCCGGACTCCGGTGCGTATTTCTTTCTGGACGCTGCTGGTCAATGCCGGCCTCGGGCTAATGCTGATGCAGGGGCTTGCTCATGTCGGACTGGCCCTGGCCCTGACCTTGGCCACTGTATTTAACTGCCTGGTGCTGCTGGTGGCCCTGCGGCGAAAAATCGGCCCCCTGGGCCTGGGTCGAGTGGCTGCCTCGTTGGCCAAAATTGTCCCGGCCACCGCGCTTATGAGCTGGGTGGTCTGGGCGATCCTTGGGCTTGGGCAGTGGCAGGTTGCCGGGCAGGTGGCGGTAAACGGGCTCGTTCTTGGCGCTGCCGTATCTGTTGGGGCCCTGGTGTATGGGGTCACCTGTACAGTGTTGAGGGTTCCCGAGGCAAGCAGCGCCTTTGACATGGTCAGAAAGAAGCTGGGGAGAGCATAGGATGTCATACACAAGAGTTCGGCGGCAACCGGACTATTTGCTGCAGAAAACCCCCGTCGGTTGGCTTGGTATTGTCTCCGACGGGGAGGTGTTGCTTGAATTGCTCCTGCGCGAGGACCGTAAGGAGGTTGAAGACGCTATCGGTGCACAGTACCCCGGTGCCCGCCGCCAGGAATCGCCCCTTTTGCTGCAGGCGCGAAAGCAGGTCGATGAATTCTTTGCCGGCCGGCGCTGGCATTTCGACCTGCCCCTCGATTATTCGCGGCTTTCTCCGTTCAGTTCCGAGGTGCTGCAAGCCCTCGCCAGGGTGCCCTTCGGGCAGACCTTAAGTTATGGGGAACTGGCAAAACTGGTAAACCGTCCTCAGGCTGCAAGAGCCGTCGGTCGGGCCATGGCCGCCAATCCCTTTGTGCTTTTGGTCCCCTGTCACCGGGTTATCGGCAGGGGCGGGGGGCTGACGGGCTATTCAGGCGGAAGCGGGGTCGCTTCCAAGCAGTGGCTGCTCGATTTTGAAAAAGACGGGAAAGAATGAATTTTGAGTTTTTGATTTATAATTTTGAATTGCAAGGATCTTCGTCACTGGTCACTGGTCACTGGTCACTGGTCACTGGTCACTGGTCACTGATACCTGATACCTGATACCTGATACCTGATACCTGATACCTGATACCTGATACCTGATACCTGATACCTGATACCTGATACCTGATACCTGATACCGTGCTTGACATTGCTTCGAGATCTTTGGTAATAGTTCGGGCGTTACGGTTGTAGGCACGTAGCTCAGTGGGAGAGCACTACCTTGACACGGTAGGGGTCCCCGGTTCAATCCCGGGCGTGCCTACCATATTTAACCGACAACCGGAAACATCGATAGAGGCATCCTTTGATGCCTCTTTTCATTAGTGGAGAAGAGTGATGACCCAGGTTCGCGTATCATTGCCGGACGGCTCAAGCAAGGAGATCCCCCAGGGAGGAACGCCCCTCGACGTGGCGCGTTCCATTGGCGAAGGTCTGGCGCGTCAATCCATTGCCGCCCGCCTCAATGGCCAGTTGGTCGATGTCACCGCTCCTATCGGGGAGGATGCTTCCCTTGAACTGATTACCCTCTCCTCTGCAGAGGGGCTTGAAATTTATCGGCACTCGGCCGCCCACCTGATGGCGCAGGCGGTCAAGTCGCTGTTTGGCGCAGAAGTGCAGGTTACTATCGGCCCGGCCATTGAAAACGGCTTCTACTACGACTTCTATGCCGAAAACCATACCTTTTCGCCTGAAGAATTCGAAACCATCGAAAAGAAGATGGCCGAACTGGCCGCCGCAGATCTGGCTATTGTCCGCGAGGAGGTCAGTCGCGACGGGGCCATTCAGATTTTTAAGGAGATGGGGGAGAATTACAAGGTCGAGCTGATTGAAGACCTGCCCAACGAAACGGTCTCCCTCTACCGGCAGGGCGACTTTGTCGATCTGTGTCGTGGCCCCCATTTGCCCTCGACCAAGTTTCTCAAGGCTTTCAAGCTTACCAGCGTGGCTGGCGCCTACTGGCGCGGCGACGAGCGCAAGGCCATGCTTCAACGCATCTATGCCACAGCCTTTCCCGATAAAAAGCAGCTGAAGTCCTATCTTGCCAAGCTTGAGGAGGCCCGCAAGCGCGATCATCGTAAGCTCGGCAAGGAGCTCGATCTCTTTTCGTTCAATGACGAGGCAGGCGCGGGTCTGGTGATCTGGCATCCCAAGGGCGCTTTGCTGCGGACCATTCTTGAAGACTTCGAGCGAAAAGAACACCTCAAGCGCGGCTACGATATCGTCATGGGCCCGCAGATTCTGCGTACCGAGCTCTGGAAGACCTCGGGCCATTACGAGAACTACCGGGAAAACATGTATTTCACCGAGGTGGACGAGCAGAGCTACGGCGTTAAGCCGATGAACTGCCTGGCTCACATGCTTGTGTACAAATCCCGCATGCGCTCTTACCGTGACCTGCCGATGCGACTTTTTGAGCTGGGGACCGTGCATCGCCACGAAAAGTCCGGGGTGCTCCATGGCCTGCTGAGGGTCCGGGGTTTTACCCAGGATGACGCCCATATTCTTTGCGCCCCCGAGCAGCTTGATGGAGAGATCAAGGGCGTGTTGCGCTTCGTGCAGGACGTCATGGGGATCTTTGGCTTCGAGTACGAAATGGAGGTTTCCACCCGCCCGGAAAAATCCATCGGCAGCGATGCCGATTGGGAGCGAGCCACCCAGGCTTTGATGAATGCTCTCAATGACTCGGGGCTGCCCTACGAGGTCAACGAAGGCGATGGGGCTTTTTACGGGCCGAAGATTGATATCAAGCTCAAGGACGCTCTTGACAGAAAGTGGCAGTGTGCTACAATCCAGTGCGATTTTACCCTTCCTGAGCGCTTTGAACTTACCTATGTCGGCAGCGACGGCGAAAAACATCGTCCGGTCATGGTTCATCGGGTTATCCTTGGAGCGATTGAACGCTTCATCGGGGTGTTGATCGAGCACTTCGCCGGCAACTTTCCGCTCTGGATCTCACCGGTTCAGGCGACGATTGTCAATGTGACTGACAATCAGGCTCAATATGCCGAAGGGGTGTTTAATACGCTGCGCGCTGCCGGGGTTCGGGTTCAAAAAGACTTGCGAAATGAAAAGCTGGGCTTTAAGATTCGCGAGGCCCAGATGGAAAAGGTCCCCTACATGCTGGTTATCGGGGACAAAGAGCTTGAAAACGGAACTCTGGCTCCGCGTCATCGCTCCGGCAAGAACCTTGATCCCATGACGCCAGACGAGTTTGTTCGCTTCGTTCAGGACGAGTGTAGTCAATATCATTAGGAGGTGCCACCATAGCTAAGCAGGAGACCAATATCAATCGCGCCATTCGGGCCCGGGAAGTTCGCGTAATTGACGATGCAGGCGAGCAGCTTGGGGTTATAAGCCTGGATGAGGCATTGGCCACGGCCGAGTCACGGGGTCTGGACCTTGTAGAGGTTTCGCCAAATGCCACGCCTCCCGTATGCCGCATTATGGATTACGGGAAGTACAAGTACCAGGCAAGCAAGCGGGCTGCCGAAGCCAAGAAGAAAACGGCTAAGGTTGAACTCAAGGAAGTCAAGATGCGTCCCAAGACCGAGGAGCATGACTTTCAGTTCAAGGTCAAGCATGCTCGCCGGTTTCTTGAGGAGGGCAACAAGGTCAAGGTCACCGTCATGTTTCGTGGCCGGGAGGTAACCCATCCCGAGTTCGGGCGCAGGTTGCTCGAAAAAGTTGCCATCGAAATAAAGGATATCGGCCAGGTCGAGTCCATGCCACGTATGCAAGGTCGCTTCATGCATATGGTGGTGGCCCCTTTGAAAAAGTAACGGATTCCATAAACCAGGCGTTTGTCTTCAGGCTGCCTTTCGAACAGGTGGTCCGCTGGCTTTCGCCTGAAATTTTGATCTATCTATCACGCAGTTAAGGAGATGGGTTATGCCCAAAATTAAAACCAACCGTGGCGCAGCCAAGCGCTTCCGCAAAACCGGTTCCGGAAAGATTCGTCGCAACAAGGCTTTTACCAGCCACATTCTGACCAAGAAGTCCACCAAGCGCAAGCGCGACCTTCGTCAGGCTACAGTGGTGAACAAAGCTGATGAAAAGAACATCAGTCGCCTTATTCCTTATCTTTGATAAGGGCAGGGAGACTCGGCCTTAAGACCGCGAACTGAGGGGACATTGTCTCCCCCTTCAGATCCGGCAGCGGGCAACCCCCGCTTATTACACACGCAAGAAGGAGTAAGACATGCCGAGAGCAAAAAGAGGTGTTAAAGCGAGACGCAGAAGAAACAAGGTTCTGAAGTTGGCCAAAGGTTATCGTGGCGCGCGAAGTAAGCTGTTTCGCAGCGCCACCGAAGCGGTAGACCGGGCGCTTAACTATGCATTCCGTGACCGCAAGGTTCGGAAGCGGGACTTCCGGGCCCTCTGGATCGCCCGTATCAACGCGGCGGCACGGGAAGATGGACTTTCCTACAGCCGTCTGGTGCATGGGCTGAAAAAAGCCGAAATCGGGCTTGATCGCAAGATCCTGGCCCAGTTGGCTGTGACCGACCCTGCTGGCTTCACCGCAGTTGTCGAAAAGGCCAAGGCCCAGCTCCAGTAAGACTCGGAGAAAAGAGATGAGGGCCTCCCTCATCTCTTTTTTTATATTTGGATATGATCAGCGATGGAAGCCTGTCGGCTTCCATTCGTCTTTTACCTATCTACCTGGATCCGGGAGAGCTGGGCGGGAAAAGAGTGTAAGTGCTTGGCCTGAATAAGTGATTCAAAAAATCTGAGGCGCACCCATAGGTTCGTCGATGGTTTTTGGGACGCTTAGGCAGGTCAATGACTTGCGCTATTGCCCGGTCAGAACTCACGGATTCAGGTATTCAGATTCGGGAAGAGTCATGAAGGCTAAGCTGGAGGAGATGTTACAGGTAGCGCAGGCGGCCATCGAGCAGGCCGACTGCGAATCGGCCCTGCAGGACGTGCGGGTGCGGTTTCTTGGCAAGAAGGGCGAAATGACCGCCATTATGCGCGGTATGGGGCAGTTGCCGCCCGACGAGCGCCCGCTGGTCGGGGCTCTGGCCAATGAGGTCAAGCAGCAGCTGGAGCAGATTTTCGATTCCCGGCTGGAGCAGGTTCGCCATGCTGACATCGAGCGCCGGCTTGAGCAGGAGCGACTCGACGTCACCCTGCCCGGGCGCCGCCACCCTCGCGGAACCAAGCACCCGATCACCCTCGTGACCGAAGAGATTACCGAGATATTCGCATCGCTTGGTTTTGGTGTTGAGGAGGGGCCCGAGGTTGAGAAGGACTTTTACAATTTCGAAGCCCTGAACATCCCCAAGGACCACCCCGCCCGCGACATGCAGGACACCTTTTACGTTAACGACGATGTTGTCCTGCGCACCCATACCTCGCCGGTGCAAATCCGCACCATGCTGCGCCAGGCTCCGCCGGTTCGGGTTATCGCTCCGGGGACTGTTTACCGCAGGGACTCGGACATCACCCACAGCCCGATGTTTCACCAGATCGAAGGCTTTCTTGTCGACCGCAAAGTCACCTTCGGCGACCTTAAGGGCATCCTGACCACCTTCATCAACCAGTTTTTCGGCCGCGGCGTAGGAGTACGGTTCAGGCCGTCCTTTTTCCCGTTTACCGAACCGAGTGCAGAGGTTGACATTCAATGCGTTATCTGCGGGGGATCGGGCTGCAGGGTCTGTAAAAATACCGGCTGGCTCGAAATTCTCGGCAGTGGCATGATCGACCCTGAGGTCTTCAAGTCGGTCGAATACGACCCCGAGGTCTACAGCGGTTTTGCTTTCGGCATGGGGATCGAGCGCGTCGCAATGCTAAAATACGGCGTAAATGATCTGCGTCTGTTCTTTGAAAACGACCTGCGGTTTCTGAACCAGTTTTGAGGGTTCTTTTCCATTAAATATCCAGTGCTTTCTTGTGCTTTATTCATAGAGGACCTTAAGCGATGATCGTAACCTACAACTGGCTCAAGGAATTTGTTGATTTTGACCTGGATCCCGCCGATCTGGCCCACCAGCTGACCATGGCTGGGCTGGAGGTCGATGGCATGGAACTGGTGGGGGAGGGGCTGGACAGCGTTATTGTCGCGCGGCTGGCCTCGGTCGAGCCCCATCCCGAGGCCGATCGCCTGACCATTTGTCAGGTTGAAACGGGGCAGGATACGGTGCAGGTTGTTTGTGGCGCCAAGAACCACCGCACCGGTGACCTGGTCGCTTTTGCCCAGGTCGGTTCGGTGCTTCCGGGCGATTTCAAGATCAAGAAATCCAAGATCAGGGGCCGTGAATCCTTTGGTATGCTCTGCTCGGAGACCGAGCTGGGGCTGGCCGAGGAATCTGAAGGGATCATGATTCTTCCTGCCGGCCTTGAGCTGGGCACTGCAGCCTTCGACGCCCTGGGGCTCAAGGATGTGCGTTACGAACTGGGGTTGACCCCCAACCGTCCGGACTGCCTGAGCGTTGTCGGGGTGGCCCGCGAGGTGGCGGCCATGGTTGGCCAGGACCTGAAGCTCCCCGGAGCCTCGGTGCAGGAAACGGGCTCGGCCATTGGCGAGCAGACCTCGGTCACCATCGAGGAGGCAGGGATGTGCCCCCGCTATGCGGCGCGGCTGATCAAGGGCGTTAAGATCGGCCCTTCCCCCGATTGGCTGGTGCGGCGCCTGGAATCGGTCGGTATGCGTTCGATCAATAACGTGGTCGATGTCACCAACTATGTGCTGATGGAACTCGGGCACCCTCTGCATGCCTTCGATTTCAACCTGCTGCGGGGCAAGAAAATCGTTGTAAAACGCGCCCTGGAAGGTGAACGCTTCACCACCCTCGACTCCAAGGAGCATCAGCTCAAAGCTGGCGATCTGTGTATTTGCGATGGCGAAGGGGCCGTGGCCCTGGCCGGCATCATGGGAGGGGAGAACTCGGAAATTCAACCCGATACCGTCGATCTGTTGCTCGAGAGCGCCTATTTCAATCCGCCGACCATTCGCCGCAGCAGTAAACGACTTGGGATTCATACCGAGTCCTCGCACCGTTTTGAGCGCGGCGCCGATGTCAATATGGTGCCTGTTGCCTTGGATCGGGCGGCTGATTTGATCCTGCAAGTCGCGGGCGGTGTTCTGGCCAAGGGAGTGATCGACGCCTACCCCCAGGCCGTGGCCGAGCGCAAAATCACCATGACCGCACTGCGCACCAGCCAGATTCTGGGTATTGAAATCGACGCACTGGAAATCCAGCGCCTGTTGCGTTCTATCGGGCTGAGCTCGGAGTTGCCCATGGACCGCTCCGACGGTGCTCTCTACATCACCGTTCCGACCTTCAGGCCGGATTTGGAGCGGGAAGTCGATTTGATCGAAGAGGTTGCCCGCCTCAACGGGTACGATAAAATTCCCGTGACCATGCCCTCGGGACAGAGCATCTGTCACCGTCCGCCGGTGCATTTTTCTGAGTCCCGCATGGCCCGCAACCTCATGGTGGCCAGCGGTTATTCCGAAATCATCAACTACGCCTTTATCTCGCCCAAGGCTCTCGAGCGGCTTGGCCTTGGCGCCGACGATGAGCGCAGGTCCACCGTGGCCGTGCTTAACCCGCTGACCGAAGAGCAGTCGGTGATGCGCACCAGTCTGGTGCCCAGTCTGCTCGAAACCGTTTCGCGCAATCTCGCCTACCGCTCACGCGATCTGCGGCTTTTCGAACTGCGCCCAGTATTTCAGACCGTCCAGGGCGAAGAACTGCCAAAGGAGAAGCTGCGCCTGGCTGCCGCGGTATGTGGCCGTGCTGAGATTGAAGGTTGGAGCCAGGGCAGCCAGCAGGTTGACTTTTTCGACCTCAAGGGCATGGTTGAAGCTCTCCTTGCCGCCTTTCAGATCGACAAGGTGAACTGGGACGGCAGCCGCAGCGAATCTTTCTATCATCCGGGCAAGTCCTGCACCCTGATGCACGGCAAAACCGTGCTCGGTACGCTGGGGGAGATTCACCCTAAGATTCAGGCTGAATTTGAGCTGGACCTTCCGGTTTACCTCTTCGATCTGGATATGGATGCCTTCTTTGCTGCCGCAGGTGATCATCCGGGATTCAGGCCTATTTCCAGGTTCCCTGATGTGTACCGGGACAGTGCTCTGCTGCTCGATGACGCAGTCAGCGCCCAGGATGTCTTCGACGTTCTCGGCAAGGTCAAGGGCAAGCACCTGGAGAATATCACCCTCTTCGATCTGTACAAAGGGCCGGGGATTCCCGAGGGCAAGAAGAGCCTCGCCATCAGGGTCCGCTATCGCTCCACCGAAAAAACCCTCACCGACGAAGAGATTCAGGGGGTCCACGGAAAAATTGTCAAGACTCTGTGTAAACGGCTAAATGCAGAAATTCGTTAAAAAAGCGGTTGCTAACCTCCTGTTCCTATGATATAAAAACCCGTAAATTCAAGGACATGTGCGTTTTATTGCGTGGAGGCGATATGACAAAAGCGGATCTGATAGAAAATGTATATCTGAAAACCGGGTTTTCCAAGAAGGAATCCGCTGAAATTGTAGAAATGGTTTTCGATATCATGAAAAACAACCTCGAAGATGGCGAAAAAATCAAAATCGCCGGCTTCGGGAATTTTGTGGTTAAGCAGAAGGCCACTCGGCGTGGACGTAATCCGCAAACCGGCGAGGAGATTGAAATCACCTCGAGAAGAATCCTCACCTTCAAACCCAGCCAGGTTTTAAAATCCGCGATTAACGGATGTGAGGTCGAGTAACTGTCCTTACCCCAAGGGCGGGGGGAATCATGGACGTGAAAATTCCCGAAAAGCTCTATTTTAAGATTGGCGAAGTCGCCGAACTCACCGGAGTCAAAGCCCATGTGCTGCGCTACTGGGAATCTGAGTTCGGCGCTTTTCGACCCGTCAAAAGCTCGAGCAACCAGCGGCTCTACCGGCGAAAAGACATTGAGCTGGTACTGTTGCTGAAGGATCTGCTTTACGCCCAGGGCTTTACCATTGCTGGTGCCAAAAAGAGGTTGCGCAGCACCTCGGCGGCACCTGCCAAGCCTTTAACCAAGGACGATCAAGTCTCGGCGGAGCGCCGCCTGCTTGCAGATATTCGGGAAGAACTGCAGCGGTTGCGCGATTCGCTAGGCTCTTCCTGATGCTCTACGCCCCAACCCCCTCCAATGTGATTTCTCCGAGGCCCCTGTGCTGATATTGGTGACCAACGACGATGGTATCCATTCTCCCGGGATTAAAGTGCTTGCTCGCCGGCTGGGTGAACTCGGCGAGGTGGTCGTCGCAGCGCCTGATCGTGAACGCAGTGCCGTCGGGCATTCATTGACCCTGCATTCTCCCCTTCGGGCAGAGGAAATTCGGCCCGGCTTTTTCTCCATCGACGGCACACCGACAGATTGCGTGAACCTCGGGATTCACGGGCTTCTCGATCGCCGTCCCGATCTGGTCGTATCAGGGATCAACAAGGGCGGCAACCTCGGTGACGATATTACCTATTCAGGGACAGTCTCGGCGGCCATGGAAGCGACCCTGATGGGGGTTCCCGCCTTTGCCATTTCTCTGGCCGGCGATGATTATGCGGCCGAGGATTTTGCCTGCGCCGCCGCCTTTGCCCTTGACCTCGCCACCCGGGTCGTCGATCTGGGACTTCCTTCTGATACCCTGCTCAATGTCAATGTTCCGCCCGGAAAACCACTGGGGTCGCGCCTGACCCGGCAGGGGAAAAGGATTTACGGTGACGTGGTGGTGGAGAAATTTGATCCCCGCGGCCGAAAGTATTACTGGATCGGGGGAGGGGAGTTGGGGTTTGAAAACCTGCCAGGAACCGATTTTCACGCCATTCACGAAAATTTTATTTCCATCACCCCTTTGCATCTCGATCTGACCAACTACCGTTCTTTTGAAGGGCTGGCTTCATGGGGGCTTGACGCAATGGGCGATTTTCATTCCCAGAGCAGTGATTGAAAGAAGTTGAATTATGGAATTTTCCATTGCCCGCCGGCAAATGGTTGAACGGCAGATCAAGGGGCGCGGCATTACCGACCCCCGGGTTATAGATGCCATGCTCAAGGTGCCCAGGCACCTGTTTGTCGAAGAGGCCCTGCAAAGCCAGGCCTACGGCGATTATGCTCTGCCTATTGGGGAAAAACAGACCATCTCCCAGCCATTTATCGTCGCTTATATGACCGAGGCGCTGCGACTTAAGGGCGGCGAAAAGCTGCTCGATGTCGGCACCGGTTCGGGTTACCAGGCTGCGGTTCTCGGTCAGCTTGCCTCGCGAGTTTATTCCGTCGAGCGCATTGTTTCCCTGGCCCGTCGGGCGCGGAGGGTTCTCGACTCGATAGGCAGCAGCAACATCAACATCAAGGTGACCGATGGCACCTTTGGCTGGGAGGATCAGGCCCCGTTTGACGGTATCCTGGTCGCGGCAGGGGCACCGTCTGTCCCCGAAGAATACCTTAAGCAACTTGCCATAGGGGCCCATCTGGTCATTCCGGTAGGAACCCGGGGAGCTCAGAAACTGATGCGGGTCACCAGAGTCGGGGCTGAGCGCTTTGAGGAAGAGGAACTGCTTGATTGCCGGTTTGTGCCCCTGTTGGGCCAGCATGGCTGGAAGAACGAGGATCGTTGACCATGGTATTGTTACGGCGGCTTTATGACTGGGTTCTTCACTGGGCACAAACGCCCTACGGAGCGCCGGCTTTATTTTTTCTGGCATTTGCCGAATCCTCCTTTTTCCCCATCCCGCCCGATGTTCTTCTGCTTGCCTTGTGCATAGCCCTGCCTGCGCGGTCCTTGCGCTTTGCCCTGATTGCCTCGGCCGGATCGGTGATTGGCGGAGTGGTGGGCTATGGCATCGGCCTGGGGTTGTGGGGTGCCCTGCAAGGGTATTTTTTCATGTATGTCCCGGGGTTTACCGAGGAGGTCTTTGCCAAGGTACAGGACCTGTTTTCACGGTATGACTTCTGGACCGTGTTTACCGCAGGCTTTACGCCGATCCCCTACAAGGTCATCACCATCGGTGCCATGAGGGATTTTATCGAAAAATATTTCAACATTCTCACTATTGTTTTCATGGTTTTGCTCATCGGCGGATTTGTCGTCCTCAAGTATGTTTTTTGAAATCGGGTCTGTGCTTGACGCTTCGGAGGTGCTTCAGTTAGTTTAGTAGTCAATTGATTTGCCTTTTTTATGCGCTGCGGCGCAGGTGGGGTATGTTTCTTAGATTCCTGGTTTTGCTGATATTGATTACGGTGCTTGGCGGATGCGTATCTACCGAAGGTATGTATCATCCGGTACGGCAAGGGGAGACCCTTTACCGAATCAGCAGGACCTATAACGTCGGTGAGGTCTATCTCGCCAGGATCAATGGTATTGACGATCCGACGGAACTACGGGTGGGCACCAAGTTGTTCATCCCCGGTGCCAAGAAGTTAAAAACTGTTCCTCAACTGGCCAAGCGTTCCGCTGCTCCGGCCAGGAAGTCGACCAGGGAAAACAAGCCTTCAAAGGTGAGAGCGCCCGAAAAATCGTCTTCAAAAAAGCTCAGCCATGCACCTGCGTCAAAACCCAAGGCCAGAGTGGCGGCAAAGCCTGCCCCGGCACCGGAGCTTAAGAAACCACCAACAAAAAAAGGTCAGTTTCAACTTCCGGTTGCGGGAAAGATCGTTCGAAAATTCGGAGAAAGCTCCGGGAAGGTCAACAAGGGGATAGAAATTTCGGCGCCCAGGGGAACCCCGGTTGTTTCATCTGCCGCCGGGCAGGTGATCTACAGCGGCAATGGGATTGCCGCCTACGGCAACCTGATAATTTTAAAGCACGATAACTCCTTTTACACCGTTTACGGCTTTAATCAGAAAAATCTGGTAGAGGCGGGATCCTTTGTCGGTAAGGGCCAGCGCATTGCCCTGCTTGGTACCCCACCGCGAGGCGGGAGTCCAAGGTTGCACTTTGAAATCCGCTACGGCAAGAAGGCTGTTAATCCGATTTTTTACTTGCCTTGATAATGCCTATCTCTTAGAATCCTTAGGCAATTTTCACCATTGACTCAGAGGTTTGCCGGTATGGATGAAACCATGTTTGACGTTGAGGATAGCGAATACGGGCGCAGTGCAAGCGATAATAACGAGCTTGAACTGGAGCCTTCCGAGGAAGAGCTCGAGGCCGAAGAGAAGCGTGAGCAAGAAGAGTATGACGATCACTCCGATGACGCCATCAAGCTCTACCTGAAGGAGATTCAGAAGACCACCCTTTTGACCGCCGAAGAAGAGCGGGCCCTTGCCAGGCGTATCTCCCAGGGAGATATGGCTGCTCGGGATAAAATGATCGAGTCCAATCTGCGTCTGGTGGTCAAGATCGCCAAACGCTACATGAATCGCGGCCTGCCTTTTCTCGATTTGATTGAAGAGGGCAACATGGGGTTGATCAAGGCAGTCGAGCGTTTCAAGCTCAGCAAGGAGTGCCGCTTTTCGACCTATGCCACCTGGTGGATCCGGCAATCGATCGAGCGCGCCCTGGTCAACCAGAGCCGGACCATCCGGTTGCCCGTTCATGTCAGCGACGACATCAACAAGCTGATCAAAATCAGCCGTGAACTGGTCCACAAATACAACCGCGAGCCCCACATCCATGAAGTTGCTGAAGCCATGGGCGTTGAACCGGCCTATGTGCGGCGATTGATGGTGCTGGTTAAAAAAACCTACTCCATCGAGCACCCCATGGGCGAAAACAACGATTACAGTCTCATGGATACCATTGAGGACCCTTCAGCCGTCGATCCCGCGACGATGATCGAAGACCTCAACAAGTACGGCTATGTCTCCGAATGGCTGGCGACCCTCAGTGAAAATGAACGCGAGATCCTGACCCTGCGCTTCGGGCTTGATGATCGTGAGCCCCAGACCCTTGACACCATTGGGCGGCGCTTTGGTGTGACCCGTGAACGCATCCGCCAGATCGAGGCCAAAAGCCTTGAAAAATTACGCAAGATTCGCGAAGAGCGCGAATTCGGCGGCGATTTGCTTGACGAATAGACAATGGCATTTGCTTGAGAGGAACAGCACTTGGATGAATTGAAGAACATTATTCGGGATGTCCCCGACTTTCCCAAAAAAGGGATCGTTTTCAAAGACATCACTACTTTGCTGGCCGACAGCAAAAGCTTTCACCGTATGATCGACCTTATTGCCCACCGCTATGTCGGTGAGCATATCGACCAGGTGGTGGTGGTCGAGGCCCGGGGGTTCATTCTCGGCTCGGCCCTGGCTTACAAGCTCGGCACCGGGGTCACCCTGGTCCGTAAGCCCGGCAAGCTGCCCTGGAAAACGCGGCAGAAGACCTATGACCTCGAATACGGTACCGACACCCTCGAAATTCACGAGGATGCTTTTACCCCCGGAGAACGTGTGGTTATCGCCGACGACCTGCTTGCAACCGGCGGCACCATGGCAGCAGTGGTCGACCTGGTGCAGGAGCTGGGAGCCGAAGTCGTCGAATGCGCATTCATGGCTGAACTTGAGTTTCTCGAGGGCCGCAAGAAGCTGCCCGACGGCAAGGTCTTCAGCCTGCTTAAATTTTAAAGAGCTTGCTGCTCAAAGGGGGACTTAAGGGTTGCAAAACCGCCCCCTTTGGGCTATAAAAACTGCTCCCGGGCCCCGTAGCTCAGCAGGATAGAGCAACCGCCTCCTAAGCGGTAGGTCACAGGTTCGACTCCTGTCGGGGCCGCCATTAAAATCAAGGACTTAGCCA
>CALZIZ010000046.1 GCA_945787465.1 uncultured Desulfuromonadales bacterium
CACGGCGGCATCCATTCGGCGGCGGTGGGTGATGGCCTTGGCGTGCGGCTTTTCGCCGAAGACCTGGGGCGCCACAACACCCTCGACCGCATCGCCGGAGAGGCGCTGCTGCGCGACATCGACCTTGCGGGGCAGATGCTGGTTACCTCCGGGCGGGTTTCCACCGAAATGGTAGCCAAGGCCGCCGGTCTCGGCATTGCCCTGATCGCCTCGCGCACCTCCCCCACCGACCTTGCGGTGCGCCTGTGCCGCGAGGCGGGCATCACCCTGATAGGTTACCTGCGCGGCAAGACCTTCGAGGTCTATACCCACCCCGAACGCATCGACCTCGCCAGGCCCCAGGCCGTTCGGCCCGAAGTGACCGGAGTGATTCTGGCCGGGGGCGAGTCGCCTCGCATGGGCAGCGATAAGGCGCTGCTTCCCCACCGCGGTGGCCGTTTCATCGAAACCATCTACCGCCAACTCAGCGAAATCTTCTGCGAGGTCCTGGTGGTGACCAACCACCCTGAGCTCTACCCCTTCTTGCCTTGCCGCAAAGTCCCCGACCTGATCGCCTGCGGCGGGCTGCTCGCCGGCATCCACTCGGCGCTGCAGCACAGTCGCACTGAGCACGTCTTCGTGGTCGGCTGCGACATGCCCCAGCTCAGTCCCGCCCTGATTCGCGAAATTTCGCAACGAGACCCGCAGTGGGACGTGGTCATCCCCGAGAGCCGGCGCGGCCCCGAACCCCTCCACGCCCGCTACAGCCGCCGCTGCCTCGGTCCCATCGAGCAGGCCCTGGGCGAAGGGCGCAAAAAAATCCTGAGCTTCTTCGAGCAGGTGAAGGTAAAGCGGGTCGACTACGACGAAGTCACCCGTATCACCCCCGGCGCCGCCTCCTTCGAGAATATCAACACCCCCCAGGACTATTTCGACCTGCGCGAGCAGGAACAGACCAAAACCGCTTCTCCCGGCAGGCCTTCGGCAGGTTCAGGCCGATCCGAACCCTGAACCTGCCTCGCCCCTTCCCCACTCCCACCCTCATGCAACGCTCGGCCGAATCCAGCCCCCCCTCTCTGCCAGGTGGGACAGGGATGCTTCTTGCCGCCACAGGGGATTAGGGTTATCATGTCATCCCGAAACGCTGCCAGACAAAATAAATCCACGATGGAGCACGACCAGATGTCAATAACCTTTGAAGATGCACGGGACCTGATCCTTGAACAGGTCCGCCCCCTGGGGACCGAGCGGGTCTCCCTGCTCGACGCCCATGGCCAGGTGCTGGCCGAGGAGATTCGCGCTCCCTGGGATATGCCCCCCTGGGACAATTCGGCCATGGACGGCTTTGCGGTGCGCTCGGCTGACTGCCGCAAACCGGTCACCCTGGCCATCAGCGGATACATCCCCGCAGGGGGCAGGCCCGAACCCAAGGTCGACCCGGGCTGCGCGGTCAAGATCATGACCGGCGCACCCATCCCCCCCGGTTGCGACGCGATCGTACCCTTTGAAAGCACCGAGGAAGAGGGGGACCGGGTCAGCATCCAGGGCGAAGTCGCGCCGCGCGATCATATCCGGTTTCGCGGCGAGGATGTGGCCGCAGGCACCATGGTCATGACCCCTGGCACCCTGTTGCGTCCTGCGGAAATCAACATGCTTGCCTCCTTCGGCAAGGGATTCGTCGCGGTCTATCGCCGCCCCAGGGTCGCTATCCTCTCCACGGGAGACGAGCTTGTCGAGATAGGCGAAATTCCGGGCCCGGGGCAAATCGTCAACAGCAACTCCCTGGCCCTGGCGGCCGCAGTCCGGGAGGCCGGAGCCGAACCGGTGCTGCTGGGCATCGCCCGCGATACGGCAGAAAGCCTGCGGGAAAAGCTTGCCGAGGGGCTGCAGGCCGACGCCTTGATCACTTCGGCCGGGGTGAGCGCCGGGGATCTCGACATGGTTCGCCAGATCCTCGAGGAGCTCGGCGTCCAGCGGCTGTTCTGGAAAGTCAAGATCAAGCCCGGCAGCCCCACCGCCTTCGGCACCCGGGAAGGACGACCGGTCTTTTCTCTGCCGGGCAACCCGGTGGCGACCATGATCACCTTCGAAGAGTTCGTGCGCCCCGCCCTGCTGAAGATGCTCGGGCACCGCCGGGTGATCAAGCCCCTGGTCCCCGCGACCCTGCGCGAGCCGCTCAAGAAGAAACCGGGTCGGGCTCAGTTTCTGCGGGTCCACGTGGTCCGTGAAAAGCAGGGCCTGGTGGCCTCCAGCTCGGGCGATCAGAACACCGGCATCGTGCGCACCATGGTCGATGCCAACGGTATCGCCATCCTGCCCGTCGAAGCCGAAAGCTATGAAGCCGGAGATGAGGTGCTGGTCCATCTCATCCCCGGTCTGGATTACGTCTGATTCAAGCCCGAACAACTTGAAGCTGAACAGGGATGATTTAAACAGCAGAACCTGTAGGTTGGGTCAAGGAGCGCAGCGACGGACCCAACAGCCATTCCATGCTGAAACCCTGTTGGGTTTCGTCCCTCAACCCAACCTACGCCGGAAGTTGATTGAAAGTATTTTTCTCCGCGTCCTCTGCGTGCTCGAGCGAATGAAATGAGCAGGCGAGAGGCCGGTTCTTATTTTCAGGTACCAAGGAGACTCAAAAAAATGCAGACCAAAGCCGTATCCTTCGTCGCCAAGTCCGGCACCGGCAAGACCACCCTGCTCGAAAAGGTCATCGCCGAGCTCAAGCAGCGCGGCCACCGCATCGGGGTGATCAAGCACGACGCCCACCGCTTCGACATCGACCACCCCGGCAAGGACAGCCATCGGCTGACCGCCGCCGGGGCCGACACCATGCTGATCAGCTCTCCCGAAAAGCTGGCCCTGGTGAAAAAGCACACGGCCTCCCCGCCGATCGAGGAGCTGATCGCCACCTATTTCGGCGACGTGGACCTGGTGCTGACCGAAGGGTTCAAAAAGAGCGGCATGCCCAAGATCGAGATTAACCGCACCGAGCGCAGCACCACCCTGCTGTGCCGGGGCGAAGAGCATGACCCCACCCTGATCGCCGTCGCCAGCGATGGGGCCCTTGAGCTCGACGTTCCGGTGCTTGATCTGAACGATCCCGGGGCGGTTGCCGATTTCGTCGAAAAGACCTTCCTGTCTTGACCTTCCGGAGGAACCGATGAGCTACGGCATCACCCGCGAGCAGGCCTGGGCCCTGCTCAACGAGCACGTCAAGACCCCCAACATGCTCAAACACTGCCTGGCCAGCGAGGCGGTACTGCGCGCGCTGGCCGAGCGGCTCGGCGAGGATGGCGAGAAATGGGCCCTGGCCGGACTGCTGCACGACCTCGACGTGGAGATGACCTGCGACGATATGAGCCGACATACCCATGAGACGGTGCGGATGCTGCGCGAAAAGGGCATCGACGAAGAGATCATCGAGGCCATCCGCCTGCACAACGAGATGGCCCACCCCGACCGGCGCTCAACCGCCTTCCACCACGCCCTGGCCGCCGGAGAAACCATGACCGGCCTGATTATCGCCACGGCCCTGGTTTACCCTGACAAAAAGCTCGCCAGCGTCAAGCCCAAGTCGGTGCGCAAACGCATCAAGGAGAAGGCCTTCGCCGCCGGGGCCAACCGCGACATCATCATGGAATGCGAGAAGGCCGGCATCCCCATCGCCGAGTTCTGCGACATCTGCCTCGAGGCGATGCAGAGCATCGCTGACGATCTGGGCCTTTGACCGGGGAGGGCGTCCGCCCTCCCCGTATTTATTTCCCACCAAAGCTCCCCCCCGGTTGCAATCAGTGCAACCTTTGTTTTAATTGTTAGCCAGTACTGATCCCAGAATCTCAGCCAGGTCTGCTTCAACACCTACCTCCGGGCGGGTTTAGGGCACCTTTTCGCAGGGACAGCCATGGCAATCGTTGCACCGGAAAATCTGCTCCTGGTCAAGTTTGTCCTGATCCTGATCTTCTTTATTCACCTGCCTTTTGTCGGGGTCATGATCGGCGGCTCGGCGGTCTCCATGCTCTTTGAGATCTACGGCCGCCTCGAACGCAGGCCCCATTACCGGCGTTTTGCCGATCAGCTCCTCGCCCGAACGACCCACAACAAGGGACTGGCCCTGCTCATCGCGCTGGCCGTGGCCCTGAACCTGCTCTTCCTGCAGGCCGCCTATCCACCGGCGGGGCTTTCCCCCCGATTCGCCCTGGCGGTACTGCTGCCCCTTACAGCCGGGCTTGCCGGAATCTACCTCTACCGCTACCTGCTGCCGACCCGCCTGGCCGCACCCCTCGCTTTTCCCCTCGGCCTGGCAAGCGTCGGCGCGATGCTGCTGGCCTACTTTGTTCTGCTTTGCGGGGCCGCCCTGCTGCTGCGCCCCGATGAGTGGCCGCACCTGAGCGGACAACCCTGGCTGCTGCTGTCCTGGAACGGCGCGGCCAAATTCCTGCAGTTTTTTGCCCTTTCCCTGGCCGTCTCCGGCGCTGGCATCCTGCTCCACGGAGCAAACCTTTGCCGCCGGCCCAAAGTCGATGCCGACTTCTGCCGTTTCGTCAAACGCAGCGGGGCCACCCTTGCCCTCGCGGCCGTTCTCGCCTGGCCCCTCATCCTGCTCTTCGACCTCTACACCCTGCCGGTGTTCGCCCGCTCGGGCTACCTCTATATACTCTCGGCGGTGGCGCTGGTCATCGGGCTGGCAACTGCGGGGCTGCTTTTGACGAGCCTCGAAAACCCCCGCGCCAAACTCGCCGCACCGGTAATCGTCTGCTGTCTGACACTTTTTCTGGGCTGGATTCTCAGCGATCACCTGGCCCGCGAGCAGACCCTCAACGAACAAACCATCGCGGCGAAGGAACTGATGCGCAGCGCCTTTATCGCCAAGCAACCTGCTGAAACACCAGCGGCAGCAATAGAAGGTGACAAAACACCTGCGGTCGACCAGGGCAAGACCGTCTTCGAGCGGGTCTGCAGCGCCTGCCACCACTTTGACCGGCGGGTGGTCGGCCCCGCCCTGCAGGAGGTCCTCCCCGGCTATGCGGGCAACCTCGAGGGACTCAAGGCATTTATCAGGGATCCACAAAAACGCAACCCCGACTACCCGCCCATGCCCAAGCTGGGCCTTGCCGAAGAGGAGATCGACGCCGTCGCCCGCTACCTGCTGAGAACCATCGGAGACTGATTTGGCCATGCTCGGACCAATGAATGAAGGGCAGAGAAAACTTATCGTCAGGCTGCTGCCGCGTCTGGCCCTGGCCGGTCTGTTCGGTTCTGCACTGCTGATCGTTGCGGGCATGGGCCTTTACTGGTGGCAGCTGCAGCGGGCCCCGGAGCAACCGATCGCCTTCCCTCATACCGTGCATGCCGGCACCCTCGCCATCCCCTGCCTGCACTGTCATGTCTATGCCGACAAGTCCCCCAGGGCCGGAGTCCCGACCCTGGATATCTGCATGGTCTGCCACCAGAGCATCGCTACCGAGCGTCCTGAAATCGTCAAACTGCGCGAACATTACGAGAACCAGCAACCCGTGGCCTGGAACCGGGTTCATGCCCTGCCCGATTTCATCTATTTCACCCACAAACGCCACATCAAGGCGGGGATCGACTGCTTCGCCTGCCATGGCGCCATTGCCACCATGGAACGGGTGGGCCAGGTACGACCACTGAAAATGGGCTGGTGCCTGGACTGCCACCGCACCAACGGCGCCTCCATCGACTGCGCCACCTGCCACCGCTGAGGACTGATTTATGGATCGACGCAAGTTTCTGCATATCCTCGGGCTCTTTTCAAGCGCCACGGTTCTGTCCTCCTGCGGCTCGGAGACCGAGCAGAAAAAGCTCATCTCCTACCTGGTCCCGCCTCAGGACGGGGTGCTGCCCGGCCAGGCCCTGTGGAAACCTTCGACCTGCACCGAGTGCCCGGCCCACTGCGGCCTTTCGGTGCGCATCCGCGAGGGGCGCCCGGTCAAGCTTGAGGGCCTTTCCGCACACCCGGACACCGGGGGAGGCCTGTGCATGCGCGGCCAGGCTGCGCTGTGGCGGCTCTACCACCCCGAACGCATCCGCCAACCGATGCAGCGCAGCCCTGAAGGCAAACTGACCCCGATCAGCTGGGACCAGGCCGACCAGCGCATCCAGAGCGCCCTCGACGAGGCCCGCAGCGCCGGGCGCAAAAACCTGTTCCTCGGCGGCCGCTCCACCGGGACCCTCGATGAGCTGAGCCGGAGATTCTGCGAACAACTGGGTATCGAACGGTTGCCCGCCTTCGAATTCTACTCCCACAGCGCCTTGAGGCAGGCCTACCAGAGCCTTTTCAAGCGCCCAGAACTGCCAAGTTACCGCATCGAGCGGGCCGACTTTGTGCTTTCGATCGGCGCCGATCTGCTCGAAACCTTTATCCATCCCGTGGCTCAGGCCCGGGCGCTTAGCGAGGCGGCTGAAAGGGCTGATTTCAACTGGTGCCACCTGGAGCCCCACCTTTCCCTGACCGGAGCCAACGCCCAGTGGCGCCTCTCCATCCGCCCCGGAAGCGAAGCCATGCTGCTGACCTACCTGCTGCAGCAACTGCAAGAGGCGGGGACTCTCAAGCGCCTGCTGCCCGCTTCGCTCTGGAAGGCTCTGCCGCCCCTCAGCCACCAGCAGGTTGCGACCGCCACCGGCCTAAGCGAGGAGAACCTGCAACGGCTCATCGCCCGATGGAGCCAAGCCAGCCATCCCCTGCTGGTGGTCGGGGGCAGCGCCACGGCCCAGGCGGGAGGCTTCAGCGTGGCCCTGCTCGCCGCCCTGTGCCAATGGGCCGCTGGCATGGTCGGCGATACCGTCGACTTCGCCCGGGCCCAGAACTATGCCGGGGTGGGCAGTCTCAACGACATGCAGGCCGTAACCAGGCGATTGAACGAAAACCAGATCGGGGTTGCCCTGCTCGCCGCCAAAAGCCCCCTCGGCCAGTTCAGCACCGCCTTCTCCCAGGCCAGCCTGCGGGTTGCCATTGCGGATCTGCCCGATGCCGACACCGAACGCGCAGACCTGGTGCTGCCCATCTCCCACAGCCTCGAATCCTGGGGCGACGTCGAACCGCGCCAGGGGCTGCTCGGGCTGATTCAGCCCCTGGTCAAGCCGCTTCACGACAGCCGCTCACTCGGCGACATTCTGCTCGAGCTGCTGCGCCGCAGCGGGCAGGCCGAAACGGCCCCCAGCTACCAGCAGCACCTCTTTGCCGCCTGGAGCCGCCGCCTTTCCGAGGCCCAGTTGAAGGATTTCTCGCGCCAGGGTTTTATCGAACAATCGCTGGGACAGGCTCAACCAAGACCCGACTTCGCGGCAACCACCGCCGCCCTGGTCGCCGCCCGCCGGCCTGAGCCCTTAGGCGCGCCCGCGCTGATCATCGTCCCCTCGATCCGCACCTTCGACGGCCGCAGCCGCTCGATCCCGCTGCTCTCGGAAATCCCCGATCCGCTGACCACCATCTCTTACGGCAGTTGGCTCTGCCTGGGGCAGGCCGACCTTAAAGGCCTGAAGCTCAAGGAGCAGGACCAGGTTCGCCTGACTCTCGGCGAGCAGACCTTGGAGCTGGCGGTCAAGGAGCAGCCCGGCCTGGCAAAAGGGATCTGGACCGTGCAGCGCGACCTGCTCGACGAAACGCCCCTGGCCATCGACCTTGAAAGCGGCGAGGCGATTCTGCTCAGCAGCGACCTGGCCCTGCAAAAAACCGGCAACCAAGCCGCGCTTGCGATCCTATCGGGCTCGCCATCGCAGCACGGGCGGGGGATCATCCCCGACCCCAAGCATCTCGAGGCCCACAGCGAGCATCCCCAGGCCAGCCTCTATCCCGAACACGCTCACCCCGAGTATCGCTGGGCCATGGCCGTCGACCTTAAGCGCTGCAACGGCTGCAGCGCCTGCGTGGCCGCCTGCTACATCGAAAACAGCGTCCCCGTCGTTGGGGTCAGGGATCATCTTAAGGGGCGCGAGATGTCCTGGCTGCGCATCGAGCCCTTTTACGATGCTGCCGGGCAGGTCGATTTCATCCCCATGCTCTGCCAGCACTGCCACAACGCCCCCTGCGAGCCGGTCTGCCCGGTCTACGCCGCCTACCACAACGGCGAAGGCCTCAACGTCCAGGTCTACGACCGCTGCGTCGGCACCCGCTACTGCGCCAACAACTGCCCCTACAAGGTCAGGCGCTTCAACTGGTGGGATCATCGCTGGCCGCCGCCTCTGGACCAGATGGTCAACCCCGACCTAAGCATCCGCACCAGGGGGATCATGGAAAAATGCACCTTCTGCATCCAGCGTCTGCGCACCGCCAAGGATCAGGCCAAGGACGAGGGACGCAAGGTGCGCGACGGCGAGGTCACCACCGCCTGCGCCCAGAGCTGCCCGACACAGGCGATTGTATTTGGTAATCTTTTGGACAAGGACTCGCGGATATACCAGCTCGCCCACTCGGAGAGGGCTTACCGGGTCTTTGAGCAGCTGGGGACGGAACCCTCGGTATATTATTTAAAGCGGGAAGGGCGTGATGAGTAATATGTGATTAGTAACGTGCAAAATCAAGAACTGCCCTTAAACAAATCACTTATCACCCATTACAAATTACGCTTTTAAAAACAAATAAACTGTCACGAGGGCAAGATGGCTAATAACAACCGGAATCCCATTACCGACCCCCGCGACGAGGTCGAACAGGACGTGCTCGCCGCCATGAGCAGGCCGAGCCTGGCCTACCTGGGCGCGGTGGGGCTTTGCGGCCTGCTGGTCATCGTCGGTTTCGGCCTCTTCGCCTACCAGACCTTCACAGGCCTGGGGGTCGCCGGGATCAGCCATCCCGTCGGTTGGGGGGTCTATATCACCAACTTCGTCTTCTGGGTGGGGATCGCCCATTCGGGCACCCTGATCTCGGCCGTGCTCTTTTTGTTCCGCGCCAGATTCCGCACCAGCTTCAACCGGGCAGCCGAGGCCATGACCGTCATCGCCCTGATGGTCGCCGGGCTCTTCCCGCTGATCCACCTGGGCCGGGTGTGGATCTTCTACTACCTGCTGCCCTACCCCAACCAGCGCACCCTCTGGGTCAACTTTCGCTCGCCGCTGATCTGGGACGTCTTCGCGGTCACCACCTACATGATCGTCAGCCTGGTCTTCTTCTACGTCGGCATGGTCCCTGACCTGGCCATCGCCCGGCGCCGCATCGGCGGCCTGCGCAGCAAGATCTACGGGCTGCTCTCCCTGGGCTGGACCGGCACCCTCAACCAGTGGCGCCACTACAAGTGGCTCTACATTCTGCTTGCCGCCTTTGCCACCCCGCTGGTCGCCTCGGTGCACTCCATCGTCTCCTGGGACTTCGCCGTCAGTATCATCCCCGGCTGGCACACCACCATCTTCGCCCCCTATTTCGTCGCCGGAGCGATCCTCTCCGGAACCGCCATGGTCATTACCCTGGTCTTCCCCATGCACCGGATTCTGAAACTTGAAAAATACATCACCGTCGATCATTTCGAAGCCATCGCCAAGATTCTGCTCTTTACCTCGCTGATCGTCAGCTATTCCTACATCATCGAGACCGCAATGGCCTATTACGGGGACAATCTGGCCGAAATGGAGCAGTTTCGCTACCGCAGCTTCGGCGATTACTGGGGCATGTACTGGGTGATGATCTTCTGCAACTCCCTGCTGCCGGCCACGCTGCTGGTCAAGAAGCTGCGCCGCAACCTGCTCTATCTGTTCTGCGTCTCCCTGCTGGTCAACGTCGGCATGTGGCTCGAGCGCTTCGTGATTATCGTCAATTCCCTGGCCCGGGATTACGATCCCTACGCCTGGGGCACCTACACCCCGAGCTTCGTCGAGGTCGGTATCACCCTGATGTCTTTCGGGCTCTTCTTTCTGCTCTACCTGCTCTTTCTCAAGACCCTGCCGGTGCTCTCGATGACCGAAATCAAGGAGCGGCTGTGATGAGCGAACCGATGCTGTTTACCGATAAGAACGAGTTCCTCGAGAAGCTTCGCCAGCTCAAGGCCAGCGGCCACAGCTGCAAAGACCTGCGCCTGCACATGCCCTTCGAGGTCCACGAGGTCGAGGAGATCCTTGAGGTCAAGCCGGGGGCCATGCGCTATTTCGCTTTTGCCGGCGGCCTGAGCGGCTTTCTGGGGGGCCTGGGGTTTACCATCTACACCGCATTGTCCTGGCCGATCATCACCGGCGGCAAGCCGATCGTCTCCCTGCCGCCTTTTCTGCTCATCGCCTATATTCTGACCATACTCTTCGGCGCTCTGGCCTCCTTTGCAGGTTTTCTGCTCCTGGCTCGGCTGCCGAGCCTGCGCAACCTGGCTCCGAAAGAAGAGTTCGGCAACAACTTCGTCATTATTCTCGAAGACCGGGAGGACCCATGGAAACCCTGAAGCTTCGCCCAGGCAATTTCTACCTGGTGCTGCTGGTCCTCGGACTGACCCTGGCGCTCGTCGAATACGGCGGTTTTGTATCCGAACCGGGAGCTCTGCTGATGACCCTGGTCTTCTGGACCTCCCTCATCCAGGGCACGGTGGCGGTGGTGGCGGTTGCCGAACTGATCGGCGCAAAATGGGTCAACTCCCTGCGCCGCGAACTGCTTTCGACCTATCCCCTGCTGCTGTTTCTGGCCGTCATGTTTGCGCTGCTCTGGCCCCAGCTTGACCACTATCCCTGGGCCGACCACGGCGGCCTCTGGCTCAACAAGCCTTTTTTCTTTTTGAGAAACCTGGCCCTGCTGCTCCTCTCCTACCTCACGGCACGAAGCTTTTCCTTCAGTGCCCTGGCCGGCGAGCAGCGGCGCCTTCCCCTGGCGGCTGTCTACCTGCTGGTGTTTGTGACCTCCCAGAGCCTGGTGGCTTTCGACTGGGTCATGTCCCTTGAGTACCCCTGGTACAGCACCCTGTTTGGAGCTTACTTTTTCGTCGAAGCGCTCTACGCCGGATTCGCCCTGGCGGCGATTGCCCTGTTTTGTTTTTATTACCGCAAAGCCAGCCGGAATCCAGTCCTCACCGCCCAGCACCTGCGCGACCTGGCGCTGCTGCTCTTTGGCTTCAGCGTCCTTTGGGCGGGGCTGTTTTTCGCCCAGTTTCTGCTTCTCTGGTACGGCAACCTCCCCGAAGAGGTCGGCTTCATCATCCGCCGCACCACCACAATGCCCTATCTGCTCATGGCCTGGGGATTTCTGGCCGCGATTTTTCTGCTCCCCTTCCTCACCCTTATTTCCCGCCGGGCCAAGGGGAGCACTACAATGGTTGCCGCCGTCGCCCTGACAGTTTTGTTCGGAATGTTTCTGGAAAAGCTTCTCTTCATTTTGCCGGCCCTGCCCATGCATATCGGCGCTCTCGCGTTACAGAACCTGCTCATGGCCGCAGTCTGGCTGTTAACCCTGCACAGCCATGCATGGCTTCTTCCTCAGGGTAATGACTCCCTTTCAATGGACAGGTAATCAAATTACGGTACCCTCCAGAGCCGAATGATCGCCAGTCAGGGGCCGCACTTCGCCCCTACGGCCTATTTACAGTCAGCAGTTGGCTGTTAGAATCAATACATAGTGACTAACGAATCACAGGAGGATGGCTATGACCTACGGTGCGGACAGAGTCTACAAAAAGGTTGAGGTCATCGGGATCTCAGCCAAGGGCATCGAAGATGCCGTGCAGGCAGCAATCGGCAAGGCCCATAGGAGTCTGGAAAAAATCTCCTGGTTCGAAATCCAGGACATTCGGGGGCATGTGGATCAGGACGGCAAGGTTGACGAGTACCAGGTTGTAATTAAGGTTTCTTTTGAACTTAAGTAGGGGCTAGGGGCTAGGGGCTAGGGGCTAGGGGCTAGGGGCTAGGGGCTAGGGGCTAGGGAGATTTTGCCTTCTCCAGTCCCCAGTCTCCAGCCCCCAGCCTCTAATAAGGTCGAGGCCGGAGATTTTTTCTCCGGCCTCGAACTTTTTCTTCAGCAGGGGTGAACGTTGCTGCTACCAACGACCTTTGGCTTCATGTACTTTTTCATTCTTACCTCCTTTGCTCTTCGTTAAATCCAGGCCAGGGTCACCTGTGGCCAAATAGCCACCCCAAGCCGATCCGGCGTTGACCTTAAAAACCATCTTAATCATCTCTGGAATCATCATCACTGGAACTGTCATATCCACCAGATGAACTTCGGCTATAATAGCTGGAGTTATTCTGAACCTGTACCGAGATGGATTTGGTACTGACCTTTCCGAGATTGTCTTCAGCCTGTATGCTGATGACGTGAGAACCATCCTGGATTGAAAAATATTGTGTACCATGGGCAACATAGCGGGAATCCCAGCTGGCGGACCAGGTTCCCGATTTTGAGCCGTCAGGACCGCTCATAGAAATTTTTGAGCCCTGATCAACCCAATAGTAAACCTTCTTCACTGCCAGGTCGTCGCTGGCCTTCACCCTGATTCCAACGTTTCCGGACACATTGTAGACACCATTCGGTGATTCAATTGTGATTGATGGTGCATTGTCTCCCGGAGAAGGACCAGGGCCCGGTGAAGAACCTGGTGAAGGAGCAACGATGTCAGGAAATTTGGGAACATTGTAAAATGTATCTTTGTTTTTAATCCGTACTAAGGCGAAATTTAGCTTCGGCCGGCTAAAGCGGAAACCGCCCTCATCGTCCATGTCATCACCATTGGGTTCAATGTTTTCCAGAAAAGTGTCCTCCTGGTCCTGTCCATTGTTGGTGAACTGAGCCCAGAAAAGGTTGAAACTGCCCTTTCCGGGCGCCGGACGGGTGTAACCCACAGCCCGCGGGGGAGCGGCGTGGAAGGTCCTCGGAACGCCATAAGTGGGAAACGAACTGCTCGAAGCAGCGATCGGTGCCCTGGCCGTACTAAAACTATCATTGTGGCAGGAGACGCAGGCTCCGAAATCCAGTATTGGCCCGCCATTGTCATGCTGGAATGCACCATGACATTCACGGCAGGCGGCCTGGGCGGGTCGGTCCAGGGCAAAAACTGGAATCGAGTGGCAGTAAGTGCAATCGCCCGTCTGCGCATCGGAACTGCGATGATGGACAGTATTCTGCGGGTTGGCTTTCTGCTGGTGACAGTCCACGCAATCCCTGAATTCACTGAATTCGAAGGCCGCCTCCCCCTGAATAAACTCGAGGGCATGGCAGGACAAACATTCGTAGTTCTCCCCCGGGCTCCCATAGGGAGCATCCGTTTCAGAAGGTATGGTCTCATTCAACAGCAGATGATGCCGGTTCGGGAGAACTTCATCGACAACGATGGTCTGATCTTCGTGACACTCCCGGCAATCCGCTTCGGCCATGAGGTCAAAATTTTGAGGAACCCCGATGAAGCCGCCGATATCGGCGGCCCGAACAGGGCCTGCACCATACATTGTTGCCCCCATAAACAGTGCCGTTGTTAAGGTTATAACGAACAGCCCTCTCCAACTCCTCCCATGAAACCCTTTTGTACCCCGCATTTCATCTCCTCCCCATTGTTCATTTACTTTTATCCAACTTCAAAATCGAATTCATGGACCCTTGCCGTAAAGCCAGGCCGATAAGTTCAGCAAAAAACCTTTTTTTACCGCCGAATCTTTGAACATTAGAGAAACAATAAAACAGAACCTTCTAATGTCAACCCCTCCATTAAGCACGACTAAAACCATCTCTTTTTCACTTTCACCAAGCAAAGCATATTTATGGCCGTTTTGCGCTTGGCCAATGGGCGAACCAAGGACCAAAAAAAAACGGTTTGCCGCTCGGCAAACCGTTTTTTTAATCAGGTTGAAAACCGAGACCGTGGTGCGCCACGGCCTCGGTTGTTTCACTCAGCAGGGATGAACGTTGCTGCTCCCTACCACTTTAGGCTTCATGTACTTCTTCATGTTCTCCTCCTTTAGAGTAAAGGCTTTGCTGTTTTGGGGCTTGTCACCTTGACACCTCGCCCCACTTCTTGATGTCAGTGGGTCTCACCAACCCTTCAGTTGCTCGGGTCGACCTGGACCGCCCCGCTCGGAACCCCGACGGTCGACCCACCGGGAAGAGATCCACTCGACTTGGTCAGGTAGAAGCCGTCGAAATAGAAGTTGTCTTCCCGCGACCAGATGTTGATTGTGTGCTCACCGGTCGAGTTGATGGAAATGCGGGTCGGATCAGATCCCATATTGTGTCGCTTTCTGGTCCAACGCCAGTTGCTGTCAGAAGCAGGGGTAGTGGCGTTGCCCTTCATCGATCCGTCCACACCGTACCACAGGGAGTTGTCTCTGCTGTTTCTGTGGTCATTTCCGCGGAACCAGATGTAATAGGTGCCGGTTTCGGTAAAGTTCAACCTGTACTCTACCGGGGACCCGGAGGGGCTGCTGCCGGTGCCAGTACGTGTCCCCTTGAGATAGGCGCTGCCATTGCCGGAACCGCTCTGGGCGGAGAAGGTGCTGCCGAGGTTGTTGTAGTTTTCGGCCTCCACGTAGGTTCCATCCGGATCTACACTGCTTCCGCCCCCGTTGCTTTCACCGGTCTCTCCACCGGACCCTCCACCGGTCTCGCCACCGGTCTCGCCACCGGTCTCGCCACCGGTACCGGGCAGATCGGGGAAGGCAGGCACCTGATAGGACCTACCGTTGTGCTGGATCTGCTTCATGGTGAAGGTCAGGCTCGGGTTTCTCCATTTGCGGCCGCCCTCATCGCCCATGTCTTCGCCATTGGGGCTGACACTTTCACGTACTTCCTCATCCCCATTATTTGTGAACTGGGACCAGAACATGGCGAATTTACCTTTGCCGGGGGCGCTACGAGTGTAGCCAACAGGTCCCGAAGGCTTGGCATGGAAGGTATCCTGGTTGTGGCAGGCGGCGCAGGCGCCGTAGTTCTGGATCGGGCCGCCCTTGTCGTGCTGGTACTGACCGTGGCACTCGCGGCAGGCCGCCTGCTTGGG
>CALZIZ010000047.1 GCA_945787465.1 uncultured Desulfuromonadales bacterium
CTGCTCAAAGAGCGAACCCGGTTGCAGAAGTCCGTTGAAGACTGGGAGGAGGCCTCCCAGGAGCTTGAGGACCTTCTGGTTCTTGTAGAACTCGGAGAAGAGGGGGAGGACGAAGAGACGCTGGAGGAGATCCGCGGCTTGCTCCCCGAGCTCGAAGGCCGGGTGGCCAAGATGGAGTTTGCCCGCATGCTCAGTGGCGAGCATGATGCCAACAACGCTATTCTCAGCATCAATGCCGGTGCCGGTGGTACCGAGGCCCAGGATTGGGCGGAAATGCTCTTGCGCATGTTCTTGCGCTATTGCGAGAAAAAGGGCTTTACCACCGAGATCACCGATTATCAGCCGGGCGAAGAGGCCGGGGTTAAGGGCGCGACCTTTACCGTGGAAGGGGATTACGCCTACGGCTACCTGCGGGCCGAGATGGGCATTCATCGGCTGGTAAGGATTTCACCCTACGACTCCAATGCCAGGCGGCATACCTCGTTCTGTTCGGTCTTTGTCTTTCCCGAACTTTCTGATGAGGTCGAAGTCGAGGTTCTCGATAAGGATCTCAAGGTCGACACCTACCGCGCCAGCGGTGCCGGTGGTCAGCATGTCAATAAAACCGATTCGGCGATTCGCATCACCCACATCCCCTCGGGGATCATTGTTGCCTGCCAGAGCGAGCGCTCCCAGCATAAGAATCGCTCCACCGCAATGAAGCAGCTCAAGGCACGCCTTTATGAGCTGGAAAAAGGAAAAAAGGAGGAAGAGGCCTCCGCCATTGCCGGTGAAAAGAAGGAGATCGGCTGGGGGAGCCAGATTCGCTCTTACGTGCTGCACCCCTATCGCATGGTGAAGGATCATCGTACCGGCTTTGAGGTGGGTAACACAGATGCGGTGCTCGACGGAGACCTGGATGGTTTTATCGAGGCCTATCTGTTGAGTCGCCAGGAGGCATGATGGCAAAAGGGAAAGTTCTGCGAATGAAAAATTTGAATTCAATAGTCAGGGGTTTCACCGTTCTAATCTCGGTCATCATCCTGCTCGGTCTTGTTGCCTGCGGGGACGAAGGTGATACGACCTCGCCGGCGCTCAGTCTGGACCAGGACCCGGAGGCTATACTCTCACCCGTTTTTGTGCCTCAGGTCGAGCTGGGGGGGGCTGTAGAGCCCGGTGCAACTCTCGAGCTGAGTTTGAACAGCGGCGATGAAGAGGCGGTTGAAAACATAAATGGCGTCTGGTCTGTTGTGGTCGAGGGTCTGGTGCCTGGCAGCAACACCATTTCGATAACCGCGACCGACGATAGGGGCAACAATCGCACGCTGATTCTTGCTGTGGTCTATCAGGTGATTGCAATTGACCACTTTGTCACGCCGACGCCTGATGACCAGCAGGTCATCGGGGGGACCTTGGGTGAAGGTGTCCCCCTGCCTGTGGTGGAGTCTGACACCACCGCCGTCGTCAGTGGATTGTCGGTCAATGGGACTGTCTGGACCGGCACTGTTTCCGGTCTGGTTGAAGGCAGCTATACATTGACAGCCAAGGTTACAGTCAACGGGGAAGAGCAGACCAGCGCGGTGGTGATCAACGTTGACATCACCGCTCCACTACTGACCATTGATCCTCTTGGGCAAACCACGTCTGCCCAAGAGGTCGACCTGTCGGGGACTGTTGCTGGAAATGTGGCAAGTCTCGATGTCGTAGTCAATGGCGAGGACCCAATTGCCGTCACTCCATCTGTGGGACAATGGCAGGTGACTGTTGCCGGTTTGAAGGTAGGCAAAAACCTGGTCACCGTTACGGCCACCGACGATCAGGCAAAGGTGGCGGTTGGTAATACGGCCATTTGGCGAGAACTTTAAGGCTGCAAATCCAGTTCTGTCTTTGACAGCAAATAATCGGCTCACTTCGGTGAGCCTTTTTATTTTCAATCTGGGTTTTGGGTGTGCTTCCCGTCGAGCATCGAGCCTGCAAATTGCCCCCTTTTCCCTTGACTTGATCGGCCGCCGGGTATAATGTATCGCCCTTGTAGATTCGGCACGAAAGGTATTGGAATTTATGGAAGAACTTAACGAAATACTGTTGCAGCGTCGCAAGAAAATGGATGACCTTCGGGAGCAGGGGGTCAATCCCTATGCCAATGATTTTCCCGTTGAACATACGAGCGAAGATGTCAAGGTTGCTCATGCCGATCAGGATGCCGCAGCCCTCGAGGGTTGCGAGGCCCGCTATACCATCGGTGGACGGATCATGGCCCGGCGCGATTTCGGCAAGGCGGCTTTTATTCAGCTGCAGGACCGCAAGGGCCGGTTGCAGGTCTATGTGGCCCGCGACCAGGTCGGGGCTGAGGTCTTTGAAAGTTTCAAGAAGTGGGATCTTGGCGATATCGTCGGTCTTTCCGGGGCGCCGTTTCGCACCAAGACCGGCGAGCTCTCCCTGCGGGCCGACCAGATTCGCATTCTGACCAAGTCGCTGCAGCCGCTGCCTGAAAAGTGGCACGGGCTGACCGACGTCGAGACCCGCTATCGCCAGCGGTATGTCGACCTGATGGTCAACCCCGAGGTCCGCGAGGTTTTTCAGAAACGCAGCCGGATTATCGGGCTGATCCGGGATTTTATGCAGGACCGGGACTTTCTCGAAGTTGAAACCCCGATGATGCAGCCGCTGGCCGGTGGTGCAACCGCCAAGCCGTTTATTACCCACCACAACACCCTCAAGATGGACCTGTTTCTGCGGATCGCCCCTGAGCTTTACCTGAAGCGTCTGGTGGTCGGCGGCTTCGATCGGGTTTTTGAAATCAACCGCAATTTCCGCAACGAGGGGATCTCCATTCAGCACAACCCCGAGTTCACCATGATGGAGTTCTACCAGGCCTACGCCACCTACCATGACTTGATGGATTTCACCGAAGAGTTGATCTGTCATGTTGCTAATGAGGTGGTCGGAAGCGAGGTCTTTGCCTACGGTGAGCGGGAGGTTGACCTGAGCGCGCCCTGGGAACGGCTCACCGTCCGGGAGTCGATTGTCAGGTACGGCAAGGTCGATCCGGCCATTCTTGAAAATCGGGATAAGTTGTTCGATTACGCCAAGACCCTGGGGCTTGAGCTCGACAAAAACATCGGCCACGGCAAGCTGATGACCGAAATTTTCGATGAAGTCGTCGAGCCCAACCTCTGGAATCCGACCTTCATTACCGAATATCCGACCGAAGTCTCGCCGCTTTCGCGAAAAAATGACGAGCGCCCCGAGGTGGTTGACCGTTTCGAGCTGTTCATCGTCGGCCGCGAGTTGGCAAATGCCTTTTCGGAGCTCAACGATCCCCTCGATCAGAAAGAGCGCTTCGTCAAGCAGTTGGCTGAAAAAGAGGCCGGAGACGAAGAAGCCCATGCCATGGACGAGGACTACGTCCGCGCCCTCGAGCACGGACTTCCTCCCACCGCCGGGGAGGGGATCGGCATCGACCGCCTGGTCATGTTACTGACCAATTCGGCCTCGATCCGCGACGTCATACTCTTCCCCCAGCTGCGCCCGGAAGCCAAGTAGCTACCAAATCAGGGGCTAGGGACTAGGGGCTGGGGGTTGGCTTAGGTCATAACCAGCCCCCAGTCCCTAGCCTCTAGCCTCTAGCTCCCAGCCTTTCAAACAGGAATCCCATGGGTTACGAATGGTTCGTCAGCCTGCGCTACCTCAGGGCCAAACGCAAGCAAACCTTCATCTCGGTCATCTCCTTTATTTCTATTGCCGGCGTTACTCTCGGGGTTGCAGCTCTGATCATTGTGCTAGCCGTCATGACCGGGTTTCACGACGGGGTTCGGCAGCAGATCCTCGGAAATATCCCTCATGTGCTGATTCAGCAGCAGGGTGAAGAGATTTCCGACTACGAAGCTGTCCTGCAGCGGTCCAGGCAGGCCTCTGAGCATGTGATCGAAGTGACCCCCTTTGTCTCCAAGGAGGCCATGCTTCTGTCCCAGCGCAATGTTGCCGCTGTTAGCGTTAAGGGGATCGAGGCCGGGCACAAGATTTTTCAACAGAACTTTCTGACCCTTGACGATCGCAGTGTCGAGGAGTCTCTGTACGACCAGAGCGCCACGACTCCAGGCATTGTTATCGGGTTGGATACGGCAACCTCCCTGGGGATCGCCGTAGGCGACACCATCAATGTTATCCCTCCCATGTTCACCATTACCCCCTTTGGGATGATCCCCAAAATGAAGCCTTTTCGGGTGGTGGGCATCTTTCGCCAGCGGGGCGGGTTTCTCGATACCTATTTCGCCTATATTGACATGGCTCAGGCGCAGAATTTTTTCGATTCACAGCACAAGGTGACCGGGATCGAGGTGGAGGTCGACTCCTTCGATCATGCAAACCTGGTGACCTCCCAGCTACGCGAAGTTCTGGCTTACCCTTTCGTTGTTCGTTCCTGGGAAGATCTGTTCGGCTCGTTTCTCTCAGCCCTGAAGCTCGAAAAGCTCGGCCTGTTCATCGTATTGGGCATCATTGTGCTGGTGGCGGCGTTCAATATCGCCACGACCCTTATCATGGTGGTCATGGAAAAGCACAAGGATATTGCCATCCTGAGATCCATGGGGGCGACTTCCAAAAGTATTATGAAGATCTTTGTTCTCGAAGGGTTCATTATCGGAATCCTTGGCACCGTATTAGGGACTGGCCTTGGTTTGCTCTTTGCGAAAAATGCCGATCCAATCATCAAGTGGGTTGAGGCGACCTTGCATGTCAAGATTTTCGACCAGTCTATTTACGGCATGGACAAGTTCCCCTCTGTGGTCAATATGGGCGATGTCGTCGCCGTAGTGGTCGTTGCCATGAGCATTTCGTTGCTGGCGACCGTTTATCCTGCCTGGCGGGCCTCGCGTATGGACCCCGCCGAGGCATTGCGCTATGAGTAGGAGCGGTAGCCGTCGTGATTGAAGTCAGTGGCATCACCAAAAGCTTTGGTACTGGAGATGGCTCCGTTGAGGTCCTGCGGGGTATCGATCTCAGTATCCGTGGAGGGGAAAGGGTCGCTATTGTCGGTTCGTCGGGAGCCGGAAAGACCACCCTGATGCATATCCTCGGGGCCCTGGATCATCCAACGACCGGCGATGTGAGCTTCGAGGGTAAGGATATCTTTGCTCTGAGGGGGGCTGCACTTGACAACTTTCGCAACAAGGCCGTTGGTTTTGTCTTTCAGTTCCACCAGTTGCTGCCAGAATTTTCTGCCCTTGAAAATGTCATGATGCCGGCGTTGATCGGTCGCAAGTCGCTCAAGCAGGCTGCTCCGCTGGCCCAGCAACTTCTCGAGGAAGTGGGCCTGGGGCATCGCCTGACCCACAAGCCCGGGCAGCTCTCGGGCGGGGAGCAGCAGCGGGTGGCTATTGCCCGGTCGCTGGTGATGGCGCCAAGGCTGCTGCTGGCTGATGAGCCGACGGGGAACCTTGACAGCGGCACCTCCGACGAAATTTACCAGTTATTAAACCAGATCCACCAGACTCATGGCCTGACCATGGTCATTGTTACCCATAGTGAGGCCCTTGCGGGGCGCCTTGACCGGACGGTTCACATGGAAGACGGCCGGATCCGGCCGTAAGTTCTCCACTTTCAGGGAGGGCTGTTGTTGCCCAAGGGCATGCTTTTTCGGCAGGCCACCTCCTTTTGTCAGGCGCCGAGTTTTAAGTTTACACCTCCCTGGCACTTCCATATAATAAACGGCTTTGATAGATATTCAGCACGGAGTTTTGCCTGCATGCGCATAAAGATTTTAGCTGCACTGATCGCCTTTTTAGTGGTTTCTGCGGTGGCCTTCGGTCAGGAGTATCAGGTCGATGAGGTGCTTGTCGAGGGAACCCGCAGGGTTGAGCAGAGCGCGGTCGAAGCAGTGCTCACCGCCAAGGCCGGTCAAAGCCTGAGCAGGGCCGATATCGATCGGGATATTCGGGCGATTTTTGCACTCGGTCGCTTTCAGGACGTCGTTGCCGAGGTGTCCGACCGTGACGGGGTGACCGTTCTGGCCTACAGGCTGACCGAGCGGCCCCTGGTTCGCAAGGTTGTCTTTACCGGCAATGACGAGTTCAAGGAAGATAAACTGCGTGAACTCTCAACGCTGAAAACCCCCAACCTGTTTAACCCCAATGCGGTCGATGAGTCGATCGAAGCCATCAAGAAGGCCTACCTTGCCGAAGGCTTTTATGCCGTGGCGGTGACCTCCGAGGTGGATATTGACGAGGAAAACGAGGCCAGCATCGCCTTCACCATCGATGAAGGTGAAAAAGTTCTGGTTCGCCACATCAGTTTTGAGGGAAATACCGTTTTCAGTGAAAAGCAACTCAGAAAGGCTATAGAGACCAAGGAGAAGTGGTTTCTTTCCTGGCTGACTGGACGGGGGACCTACCAGGAAGAGGTGATCCAGAACGATCTGGAGATTGTCGCCGACCAGTACTATAACGAGGGGTACGTGCAGGTCAAGGTCAGGCAGCCTCTGGTGGCCCTTTCGGAGGACAAAAAGTACCTGGATCTGCTGATAGAAATCGAAGAGGGGGCGCAGTTCACCGTCGGCGAACTTGATGCCCAGGGAGATCTGCTCAAAAGCAAGGACGAGATCCTCTCTCTGGTCAAGTTGCAGGCCGGCGATGTTTTCAGTCGCAAAAAATTGCGGGAGAGCGTCTTTGCCGTCAATGACATGTATGCCGACCAGGGCTATGCCTATGTTAACGTATCTCCGTTGACCAATCTTGACCCTTCGGAACAAAGGATCAACCTCACAATTGATATCGAGCAGGGGGTCCAGGTCGTTATTGACCGGGTTATCATCGGCGGCAACACCAAGACCCGGGACAAGGTCATTCGCCGCGAAATGCAGATGGTCGAAGGTGACCTCTACAGCGCCACAGGGATAAAGAAAAGTCGTCGCAAGATTAATAACCTCGGATTTTTTGAGGAAGTCAACGTGACCACCGCCAAGGGCTCTGACGAGTCCCATATGGACGTGCATGTCGATGTTAAAGAACGTCCCACCGGCACCTTCAGCCTTGGTTTTGGCTATTCTTCGGTTGACAAGTTTATCGGCCAGGGGTCCGTGTCCCAGGACAACTTCCTCGGTCGGGCGCTGAAGTTGAACCTTGCCGCATCCTTTGGCGGCAGCAGTACAACCTATCAGGTTGGCATTTTTGATCCTTACTTTCTTGACAAGAATCTTGGCCTGGGCTTTGACATTTACAACACCGAGCGCGAATGGAGCGATTTCTCCAAAAAAACCACCGGTGGCGACATCAAGCTCGGTTTCCCCGTGGCTGAAAATACCCGGGGCTTCCTCATGTACAAATACGAGGACAAGGAAATATTTGATGTAGATGAGGATGCCTCACGGTTGATCCGCGATCAGGAAGGAACCTCGACCCTGTCCTCGCTCTTTGCCTCTTTGACCAAAAACACCACCGATTACCGCCTTGACCCAAGCCGGGGATACGTTGCCGAGGGTTCCGTCGAATTCGCCGGGCTCGGCGGGACCGAAAAGTTTGTCAAGACGGTTCTCGATTACCGGCATTTCTGGCCCTTTAAATGGGGGACAGTCTTTACAGCCCATGGCCAGGTGGGGCATATCCAGGAAATCGGTGGCGAGGAAATCCCCATTGACGAGCGGTTTTTTCTCGGTGGGATCAACTCACTGCGCGGATTCAACTCCCGCGAGGTCGGTCCACGGGTCCGGCAGGTCACCGAGGTGGCCGGTTCCGATGGCGAAATCGTAGAGGATGAAGATTTTGAATTCATCGGCGGGGACAAGGAAGCCTACTTCAATCTGGAGTACATCTTCCCGCTGGTCAAGGATCTGAACCTTAAGGGCCTGGTCTTTTTCGACACCGGCAATGCCTGGGGGGAAGATGAAGAGTTCTTTGATGAAATGCGCTACAGTGCCGGAGGAGGGATCCGCTGGTTCAGCCCCATGGGCCCGTTGCGCCTCGAGTGGGGCTACAACCTTGACGCCAAAGAAGATGAAGATAAAAGTAAATTCGAGTTTTCTATCGGAAAATTTTTCTAGTTTGAAACAATCTGCAAGGAGTCTCCTATGAAACGCATGCTCTGCCTGCTGGTCACAACCTGTTTTCTGTTTGCCACCTCGGCCCTGGCTGCCGATCTGAAAGTCGGCTATGTCGACTTGCAAAGGGCCTTGAACCAGTCCAAGGCCGGAAGTTCGGCAAAGCAGCAGATCTCCGGCAAAGTCAAAGAGTATGAGAATACCATCGAGGCTCAGCAGAAAGAGCTGAAAAAACTCAAGGAAGAACTGGAGAAGCAGGCGATGCTGCTCTCCGACGATGCTCGTGCCGCCAAAGAACGTGACTACCAGAAAAAGCTCAAGGACTTTCAGCGATTCACCAAGGATATTCAAGAAGAGCTGCAGCAGAAGGATGCCGACTTTACCCGGCAGATCCTTGAGAGTCTCTTTGAGGTCCTCAAAGACCTGGGTAAGAAAGAAGGCTTTACCCTGATCCTGGAAAAATCCGAAAGCTCGGTCCTTTATGCTGACGACAGTATCGACCTGACCGAAAAGCTGATTAAGGCTTTCGACGCCAAATACAGCAAAATATAGGTAACTAGGGAGGCTCCCGTGGCAATCCTCAAGGATCTGGCCGAACTGGTACAGGGCACCCTGGTCGGTGACGGTGATATCGAAATTCGCCGTGTTGCACCAATTACCGAGGCGGCGGAGGGGGAAATTACCTTCATCGCTAACCCCAAGTACCTTGCCAAGCTCAAGAACACCAGGGCTTCAGCGGTAATTTTGCCAACTGCGGTTGATGAAGGCCGCTTTGCCCAGATTGTCTGTCCCAATCCCTATCTGGCCTTTGCAAAGATTCTGACCTTTCTGCAGGTGAAAAAGCCTGCGGCCCAAGGGGTTATGGAGGGGGCCAGGGTTGCTGCCAGCGCGAACATTGGTGAGGACGTCACCATTCATCCCGGCTGCGTGGTCGGTGAAGGTGTTGCTATCGGCAAGGGGACCATTCTCTATCCGGGCGTGGTTGTCTACGATGACGTGACCCTGGGGGAGGATTGTGTGATACATGCCCAGGTCAGCATTCGCGAAGGGAGTCGGATCGGCAACCGGGTGATTGTTCAGCCCTCGGCTGTCATTGGTTCTGACGGCTTCGGCTATGCCCCCGATGGCCGGCAATATTTTAAAATTCCCCAGGTCGGTATTGTGGTGCTGGAGGATGATGTTGAAATAGGCGCAGGCTCCTGCATCGACAGGGCCGCCATGGGCCAGACCCTCATCAGGCGGGGAACCAAAATCGACAACCTGGTCCAGGTCGGTCACAATACGGTGGTCGGCGAGGATACCATCATCGTCTCACAGGTCGGGATTTCCGGGAGCACCACCATTGGCGACCATTGTACTTTCGGGGGGCAGTCTGCTGCGGCCGGACACCTTAAGATCGGTGACAATGTCACCATCGCCGGGCGCGGAGGGGTGACCAAGGATGTCGCTTCAGGGCAGATCCTCTCCGGGTTGCCTCTGATGCCTCATAAAGAGTGGCTCAAGGCATCGATGAGTTTTGGGAAATTGCCTGAAATGCGTAAGGAAATCAGCCGCCTCAAAAAGCAACTCGAGGCGCTGGAAATGTCGGTTAAGGAGAAATAGGCGGTATGGTCCTGGATATTGCTGGAATCATGGAGAAATTGCCCCATCGTTATCCCTTTCTGCTGGTCGATCGTATCGCCGAGATAGAGAGCGGGAAGCGGATCGTGGGAATTAAAAATGTCACCATCAACGAGCCCTTTTTTCAGGGACATTTTCCCGGGCATCCGATTATGCCAGGGGTGCTCATCATTGAAGCCATGGCCCAGGTCGGCGGTGTTTATGCTACCCTGGAAGACGAAATCGGCAACGACAAGGTGACCTATTTCGTTGGCATCGATAAGGCCCGTTTCCGCAAGCCGGTTGTTCCCGGCGATGTGCTGCGGCTGGAACTGGAATTGATCAAACGGCGACGGGGCATTTACGCCTTCAAGGGTAATGCCTACGTTGAAGATAGCCTGGTGGCCGAAGCGGAGCTGAAGGCCACTTTCGCAGATCGTTGATTTAAGGAAGCCCATGATTCATTCAACTGCCATCGTTGCTCCTGGGGCGAAGATCGCTGAAGGGGTTGAAATCGGACCCTATGCCGTGATCGGTGAGTATGTCTCCATAGGGGCGGGAACCACTGTCGGCGCTCATGCTGTTATCGAGGGCTGGACTGAAATCGGTTGTGATAACCGGATATTTCAGTTTGCCTCTGTCGGAGCCGCGCCTCAGGACCTGAAGTTTCACGGTGAAAAGTCTTTTCTCCGTATCGGTGACCGCAACATGATCCGGGAGTTTGTCACCCTGCACCGCGGCACCGAAAGCGGCACAGGTGAAACAGTTATCGGCAACGACAACCTGTTTATGGCTTATTCCCACGTGGCCCATGATTGCGTGGTCGGCAACAGGGTGATTCTTGCCAATGGCGCCACCCTTGCCGGTCATGTCGAGGTCGATGATCACGCTATACTCGGTGGTCTGTCAGCTGTGCATCAGTTCTGCCGGGTCGGAAGCCATGTCATGATCAGTGGCGGCGCCATGGTGACCCAAGACATCCCTCCCTATACTATTGCCCAGGGCGATAGAGCCAAGACCGTCGGCTTGAATCTTGTCGGGCTGAAAAGGCGTGGTTTTTCAGAGGCTGCCATCCGCTCGGTGAAAAAAGCCTATAAGCTCGTGTTTCGCAGTGGGTTAAGGGTTGAGGATGCCCTTACCAGAATTGCCGAGGAGGTGGAGGCTACCCCCGAGGCGAAGGTGTTCACAGACTTTATTCAAAACAGCCAGCGCGGTATTGCGCGCTGAAGCAACGGTTAGGGAACGATATGACAAAACTTCGTGCAGGGGTTATCGGAGTTGGCTACCTCGGCCGGTTTCATGCGCAAAAGTATGCCGCTCTTGAAAATGTGGAGTTGGTCGGTGTGGCTGATGCCAGCCTTGAAAGAGCCGCTGAAATCGCCGCCGAGGTTGGCACCAGGACCTTTGATAATTATCGCGATTTGCTGCCCGAGGTCGATCTGGTTTCCATCGTGGTGCCTACCAAGGACCACTTTGTGGTAGGCAAGACCTGCCTGGAGGCAGGTTGCCACATCCTTTTGGAAAAACCGATCACCCAGACCGTGGCCGAAGCCGATGAACTCATCGCCTTGGCTCGTCGTCAGGGGAAGGTCTTCCAGGTCGGGCATTTAGAGCGGTTTAACCCTGCCGTCATGGCCCTTCAAGGGGTCCTGAACAATCCCCAGTTTATCGAAAGTCAGCGCCTGGCCCCATTCAAGCCTCGCGGGACTGACGTCAATGTGGTGCTGGATCTGATGATTCACGATATCGACATCATCCTCAGCATGATGCCCCATGGCATTAAGCTGGTGAACTCGATTGGAGTTCCGGTGCTCAGCGATGAGGTCGATATTGCCAACGCGCGCCTGCAGTTTGAAAACGGTTGCGTGGCCAACGTAACCGCTAGTCGGGTGACCAAGGATCCGGTACGGAAAATCAGGATTTTCCAGGCCGATGCCTATATTTCCATCGATTATCAGGAGCGAAAAATCTCCATATACCGCAAAAAGTCTGGTGAAAGCCTGATCCCGGGCCTGCCCAATATCGCCGTGGAGGTCAAGAGCTTCGAACAGGGCGACCCCCTGCTTGATGAGATCAAAGCCTTTGTTGATGCTGTTAAAAACGGTTCTGAGCCTGTGGTCAGTGGCGAGGATGGTAAACGTGCCCTTGAAGTGGCCATGCAGATCAACCAGAAACTCTGGCACGAGGGGATGACCTAAGCTTTATTGGTTTATGAATTCCTGAATCCGTGAATTCTGACCGGGCCAGAGCGCAAGTCATTGACCTGCCTAAGCGTTTAAAAAATCACCGACGAACCGCTGGGTGCACCTCAGATTTTTTGAAACACTTATTCAGGCCAAGCACTTACACTCTTCTCCCGCCCCCAACTCACGGATCCAGGGTATTGGCAGTCAACCGGCGAGGGGTCGCGCAAAAGCGTACCTCGCTTTTCGTTTTTTTACCCAGATCCCCGGCACCTGGCCCGCAAATAGCGCAAGCCATTGACCTGCCTAAGGGATCAAAAAATCGCCGATTAACCTATGGGTGAACCTCAGATTTTTTGAACCCCTTATTCAGGCCAAGCACTTACACTCTTTATCCACCCAGGTCCCGCGGAACTGGGTTTAAGGAAAAATCCTATGAATATCCCGATGGTCGACCTTAAGGGTCAATATGAGCTATTGAAAGAGGAGATCGAGCAGGGTTTTCGCTCGGTTCTTGAAACTACTCATTTTATTCTCGGTCCCAATGGGCGGGCTTTGGAAGAAGAGGTGGCCGCGTATTGCGGAGTCAAGCATGCCATCGGCGTGGCCTCGGGTACCGACGCCCTGCACCTGGCTTTGCGTGCCGCAGGTGTCGGCCCGGGTGATGAGGTGATTACCACTACCTTTACTTTTATCGCCTCGGCCGAGGCGATTTCTTACGTCGGCGCCCGTCCGGTATTTGTCGATATCGATCCCCAAACCCTCAATATTGACGTCGAGCAGGTCGCTGGAGCGATTAACGAGCGTACCGCTGCTATCATGCCGGTTCATCTCTTCGGTCAACCCGCTGATATGGCGCCCCTTGCCGAACTCTGCGCAAAGCATGGCCTCAAACTGATAGAGGACTGCGCCCAGGCGTTTGGTGCCGAATATGGCGGTAAAAAGGCCGGGGCCTATGGGGATCTGGGGTGTTTTTCCTTTTTCCCCAGCAAAAACCTCGGTTGCTATGGTGATGGGGGGATGATCGTTACCGACGATGATCGTCTGGCGGAGGAGATTCAGGTCCTGCGTAATCACGGCAGCCGCGAGCGCTATCACCATTCGATTATCGGTTACAACAGCAGGCTTGATGATCTGCAGGCCGTTGTGCTGCGCGCAAAACTCAAGCGCATCGACGAATATAACCAGATGCGGCGAAAAAATGCCCACCGTTACACCGAAAACCTGCAGGGTACCTCTTTGCAGGCGCCAACTGAGGACGGCAAGGGCCTCCACGTTTACCATCAATACACTATTCAGACAAATTGCCGGGAGCCCCTGCAGAAGGCCCTCGGCGCTGCTGGTATCGCTTCTGCAATTTACTATCCCATCCCCCTGCATCGCCAGGAGGTGTACGCCGTGGGCTGCGCTGGCCTGGAACTGCCGGTAGCCGAAGCAGCAGCGCGGAACGTTCTCTCGCTGCCGATGTATCCCGAATTGACCACAGCCCAGGTTGACAGGGTCTGCGAGGTTATGCTGGGGGCGCTGTAGTTGGCTGATACGAATCCAGCAAGGCCGCGCAAGGCCCTGATTGTCACCGGCGAGGCTTCGGGGGATCTGCACGGGGCCAATCTCATTCACGCTGCTAAAAGCGCGGATCCGGGATTGGCGTTCTTTGGCGTCGGCGGTCAGCGCATGGCCGAGGCCGGATGCGATATCCTCATCCCCGGAGAAGAAATCTCGGTGATGGGGTTGGTCGAAGTGATCGGTCATTTTCCGGTGATTTACAGGGCCTTTAATCGTCTCAAGAAGATTCTGTTGGGGCCCGATCGCCCCGATGTGTTGATTTTGATCGATTTTCCCGATTTTAATTTACGCCTCGCCAAGCAGGCCCAGCGGGCTGGAGTACCGGTGCTTTATTATGTCAGTCCCCAGGTCTGGGCCTGGCGGCAGGGCAGGGTCAAAAAAATCGCCAAGGTGGTTGACCGCCTTGCGGCGATATTCCCCTTCGAGCCCGGGTATTACAGGGGCCTTGATATTGACGTGGAGTATGTCGGCAACCCGCTGCTTGATGAGGTTGCGGTGACCAGGTCGCGCCAGGAGTTTCTCGTGGGGCAGGGATTATCCGGTGATGGCCCGGTTGTCGGCCTTTTTCCCGGGAGCCGGCAGAACGAATTGAAATTCTGTTTTAAAACCATTCTCGATGCTGCAGAGCAGATTCTCAAGGCTAAACCTGAAGTCCGGTTTATTCTGCCGGTCGCAACGTCTCTGGGTTCCGGGGCTTTCCAGCAGGCCCTTGACGGTTACGAACTTCCGGTGACTCTGGTTGAAGACAGCATCTACAATGTAGCCAATGCCTGCGATGCGGTCCTCACCGTTTCGGGGACCGTAACCCTGCAGACCGCTTTGGTTGGAACTCCTATGGCGATCCTTTACAAAATGGCTCCCTTGACATATGCCCTTGGCAAGAGGCTGATCAAAGTCGACCATATTGGACTGGCCAACATCGTGGCCGGAAAAGGGGTTGTCCGGGAGTTTATCCAGGAAGAGGCCACCGGTGAGCGCCTCGCCGGGGAAATTCTCAGGCTTCTCGACGACTCTGATTATAACGCCCAGGTCCGCCAGGGGTTGGCTGGCGTCGGCAGTCGCATGGGAGAAAAAGGCTGTTCAGAGCGGGTTGCGCGAATGGCCTCAGAAATGAGCCGCGGTCAGGTGCGGAAGGGCAAAATTTCATGAGTGGTAAGGGGTCTGCCATTTACCAGCGACTGCTGAATTACGTACGTCCCTACAAGGGGCGAATTCTTATCTCTGCGGTTGCTTCTCTGGGAGTGGCCGCCTCCGACGGCGCCGCGGCAAGGTTGGTTCAACCGTTTATCGACCGCTTGATTGTGGCCGGGGACTGGCAGCTGATTCGTGTGGTGCCTGGTATTATCATCGGACTGGCCCTGTTCAAAGGGGTGTCCCGCTATGTTCAGGAGTATTTCATTCGTACATCAGGACAGCTGGTCATGCAGGATATACGTAACCAGGTTTATACCCATTCGCTCGGTCTTTCCATGGGTTTCTACTCGAGGACCGCGACAGGGTCACTGATGTCCGTCGGCCTGATGCGCGAAGGCTTTACCCTGATCTTTCTTATCGGCGTAGCCTTCTACGGCGATTGGAAACTGGCCGCCATGGCTTTTGTCGTACTGCCCCTGGCAGGCATCCCAGCCTCCAGAATCGGCAAGAAGATCAAGAACTACTCGCGGCGCGGGCAGGGGGCAATGGGCAGTCTGACCACCGTTCTCGAACAGGCATTTTCCGGCATCAAGGTGATAAAGGCCTTCGGCACCGAAACCCGCGAATCGGACAAGTTCAAAAATGAGAATCGCGGCTATTACCGGCTCATCCGCAAGGTGATTCAGTACGATGCGGCGACCTCGCCGGTTATGGAGATCCTTTCGGCCTTAGGTGTTGCGGTTGTCGCCTGGTATGGTCTGCAACGCGTGCAGGATGGCGGGCTGACCCAGGGCGAACTTTTTTCTGTCATTGCCGCGGTGCTTTTCATGTACACTCCGGCAAAACGGCTCTCCAAGCTTTATAACCGCATTCAACAGGCCATCGGGGCCGCGGAAAGGGTATTTGAAGTTCTAGGGGAGACCCCGGAAATTCAGGACCTCCCCGGGGCCAGTTCCTTGTCAGATGTAAAGGGGGTCGTCGAATTCGACCAGGTCAGCTTTGCCTACGAAGACGAGCCCGTTCTCAAGGCCTTTTCTCTCAGGGCAGAGCAGGGCGAGGTGATTGCCCTGGTCGGGCCCAGCGGCGCAGGCAAGTCGACGGTGGCTGGCCTTCTGAACCGCTTCTTCGATCCAAATTCCGGGACTATTCGCATCGACGGACATGATATCCGCAAGGTGACTCAGGCCAGCCTGAAGGCAAATATTGCCCTTGTAGACCAGGAGACATTCCTGTTCAATGACACCATCGGCAACAATATCAGGTATGGGCGCCCCGGTGCGACGGACGAAGAGGTGAAG
>CALZIZ010000048.1 GCA_945787465.1 uncultured Desulfuromonadales bacterium
GTGGTGACAAACCTCATCCCCACTCTGCCCTTAGACATTCTCGCAGGGGCTGTCTTTGGCCCCTGGTTGGGTACTCTCTACGCCCTGCTGGGGGCCGAGGCCGGTGCTCTTGCTGCGTTTCTGATCTCCCGCGCGCTCGGCAGAGAGGCGGTGGCCAAGCTGCTGAAAAGGGACATTGCCTTTTGTGATCTCTGTGCAAAACATCACCTCGCAATGATCATCTTCCTGACCCGCCTCGTCCCGCTGTTCTCCTTTGAGCTGGTAAGTTACGGCGCCGGCCTGACAAAAATCTCTACACGCAGCTACGCTTTGGCTACCCTGCTTGGGATGTTGATTCCCACCTTCCTGTTCGTTGCTTTCGGCAAAACAGCCTTTGCGGGCCTTCACCCGGCCTGGACGATCGCTGCGGGCCTCTGCATGGTGGCCCTGTTTTTCATCATGCCGATCTGGATCAAGCGCAAGAACCCATGGGGACTGTTCGAGCGGATCAGCAAATCGACCTGAACAAGGAGGCTGTTTCGACAATTTTCCAGTAGTGTCCGGAGTATTTTTTGCCACCCGCTCGCTTCACTCATTCGAGACTCAAAGGCACAGAGAAAACCCTGTTGTGGGGCGATTAGCATTTAAATACTCTGTGTCTCAGTGACTTTGTGGCAAAGTTTTTTGCCCTTGAGGAGCAAAATGGAACGATCACAGAATATCAGAGGAGACGTCGGTTAATATTTAACCATCATGCGCAGAAGACTGGCGAAACCAATGATCATTCTGACGTTCATTCTGCTGGTGGCGGTCCTGCTCGGCGCCGCGGCGTACTCAAAGCGCTACCAGTCAGCCCGAGATGGAGTCGGCACTGTCGAACCACATGGAATCGAAATGGTTTCTCTGCAGGGACGCCTGCAGGCACATGTAGAAAAGCTGGCGGGGCAGATCGGTGAGCGTAACCTCTGGAAATACCAGCGACTGGAAGCTGCAGCAGACTATATCGAAGGGATTTTCAGGGCCTCGGGTTACGAGGTCAAAAAACAGAAGATTACCCTGGAGGGCAAGGACACCTGGAATCTGGAGGTCCAAATAAAAGGCGCATCATTTCCCGAAGAGATCGTCGTTATCGGCGCCCACTATGATTCGGTCATGGGATCGCCAGGGGCCAACGACAATGCCTCGGGGGTCGCCGCCCTGCTGGAACTGGCGCGAGCCTTCTCAAACACCCGACCGCAGCGGACGCTTCGCTTTGTGGCCTTCGTCAACGAGGAACCGCCATTGTACCGAACGCAGTACATGGGCAGCAGAGTCTATGCCCGCCACTCCAGGAAACTGAAAGAGAAAATCGTGGGAATGATCTCCCTGGAGACCATCGGTTACTACACCGAGGCCAAGGACAGCCAGGCATTTCCCTTTCCATTGTTGCGATTTTTCTACCCCACCACCGGAAATTTCATCACTTTCGTAACCAATTTCCCCTCACGCAGCCTGTTGCATCAAAGCCTGAGCGCCTTCAGGAGGCGCAGCGATTTTCCCGCCGAGGGCCTGGTGGCGCCGGGATGGCTGATCGGAGTCGACTGGTCGGATCACTGGTCTTTCTGGAAGGCCGGCTATCGAGCGATTATGATCACCGACACCGCACCCTTTCGCTATCCTCATTACCACGACTCCAGGGACACCCCCGACAGACTGAACTATTCGGAGATGACCCGCGTGGTCGCTGGTCTGATCGGGGTGGTTGAAGAATTGACGCGGGGGAATTAACAAGATCCCGGTGTTTTTCACCATGTCAGTACTTGGCGAAAAGTGCATCCAGAGCTTCGAAATCAATACGCATTTCGGACAGACTTCTCACCAGGGCGATCTTTTCTGTGTCCTCGGCGGTGATCTTGGACACGTCATCAGTAATCATTTGATAGAGTTCGGCGGTGGTATTCTGCCGGGTGCGCAGGTAGGGAATCTGGCTGCGGTCAAGAATCTGCTGGGTGATTTTTCCTATAGGCTGGGTTCCGGGAATAAGCAGACCGACGATCTTTTCGCGGTATTCGGGTATCTGGTAAAGAACCGTCAATGTCACCAGCAACTCATCGCGGCTGCTTGTTACGATGAGCAGTGAAGAGTCTTCAAGAAGTTCGGCCACCCGCTGCGTGGAGGCTGCGCCGATCTGTACATGATGGATGATGTGGCTGGCTGCCGAATGGTCCCCGTGCAGCGGCAACTCAAGGAGGTTGGCGATACGCCGCAGGGTCGGGTTGGCCAGTATCGGTTGATAGTTGAACCCTCCGAGCACCCGAAAAGGTTCCTCAGCAAAGGCCCGCCCCAGGTAATCGAGAATGGTGTCGCGCTTCTCGGGGATGAGCTTATTCACCAGGATAGCTCGGACCTCGGCCCCCTCCTTCTCAAACAGGGCCAGGTTCATGTGGACAGAGTCGACCACATTTCCCACCCCCCCTCCTGTGACCATCAGCACCGGGGCATTGAGCATCCGCGCGATGCGGGCGTTGGAGAGTTTGAGAATAGAGCCGACCCCGGTATGTCCGGCGCCTTCGATAATCAGAAAGTCACACTTTGCTTCCAGCTCTGCGCAGGCTTCGAGAATTCGGCGCTGGTAATCCTCGACGGAGATCTCCCCGTCGAGCACCTTTTTTGTTTCCCCGGCATGCAGTACCACCGGCGACATGTAGCGCAGATCCTCCACCTGGCCAAGAAGCTGAGCCATCAGGGCGGCGTCCTTGTCGGCTGCAACCCCCTGTAACATTGCCGGCTTGGGGCCCAGGGGCTTGATGAAACCGACCCTGCTATATTTCTTTTTGGCCAGGTGCAGCAGGGAAAGACTCGTGGTGGTCTTTCCGCTGTTCTGACCTGTGGCAGCAATGAACAGTTTACGCGCCATGGAGTCCCTCCGACTTGGCTCTCTAACATGTACCAGCAACCATTTGTAGTCTAACAGGACGGACGTATTTTTCTACAAAGTCACGGCCCGAACCTGAGTCATTCCAGAGACCCGAACAGATCTCGTTTTTTCTATCAATCACCTTGGTTTTTGCTCATCTTATCGACCAGCAATTCGCCGCCGATCGCGACATCGGCCACCTTCATACTAGCGATCAAGGCCCATTTTAATATGTAATCAGGTGCAGCCGGAAATGCGACTTAAGAAAGGTCTCGAAAGACTTGACCACTTCGAGGGTTACATGAAACTGCCCCCTTTCGACGCGATTGAGGCCATCGGGGGCGATATAGTTGGAGAGCTCGCCTCCCGTTGAAATCGCTTCGACCTGCCCCCGCAGCCGCAGGTAGCAGAGCAGATTGAAGCTCGCCTCCAGGTCCTTGGCCTGCTCGGCGGAGAGAACCCCCTTCTGCTGAAGCTTTGCGATCTTTTCCAGGGTTCCTCCCCCCAGAATTCCCACCGAAAAGCCAAGAACCTTGATCCCTTCAGAAATTGCGTAAATCCCTGCTTTTTTGAGGTCGATCTGCCCCAGGTGTTCCCCCTTCTCAACCTTGAACCCGCCGAAAAACCCAAGAGGCGGAGCAAAGCGCAAGGCCTTGTCCGCCATGCGCATGAGAAAGAGCGTCTCTTCGCGCGTCCTGCGGGCAATGTAGTCCTTGATTTCCTGCACCAGAGACGGGTCGCCACAAACCAGGCGCATGTCGGAAAACATGCTGAAGTTGAGGGTGTTTTCGCCATCGGGTATTGAAATCCACCCTTCCACAACCTTAAGCCATTCACTCAGGCTTCTGCGCCAGAAGGGGTTCTTCGCCATGATGCCGCCTGGACATTCGGGCACTCCGATCTCGATCAAAGCATCGACCAGGGCGTGGGAAAAGGATTCGAGCACCCTGACCTCCTCCTCCGAAAGGTGGTCGGCGTAGATCATGGCGTTATCCTGATCGGTCTTCAGGGTCTGCTCGCCGCGCCCTTCGCTGCCAAGAACCAGAAAAGCAAATCCATCGGGAAGGCTGGGGAACCGTTCTGCCCGAAGAATCGCCACCAGCCGCAGCACGACCTGGTCGTTAAGGTGGGAGATCAGCCGCACCATATCCCGGGTCTTCACCCCTGCCCTGCTCAGAAACAGGGCGAGGTCCTGAATCCCCTGGCAGGTGGCCTTGAGGTCATCGATGCTGCGTGCCGTTTCGAGCTCCCTGACAAGCTGCTGGGGCGATTTGCTCTGCACCCTGATCAGGTCAGCTTCGTTAACCATGCCGCACAGCCGGTTGTCTTCATCGACAACGCCGACCCGATGGATACCGTGCCTTGACATCTTGTAGATGACTTCGAAAAAAATATCGTTTTCTTTAACGACGATAAGCGGGGCGTTCATGACGGCCCTGGCCTTCAGGGCCCGGGGGTCGGCACCGGCCGCAACCACCTTGTTGCGCAGGTCGCGGTCGGTAATAATCCCTACCGGGGCCCCGTCATCATAAACGACAACGCTGGAAACCCCCTTCTCCCGCATGGCCGCAGCCGCATCGAGGACCCGATCATTGACCGAACAGGAGATCAGCTCCCGGCGACAGAAATCACTGACAGGGATGGAAAAAACATTCTCTTCGACTGACATCGATGCTCCTTTAAAAAAAAACGGATTCCCCATGTTGCCTGAGGAGCTGGCCTGGAAGCGGGGCATATGAGCCGTTTGCAGGTCAGGCAATCCCGGACAATCCACCAAAGACTACCCAACCCCCATCACCACCGGGACCAGGATCGCAATACTAACACCGATCAGACAAATCAACAGTCCGAGCAGCGCCAGAATGCCTGAGAATCTCCAGAACGATTTCTGGTAGACGAGGGCCGTTTCGAGTTCAGGCACCCCGCCTCCTTCCAGCAGGGTGCGAATGGCAGAGGCATATTTGAAAAGAAGAAAAGCGGGAATCAGGTAGAGAAGAGAAAATAACGCCTGAACGCCAAAGATGAAAAGATAGGGAGGGCCACCGGGAAAACCATGGAGACCTGTCATCAGAGGAACCACCGTACCGAAGAGACCGAGACCCGCCGCGAAAAACAACAGAACAGAAATCAACCGAACCCAGGGTTTGGTTTGCCTCAACGATTGCACAATAACATCGGTCAAAGGCCCCTCGGCCTGAGCCTCATCCTCATCCACCGGAGAGCTGGTTTCGGTGTCAGGCGGATCGGAGGTCAAGACCTCATGTGTTGAATTTCCCAACCCTCTGGGACCGTTTTCGTCAGGTTTGAGGTGAGCGTTTTCTTGCATATTTTCTTGGGTTGTCTGCCTAGCCGAAGCTTCATCACCTGCCATCTGAAGCTCGCAGACGAGGCCTGCCTGGGCAAGGGCCTGTTGATATTTGAACGCGGTGTTTTTTTCAAGGCCACCCTTTAAAACCAGGGCTTTTTTTGAAAAGATCCTTTCCAAGGCTGAATCACTGTACTTGAAACGGGCCCTGAGATTGGTCTCGGCCTCCTCCCGTTCGACACCCTCGGCCAGCTCCCCGCGAAACACAATTCTGTACAACCCCGCAACCATCCAACCCTCCTTAACATGAAAATTAAAAACCCTGGCATTTTATCAAAAAACATTTCTCAGGTATGGGTTTGAAACTCCATTGCAAGCCTTGCGGTTTGCAAATGAATATCGACCGAATCCATGATATTGGCGGCATAACCGCCCGCCAGGGTGACGGCAACAGGGGTGCGGGCCTTTGCAAAGACATTAAAAACCAGGCGGTCGCGCAAGGCGATCCCCTCCTTGCTGAGGGCCAGACAACCGAAGCGGTCATCGGCATAGACATCCGCCCCTGCAAGATAGATGACCAGCTCGGGGTTAAAGCCCTTCAGGGCGACTGTAAGCCCTTGCTCCAGGGCCTCAAGGTAGCTTGCGTCCCCGCTGCCGGCCGGCAACACGATGTCGAGATCGCTCGGCTCCTTGCGATAGGGGTAGCTGGAGCGGCCATGGATGGAGAGGCTGAAGACATCCGCGTCGTCGCGAAAAATCGCCGCGGTGCCATCGCCCTGGTGAACATCGCAGTCAAGGATCAGCACTTTGCGCACCAGCCCTTCGGCTATCATTGCCCTTGCAGCGATGGCGCAATCGTTCAGCCAGCAAAACCCTTTGGCCCGTCCCCGAAACGCATGGTGGGTGCCGCCGCCGAGGTGGAGGGCGACTCCTTCCCTTATCGCTGATCTGCAGGCCGCGATGGTCGCCCCCGCCGAACGCAGGGCCCGCTCGATAATCTGCGGAGACCAGGGCAGCCCTACATCTCGAATTTCCCGGGCCGAAAACGCCCCTTTCAGCAATCGGTCGACATATTCGGGATCATGAACCCGGGTTATTTCGCCAAGGGTTGCCTGAGGCGGGCTGAGCAGTTCATCGGGCGTGGCCAGGCCTGAGGCCAGGATCTTCTCACTTAAAAGTTCATATTTGGTGACGAGGAAGCTCTGGCCTTGATGCAATGGGAAATTGAGGATATCACACTGAAAAATCTTCAAGGTTCTGCCCTGTCCTGAAATTCACTTCTAAGTGTCATTTATCCTTCAATGCCATTGTCAAGATGCTCGATATAACCCGAGGCCGAACGGTAAATCTTCTCCATCTCCCGGATAAACTCCTGGTCCGAACGCCAGAACGGCAAGGGACCAAGCCGGCGCGGAAGTGCCGCATGCAATCGGGCAGGGTAAGGTTTGGCCGGGGGCTCATTGACGGTGTCGCCCCCCCAGAATGCGCCGGCATCGAGGGGCAAGGGCTCCGGTTCAGGTTCTGGAGCCTGCTCTTCTGAGTCGCCGCCCTGCCCGGCGCCGCTTTTCTGAAGCCTTTGCAGAAACTCGTCACGTTCCATTCCCCGCAATTTGAAAAGCAAGAAGGGATCGCCATCAAAGGCCTCAGCCATCAGGTAGAAGACGGCGGCGATGTGTTTGCACGGATTCGACCAGTCGGGGCAAGAACAATCGGTCTCCAGGTCCCGACTTTTTTGCGGGAACAGGGTGAGCCCAGCCTCTTCAAAGACCGACTCGATCCCTTCGGGCATCTCGTTGCCGAGCAGCTGCGCCGCAAAGATGGGCTGCTCCACCAGCTGTTCGACGACCTGCTGCCACTGCCTGGCGGTAAAGGCCTTAAGCTTGATCGATATCCGGTAGGCACCGGATCGGGAGCCCTGGACTTTGGCTGAAACGTCCCCGGCGCCGATGTCAAGGCTGGCCACCTGCCCCTTGCGGGCATAGGAGCGCCCCCTTGAAAGGCGCGCGCCGATGTCGAAACTCTCCAGGGTCTGAATCCACCGTTTTCCCCACCACTTGCTGGCAAATGATCCTCGTTTGCTCTGCGCCTTGATGCCCCCCTTGACCTCTTTGGGGGTGGTCGGCTCATACCAGTCGTAGAATCCGTAGCGTCTCGCCATAAGACTATTCTCCCACCGCTTCGCTGCCCAGTTGAATCAACTCGCGCAAATCGTCATTGGAAAGTTCGCTCAGCCACTGCTCACCGGTGCCGACAACCTGGTTGGCAATGCCGGTTTTGTTTTCGATCATCTCGTCGATCCGCTCTTCGAGGGTTCCAGCGACAATGAACTTGCGGACCTGCACGTTTTTGTGCTGACCGATGCGGAAAGCCCGGTCGGTGGCCTGATTCTCCACCGCCGGATTCCACCAGCGATCGTAATGAATGACATGATTGGCGCGGGTCAGCGTCAACCCTGTACCCCCTGCCTTGAGAGAGAGGATGAAAATCTGCGGCGCGCTGTCGTCCGTTTGAAACCTCTCGACCATCTCATCACGTTTCTTCCTCGGCACGGCTCCGTGCAGAAAAAAGACCTCTTCGCCGAACTGCTCCTGGAAATAGCCCTGCATCATGCTGCCCATTTCGGCGAACTGGGTGAAAATCAATGTCCGTTCGCCCATCTCCCTTGTTGCGGTCAGCAACTCGGCCAAGCGCTGCAGTTTCCCTGAGCGCGTTGCGACCGAGGAGTTGTCCCCGGCAAACTGGGCCGGGTGATTACAGACCTGCTTGAGTTTCATCAGCGTCGCCAGGACCAGGCCCCGCCGGTTGATCCCTTCGGCCTGTTCAATTTGCTCCTGCATATCGTCGACCACCGCCTTGTACAGGGATGCCTGCTCCTTTGTGAGGGTGCAGTACTCCTTCATTTCCATCTTTTCCGGCAGGTCAGAAATGATCGATTTGTCCGTTTTCAGCCGGCGCAGGATAAAAGGCCCGGTCAGGGCTTTGAGCTTTTCGGCCACCGCGGCATTGCGGTAGGTCTGTATGGGGCGGTAAAAGGCGTTCTTGAAGCTGTTCTGCGTGCCGAGGAGGCCTGGATTGAGAAACTCCATCAGGGCCCAGAGGTCGCCGACATGGTTTTCAACGGGAGTACCGGTGAGGGCAATGCGATAGTCCGAGCCCAGAGCGCGAGCGGCTTTGGACTGCTTGGTTTGAGGATTTTTTATATTCTGGGCCTCGTCCAGAATGACCCCGGCCCAGGAGATGTCCTTGAGAAAGTCGATGTCCCGATGCAGCAACCCGTAACTTGAAACCACCAGGTTGTGCTGAGCCGCTTCTTTGGCAAAGGCCTGCTTCTTGCGTCGCTCGCCGCCGTGATGAACCAGTACACTCAGGTTCGGGGTGAACTGGGCAGCCTCCTTGCGCCAGTTGTTAACCACCGAGGTCGGGCAGACGAGCAGTACCGGCCGCCTCTCCCCCTCCTCGCGCTCCTTCTCGATCAGAGCCAGGGTCTGGACGGTTTTACCAAGGCCCATATCGTCGGCCAGGCAGGCCCCAAGCCCCCACCTGCGCAAAAAGGCGAGCCAGGAAAAGCCCCGGTCCTGGTAATGGCGGAGCTTTCCTGAAAAATCCCGGGGCGGGTTCAATACCTCGAATTCAGTGCGCCCGGTGAGCTTCCCCAGCAAGTCATTGAGCCACCCTGTGACTTCCACGGCATCGACGGATAACCCGCCCACCTGTTTCTCTGCGCCAAGAGCGATGGTCAACAGTTGCCGGGCCGACAAGGATTGCCCCTTCTGCTTTTCGAGAAACCGGATGGCAGACTGGATCTGTTCCTGGTCGATCTGCGTCCACTGCCCGCGCACTTTGACCAGCGGAGCCTTAAGATCGGCCAGGGCTTTTAACTCGTCAAGGCTCAGCTCTTCACCCCCGAGTGAAGCGCTGTAATCGAAGGCGATCATGGACTCAAGGGTCAGCCCACGGCCACCGCCCTGCATCTTGGGGCTGCTGGCACTGGCCTTGAGCCCGAGACGTTTTGCAGGCCCGCGACCGACCCACCAGGACGGCAGCATGACGGTGAACCCGGCACCGCGCAGGGCTTCGGCGTAATCCTGCAGAAATTCATGGGCCCCGTTTGCCTCAAGGTTGAAGCCTCCCGGGGTTTTCTGTTTAAGGCTGGCCCGGATATCAGGGCAAAGACCCGAAGCCTGCCCGAGGGCGGTCAGCATGAACTCGGTCGGCACACCGCCAAATTTCTGCAGATGCTTTGCCGCCTTGCCGCTTTTCTTCCAAAGCTCGGCCACCGGCAGGTTCAAACTCTGGTCGGCCTTGGGTTGCAGCAGATATTCGACCTGCCAAACGTCTGAAAAATCCTCCATCGGCTCAGCCAGACGGAAACAGAACTTGAAGGCCGACCTGGCATTCAGGTCAACCGGGCGACTCCAACGGTTCAGCTGAGTGAAAAATTCACCAACCTCCCGTTCATCGTCCCAGGCAATGCGGGCATCATCACTTGTCAGGGCCTGCAACCAGGCGTCATGGAGGCTGTCATAAACTTTACGCCCTGCATCCGTGCTGTTGGCTTGTCGAATCATGCCATCGAGAAAGCGGGTCAGCAGACTATCGACAACCATCTGCCTCGGCACCTCAGGTTCCCGGTCCGCGGAGCTGGTCAGACACCGGCAGACGGCAGGCATATCGAGGGTGAGCCGTTCAAGACGAGATTCGCAGCTGGTTTCGGGGACCGGCACCCAGCGCCCCTCCCAGTGCCCGGCATTCTGAACCACCGTCGGCAGAAAGGCTTCTTTTGCCAGAAGCACCGAAGCGGTCTTGAGCAGCTGCCCCGCCCAGCCAATGGAGTGACCGAAAATCACCCCGCTGCCCGGTACGTTGCCCCTTTCGGCAATCGCGGTGAGTTCAAGCAACTCTTCTAGGCCAAGCGGACGGGCGATGATAGAAAAGGAGTGGAATCGGATTTTTTTGCGCTTATCCGGCTCATGGCCGATCAAAGGAGACGAAGGGACCGCCACCTCTCCCCTGGAGGGGAGCCAGGCAACGCAGCCTTCGGTGTTGCCTTTGAGAATTTTACATACGAGGCCCACAGCCTTTACAGCCGCCCGCAGTTCTTTCAGGTCACCGATATGGGAACCTTCGCTCCACAGAAAGACCCTGCCATTTAAAAATGAGACATGCAGTGCTATCACTTGCCGTTCCTGACGTTACTGAAGATTTAAATCGTAGTTACCTGGTTTTGAATAAATTAATCTAGCAGGAGGGGACGGGCAAAGACAAGAGCGATTTCAAAGGGGGGCGTCGGTAAGGCCGGGTTCAGCTATCGCCTCTTGACAGAACCTGCACAGCCGCTACACTTGCACGCTTATAAGAGAAGCAGCTATTAATTTTCATACAGGCAAATTCCCAAGGAGAAAGAGGTATGGCGCTTCACCAACTGGCGGGTCACCCGGCACCGAAGGAAATTCTTCCCAATATCCCAAGGCTCATCAGCGATTACTACACCCGGCATCCCGACCTGGCCGATGAGACCCACCTGGTCGCCTTCGGCACTTCAGGCCACCGGGGAGCAGCGACCAAATGCACCTTTAACGAGGACCATATCCTCGCCATCACCCAGGCGATCTGCGATTACCGCCAGGGCGCCGGGATCGATGGGCCCCTGTTCCTGGGGATGGACACCCATGCCCTTTCCGAACCGGCCCACGCCACCGCCCTCGAGGTGCTGGCCGCCAACGGGGTCGAGGTTCGCGTGGCAAAAAACCTCGAATACACCCCCACCCCGGTCATCTCCCACGCCATCCTCAGGGCCAACAAGGGCAAGTCCGCAAACCTTGCCGACGGTGTCGTCATCACACCCTCGCACAACCCGCCGGATAACGGCGGCATCAAGTACAACCCGCCTAACGGCGGCCCGGCCGACACCGATGTTACCTCATGGATCGCCGACAAGGCCAACGCCTATCTGCGCCAGGGGCTTGAGGGGATCAGCCGCCTCCCTTACGACAAGGCGCTTGCGGCGCCTACCACAGTGGAACACGACTTTGTCACGCCCTACGTCGACGACCTTTCCAATGTCATTAACATGGAGGCGATCAAAAAAGCCGGCCTGCGCATCGCCGCCGACGCCCTCGGCGGTTCAGGGCTCGGGTTCTGGAAGCCGATCGCTGAAAAATACGGCCTCAACATCGAGCTCATCAACGGCCACCCCGACCCCACCTTCAGCTTCATGTGCGTTGACAAGGACGGCAAGATCCGCATGGACTGCTCATCGGCCTGCGCCATGGCGGGGCTGATCAAGCTCAAAGACAAGTACGATATCGCCTTCGGCAATGACCCGGACTTCGACCGTCACGGCATCGTCACCCCAACGGCGGGGCTTATGAACCCCAACCACTATCTTGCCGTGGCGATCAACTACCTGTTCAGCAGCCGCAAGGGATGGCGCAGCGACGCGGCGGTGGGCAAGACCCTGGTCTCCTCATCAATGATCGACCGGGTGGCCGCAGACCTTGGGCGTACCCTATCGGAGGTGCCGGTCGGTTTCAAATGGTTCGTCGCCGGCCTGGTGGACGGCTCTTACGGTTTCGGCGGCGAGGAAAGTGCCGGAGCCTCCTTTTTGCGCAAGGACGGCACGGTGTGGTCGACCGACAAGGACGGGTTCATCCTCTGCCTGCTGGCAGCGGAGATCACCGCGGTGACCGGTAAGGACCCTGCGCAGCACTACGAGGAGCTGGTAAAAAAGTTCGGCGATCCTGTCTACGCGCGAATCGACGCCGAAGCCACCCCCGCGCAAAAAGCGGTTCTCGGCAAGCTCTCGCCCGAGCAGATCACCGCCGACACCCTGGCCGGCGAACCGATCACCGCCAAGCTCACCAAGGCCCCCGGCAACAGCGCAGGGATCGGCGGCCTCAAGGTCACCACCGAAAACGGCTGGTTCGCGGCGCGCCCCTCGGGCACCGAGGACATCTACAAGATCTACGCGGAATCCTTCAAGGGCGAAGATCACCTCAAGCAGATTCAGGACGAAGCCAGGGCGATCGTAAGCCAGGCGTTCAAAGCTGCCGGAGTGTAAGGACAAGTGAGGAGAGCAAGCAAAGATATCTTCTTTGCTTTGCTCCCCTTCCCTCACTCTTCAGGATACAGGGCAAGAATCCGTAGGTTGGGTCAAGGAGCGCAGCGACGGACCCAACATGTTTCGTGCCTCACCCCGACCGCCCCCCTCCCGCCTGTCATCCCCGAGTTCTTTTGTCGGGGACCCAGATTGTTCCAATCACTGATGCCTGGATTCCCGCCCAAAATCTCGCGGGAATGACGATCTTCATGTCTCTCAGAGCTGGCCCTTCTTATCTCTACCTCGAAATAGCAATATCGACAGCCAGTTCGTCCTCCACCTCGCGCAGCCCTTCTTCAAGTTGCGCCATCGAAGTCCCCTCGGGGACCTGAATGTGGATATCCATCAGGTAAAATCTGCTGCCGCTGCCCGGCTCCTCCTTGACGGTGGACTTCAGGTCGTAAATATTCATTCCCTTATCGGCCAGAAACTGGCTGACCTTATAGACAATGCCAGAATGATCAACCCCTTCGACATGCAGGGTGCAGGTTTCAAAACCGCTCTGATGCACGACCTGCCGTTCTTTCAGGGGCCGAACATAAGCGGTAATCCCTTTCGCAGATTCGATCCGCTGACACTCATCGACCAGTTTGGCCTGAATATCCTGCCTTGGTCCCTCAAAAAGAAGCACCAGGGTGAACTCATCGGCCAGCAGGGTCATCGCTGTGTCTTCAAGGTTACAGCCGTTTTCGAACAGAATTCTCGTAACGTCGGCGACGATGCCCGGCCTGTCTTTGCCATATGCGGTCATGATGAAACGATTGTCCATGAACTCCTCCTGGGTAGAAATGTCTGGGTCTTAACCAATCAACTCATTTTATGAAAAGGAAAAGCACCCACCGCCTTGATTGGAGAAGGTGCTCCTGTTGCTTGAAATTTCCCCTCCGTTTCATAAAAGCTCCGGTCGGCTTAAGTTAACCAAGTCTAAAGATACGTTCTGAGCATTGTTTCGTCAATACGTTTAACCGCTTGATCAACCACCAGTCCCGGGCGATTTCAGACATTATTGTTCTCCAGGTAAACGAGCAGCGATGCGCCTTGCATCTCCCTCAATGATGTTTGCCACGGTGGTGCCCACGGCGATTGTGATGCCCTTTATTGTGGTGCCCTTTATTGTGGTGCCCCCTATAGTGGTTGCGGTGACCGCTATGGTGATAATAACCGAAACCGAAATTCATCCGGTAGGGATACCAGTAGCTCCTGGGGTAGTAATACCTGTCGTCGTAATAGGGGTCATAGACTGGTGCACGAACCCTGGGCGGAGGTTCAGGCGGTTTTTCGGTGACAATGCGCCAGGTTCCGTCGGGTTGTTGGCAGGCGGTTCCGTACCCCTGTTGTTTTTCGCCAGCGATGAAAATCGTTTGGGTAAATTCACGGCAATACTCGCCCTGCCCATTGTGATAGAATTTATCGAGAAGAATATCCCCGCTATTTCCGGTATCCGGGTTAACCCAGATGGAGGAGCGGTTCTGCTCAAGGGAAGACTGCAGGTTGTTGCTGATGGCCATCCGGTCAGATCCACCGAGGGACTGGGCCAGGGCAAATCCGCCAAAGATGATCCAGCATACTGTCAGCAGCACAAGGACTGTACGTTTCATCCTTACTCTCCTCTTCTGAAACCGTTTCGGGACGGCATCTTCTTACATGTCCATTATATCAGGAGAGGATATCTATCGCGTGGCTGAACTGGGAAAGAGGAAATACGGCTTTCTGCCGAAAAAAGTGTGAAATCCCGATAAACTTTCAAAACGAATTGCAACCCCCGGCCTATTGGAGAGGAGGCGTTGAAATGAGAAATGTCATAATCATAACTTGCGCTCTAGTCTTGGTGGCATCGCTCTCGCCCCAGGCATCTGCGGACACCATGCCCCTGCCAAAAGTCGACTATTCGGCCGATACGGTGATGACCGTAGATGGCGCACCCGACGGCGGGCCGATGAGCATCCAGGGAAAAATCTATTATTCGAAGGGAGATGAGCGGCGAGAAATAGAAATGATGGGCCAGAAAAGTGTCGTCATCCGCAAGCAGCAAAAGGATGTGACCTGGATTCTCATGCCCGAGCAGAAGATGTACATGGAAAGTTCCAGCGCCCCGGATAAGGGGAAAAAAGATCCGGCCAAAGCCTGGCGCGATACGGACCTGGAGATGACCAGGGAGGGCAGCGAAACCATCAACGGTGTTAAAGCCGAAAAGTACCGCATCGTCGCCACCGATCCGGACGGCACCACCACAGAGGGCTTTGTCTGGCTGACCCGCGAGAATATCCCGGTAAAAATGGAGGGAAGCAACAGCCACCGAGGCCGCACGACCAATTTTTCGATGGAATACAGCAACCTCAGGATCGAAAAGCAGGACTCGCAACTGTTTGCAATCCCGAGCGGCTATAAAAAATTCCAGGTTCCGACCATGGGCGGGCCGATGATGCAGCCCGGATCCTCTTTCGGCACCATGCAGCCGGACCCGAACCCCTTGGATATGTCTCCCGAAAAAATGGAACAGTTCCAAGAGCAGATGAAAGAACAGATGGAACAACTTCGCAAGCAGATGCAGCAGGCCCAGTAGCAGTGTAAGAATGTTGCCCCTGCCGTTCGTGCTGAGCCTGTCGAAGCACTTTGAACCAGGCCTTCGACAGGCTCAGGCCGAACGGAATTGTCTCCCCCCGAGGGAAAGGGCATTCAGGCCCCCGCCAACCGTCCACCCTCTCCCCTATTCGAGATAGTTGCGCACAAAACGGCGTCCCAGGTAAAGCCCGGCGGATGAGCCGAACACGAACATCAGGTAGCCGGTCATCAGGCCGACCTTGGAACCTCCCCACCAACCGAAAGCCCCCCCAAGGCAGATGCTGAGAATCACCACAAAGCCTTTCATGAAACTCCCTCCCCACAATAAAAATACGTCGGCAGCCTCCTGGCCGGTTAAAATCTTGAGGCACTGAGCTCGACATCGGCACGAGACCAGGCTTTTTTAAACCGCGCTTCTCGACCTGGGCGGCCTGATCGTTTTTTCCCTGGGCCCGCAAGGCCTGCATCAAACCGAACAGGGACCAGCCATTTTCAGGGTTACGCTTGAGGTCTTCCCAGTAGACGGTTTCGGCTTCGGCCGGCAATCCGGCATCGAGAAGCACCGCTCCCAGCGCCTGGCGTACCGGGTAGTGCCAATCGGGAGGTTCGATGTAGGCCAACCCGTCCTCGAGCCTCACCCCGCGCTGCAGATGAGCGATGGCCCGGTCATAGTCCTTGCGCTTTGCGTCAAGCTCCCCTGCGAGGACCTCGGGGGCAATGGAAAGCACCTGCCCTGCAGAATTGGGCGAGAAGAGCATGATTTCACTCAGGGCCGGGTCATCGGCAATTTTCTGCAACTGAACCAGTTCAGCCTCGGCCTCTTGAAGCTTACCCAATCTGACAAATGCCATCCCCCGGGCATAGTGCCAGATTCCGGTCACAAAGGGACGATCCGCAGCGGGGGGCGACAGCTTCGGGATTTCATCCCACTTCCCAAAACGTGCCAGGGCGTAATAGGGAACCACCAGAAAGGTCTGCAGCAGCGACAGCTCATCGACGGCCTCATCCGGAATCTTGCTGAAGACCTTGTGCGCCGCATCAAGGGCAACGGCGCTGCGTCCTTCCATGGTCGAAGAAGACCACAAAAAGTGAATGTTGTGAGGATAGTAGCCCAGCGGATAGATCCCTTGGGCCCGGCACTGGGAGATATAACTTTCGTCGGCCGCAATAGCCTGCTCATTGACGTCCGAAGCGTCGGCGTACCGACCGACCCGCAGGTAAATATGGGCCGGCATGTGAACCAGGTGCCCGGCTCCCGGGACCAGGCCCCTGAGCCTGTCTGCAGCAGCCTCGGCCCGCTCCGGCCCCTTGGTCGGCTCAAGAAGGTGAATGTAGTAATGGTTGGCTCCCGGGTGTTGCGGATTCCGCGCCATTACCGCCTCGAGAACCGCGATTGCTGTCTCCGTACCCGGGTTGGGACGGCCGTCCCTGGTCCAGTAGTCCCAGGGGCGAAGGTCCATCAGGGATTCTGCATAAATGGTGGCGGCATCGAGATCGTCGGGATACCGCTGCGACAGCTGCTTCATGGCATCGGCGAAGGCCTGATCACGTGGGACGCGATCTTCTGCCTTTCCCGAATAGCGGGTGGCCAGGGCATCGATATAGGCCTGCTCCCGCTCAGAAGCCTTAGCTTTTAGTGCAATGGCCTGCTGCACCAATTCGAAGGCCTTTGGCTCGGCGCCCGGGTCCATCGGCATGTTGATGTTCGGCCCGAGCACCCAGGCATGGCCCCAATAGGCCATGGCGCAATCAGGGTCGAGGCGGGCCGCTTCACGAAAAGAGCGTGCAGCCTCGGCGTGGTTGAAACCATAGGCCAGGTTGATGCCCTGGTTGAAGAACAGTTGGGCTCGCTCGGAACTGGTGGTGACGGTAAAGGTGTGGGAGCCCAGATTCTGCAAACGAGGTGCTATCTGACCGGGCATCACGTCAGGCTCCTGGCCATGAACCGAATCTGCGCCAAAAGCGAGAGAGGCGAAAACAAAAAACCCAACAATCTGCAACATAAACAGTATCTTGCAAGTGTGCATCGCCTGAACTCCTTTCCCTATTGTTCAGGTATTTAAACAGCTTTTCCTAAAGTGTTTTCTTATGTCATGTAAAAATAATAACACCGCTGAAAGACGTTGGGAATAAGCTCTGTGAATTTGTGGTTGAACGGGTTTTTCCTGCGATTCAAATCCCCCCGAATCGCTGCGCCAACTGGGGAAACAGTGCCAGAATCTCCGGCAATTCGGCCAGGGGCGTTTCCTCTTCGATTGCATCGCTGATAACGCCAGCCGGCGGAGCCTCGCCGAGAAAGGCGGCACCGACCAGGTGGTTATCCCGACAGACCAGGCAGCGGTAGCTTGCATCGCCCTGCTCTTCGATCAGCTGGTAACTGGCATCAGGCAGGCTGAGCAGGCCGATGCTGAAAAGCTCGATATCGAGCACCTTGAGGCGGGTATGGGGCGGCAGCCCGACAAATTCGGCGTGCCCGCCGACTGCATTGATACCCGCGACCACGCCCTGGGCATAGCTGGCCGGCCAGATGCCGTATAGCTGGCCGCGGTGCTCGGCAACATCCCCCGCCGCCAGAATAGCCGGGTCAGAGGTCAGCATGCGATCGTTGACGATGACCCCGGCCTTGACCTTAAGCTTGGTCTGGCGTGCCAGGTAACTGTTGGGGCGCACCCCAGCCGAGAGAATCACCAGTTCGGCGGCCAGTTCGCTGCCGTCGGCAAGCCGTACCCCGCGCACATGTTCATCACCGATCAGTTCCTGAACCTGAGTCCCGCAGCGTACCCTCATCCCCCCTGCCTCGACGTGTCGCTGAAGCATCTGCCCCCCGGCCTGAGACAGCTGCCGGGGCAGAAGCCAGGGTTGGCCCTCGACAATAGTCACCTCAATGCCGCGCCGGCACAGGGCCCCGGCCGTTTCAAGGCCCAGCAGGCCGCCGCCGATGCAAACACAGCGCATCCCAGGGGAAAGTCGCCCGGAAATGGCCCGCGCGTCACTAAGGGTGCGCAGCACATGGACGCCCTCGCGGGTTACCCCCGCAACAGGCGGCACAAAGGGATGGGATCCGTTAGCCAGAACAAGACGATCGTAGGGCAGCACCCGACCGTCGCCCAGGAGCACTTCGCGTCGCTCGGCTGCAATGTTTCCAACTTCGCCTTCAACCAGATCGATTTTCTTGGTCTCGTACCAGGAGCGCTGCTGCATGAGCAGTTCGTCCTCGGTCACCTCCCCCGCAAGAAACCGGGTCAGATTCAGCCGGTAGTAAGGCAAACCCGGTTCTTTGGAGATCAACGAAATCTCAACCTCTGACGCTGCCTTGCGGGCCTCTTCGGCGGCTGTCAGCCCTGCGATGCCGCCACCGACAATGAGGATGCGTTGCACGTCGCAACCGTCGGCTGCAGAGGCTGGTGCGCTTTCCGGCTCAAAAAGGTTGGCCGGAGCTCCGCAGACCGGGCAGTTTTCCGGCGGGGCATCCCCTTCGTGCAAGTGGTCGCAGATCGTACAGCGCCATGCCGCCGACAATGCCGGAGCCTTTTTTGCTGCCACCGCAGTCATGCGGCTGAAATGCTCCTGGCCGGCTCCGCAGACCGGGCAGAATTCAGGGGGCGACTCTGCGCTGTGAACATAACCGCAGACTTCACATTTCCAGGCATTCATCGGGTCAACACCTCCTTGGCATTCTTGTGCCAGCTGTTCGGGTCATTCATTAATCTACCTGAAAATCCAACCTGAATCGGTGAATGGAGAGGTTTAAAGCACCTCTGCAGATTTCAGCCAGGCCATTTTTTCTGGCGACCCCTAAGGATATCAATGCTATTGCTACATTTGTAAGGTATAATTTTTCGAAAGGGCGTTTTTCCGGAAACGGATTGCTTGAAACTGTACCAATGAATCTGCTGCTGGTGCATTTGGATGAGCCGTTTCGCAAGTCCTACCATCCAGTAATTGCAGGCTTGTCCCCCGAAAGGGAGAATTCCCCGACCGAGAGCGAACCCGGAGGCTGAAATGCTTAAAAAGAATAAATTCCTGGTGCTATTCATTCTAT